>DDYW01000036.1 GCA_002348185.1 Candidatus Hydrogenedentes bacterium UBA2224 | reverse complement strand
TGTCCCCGTTCTTCGTCTTCTTCTCTGGAATTTTCCCGTGCGGGACCGCCGCCCCCGGCGGGCATTCTTGTCTTGTAGCGCAGGCGTCTCGCCTGCATTCTTGTCTTCTGGTGGACGCAATGAACAAACCACCGCAGGAAAGGGGCAAAACTTCTTTAACATCTTCGCCAGAATCCATGGAATGGACGGAATAGACAGAATAGACCGGGTGAACGGGGACGCCTGGACCGAAGAGTCCACCCCCGTCCGCGGACGACACAAGACCGCTACACGCGAATTTGGCGCCCTCGCCTCGCGTTGGCGGGCATGGCGCTGCTCCCCCAAGTCCCGTAGGGACGACAGACAATAGCCCACCACTTCAGTGGTGGGAACCTCCGTTCCGTCAAACCCCAAGTCCCGCAGGGACGACAGATAATAGCCCACCACTTCAGTGGTGGGAACCCCCGTATCGATCAAAGCACGAGTCCCGTAGGGACGGCAGACAATAACGCCGTCGAAAGTCAAAATCGTAGTGCGGGCCCTGTCCCCCGCCAGCAGGGTGGCCACGTGCCTCCGCCGGTTTACCGGTTGTGTTCCTTCAGAAACTCCAGCATCTCCCCAAACAGCGCCTGGCGCTGTTTCCAATGGACATAGTCAAACCCGTGGTTCCGGCGCGGATACCCCACCAGGCGCACGGGCACGCCCAACTCCTGCAACCGCGCCTGGAACGCCTCCGATTGCTCATAATGCACCAGCACGTCCGACATCCCATGCGCCAGAAACACCGGCGCCATCCCCGGCTTCGCGTAGGTGATAGGCGACGCCGCCGCCAGCGGGTCCTCCCCTTCTTTCGCCACCTCCGTTCCGGCAAACTTCAGCATGCCTTTCGCCACCCGCCTGCCCGAGATGCCCGGAAGCCCCAGGTCCCGGTATTTGGTCAGATCGACCGCCCCGTACAACGACACCGTCGCCCGCACCGCGCTCGACGCCCCGGGATTCTCGTCGCCTTCCAGGCCATCTTCGGGACCCGTGGCCGCCAGAAAGGCCGCCAGGTGACCGCCGGCCGAGGCCCCAAACGCCACAATGCGCTCCGGGTCCACCTGGTATTCGCCCGCGTGCAGGCGCAGCCAGCGCACCGCTGCCTTGCAGTCATACAAGCAATGGGGAAACGGGTATTTCGGCATCAACCGGTAGTCGATGGACATCACGACGTAGCCCGCCCGCGCGAACGCGCGGCAATACCAGCGTTGCTGCCAGCGCGGACCAAAGCGCCACGCCCCGCCATGAATCAGCACCATGCCGGGCCGAAGTCCGGCGCCCCGCTCCCGGGGCTCATAGATCGTCATCCCCAGCGTACCGCCCTCCGGTTGCGCGAACACGCCCTTGCTGACGCGCACCTCCCGGCCGCAGGGGGTCGCGGGAACCGTGGCCAGTGCCGCGACCCAGGCTACCCCCAGCGGAAACAGGATGCTCGACATACCGTTTTCTCCCGATCGTTCCCCGTGACAGGTGGCGATAATAAAGGGTTGAACCCCGTTCTGCTTCCGGCTAACATTAGTTTCAGTATCAGGGATGCCGACCAGTTTCAACTCTGGCCCACACACAGACGGGGTAACACATGAACAGACACATTTTCAGAAGTCACGTCGTTTCTCTGGGCGCTGCGTGCATCATGTGCGCTCTCCTGCCGCAGTGCGGCGGCTTGACTCAGGAAGATTTCGAACAAGTCAACGTCGACGGCTTCGAGGCCGCGGACCAGCAAGTCGACCACAATGATTATGCCTATTCCATGGAGTACTTCAAGGCGGACGGGGCCGGCGAAGGCTATCTCTATGTCGGCACCTGCAACAACATGGGCGGGCTCATCGGGTTTTACGCTCAGGTCCTGATGAACGGCGGCGACATCCTCGACGCGCCCATTTGCCCGCCTGAAATCCGGCGTTACCGCCCCGATCTCGGGCCCACCGAATGGGAAACCGTCTTCGACTATCGCGACGTCGAGGACGAGGGCAGTTTCAAGACCATCGGGATCCGGTTCATGACCATCCTTCAGGCCGCGGACACAGAAAAAGACGCGCCGTCCTCCCGGTTCCTCTATGCCGCCACCCAGGGGGAAGATTCCGTCCTGTGGCGCTCAAAAACCGGCAACTACGGCGAATGGGAACACGTCTTCACCTTCGACCAGCTCGGCGGATCCATCCGATGGGCCGAACAGCTCGACGGACGCATCTATCTCGCCGTCGCCTACGACAGTTTTGGCGAGGCCCCGCCTCCGGGTGAAATCTGGATATCGGATGACGGCCTCAATTTCCGCCCCATCATGCAGAACGGCTTCGGCGATCCCAACAACCGCGGCGTCCAGGCGCTCATCGCCTACCAGGGCTGGATATACGCCGGCACCAAGAACGACATCGACGGATTCGACATCTGGAAACTGCGCCCGGTCGCGCCGGGTTCCGATGACTACGAGTACGTGCGCGTCGTCAGCGGGGGTGGCCCCAGCGCGCATAACGAAAACGCCGGCATGCCCATCCTGTTCCAGGACAAACTCTATTTCGGCACCCAGCTCTACATTGCCGGGTTCAATCCCTCCAGCGGAAACGCCTTCGAAGGATGCGACATCATCCGAATCAACGAAGACGACTCGTGGGAGACCGTCGTCGGGCCTCAGTCCATCTCAGGGTATGCATCGGGGTTCAATCACTTCACCAACTCGTACCTCTGGTGGATGGAGGAACACGATGGCTGGCTCTACGCCTCCACGTTTGACCAGGGCACCCTCCTCTCCGGACTTCTTTCCAATCTGGAAGGCGTGATCGCCTTTTTCCAGAAGCCGCAGGAGAAGAGCACGATCGAGACCGTCAGCCGTCTGCTGAACCTGTTCTTTGATACCGAAGACTTCTACCGGTTTACCCACGCGGGAGGAGATATTTTCAAGAGTCCCGACGGCGTGAAATGGTACCCGGTTACGATGGACGGAATGGGCGACCCCAGAAACTACGGATGGCGAACCATGAAGTCATGTCCCGACGGGTATCTTTACGTCGGTTCGACCAATACCACCACCGGCACCGAAATCTGGCGCGGAAAAGCGCCCGAACCCGACAAGAGCGCGGCCCAGCTTCTCCAGCAACTCGATTGACACGCGGAAACGACGGGCGGTTTCACCGGCGTGCCCCGTTCATCCGGAGCAGGCGCCTTGGTCTATTGCTCTTGCGGTTTTTCCAGGGTGCCGCTCAGACTGGACAGCAAATTGTCCAACTGCTTCTCAAGAATGGTCAGGACAATGCCCTGATGAACATACGCCTGGTTCACCTTCGGCCGTGTCAGCGTCGTGATTCGCGCCATGCTCGTTACCTCGTCGGTGCGGGTTTCAACCGGTTCATGTGCATTCAACGGGCGAAAGTATAGAGTGCCGGAAGACACGGCGCAACCCCAGGGGTCCGCTTCCGCGCGGCAATGCGTTATGATGAGGAAAACAACACCCGCGCTGGGGCTGCGATCAACTGCGCCAGGCAAAAGACCGGCATCGTCATGAAAGGATAACAGCATGTGCAGTCGCGCAATTCATTTCATCGCCTGCCTGGCAGGTGTCTGCCTCTGGGCACTGCCATCCCACGCCGCGGAATCGTATGACGTGGTGATTTACGGCGGGACCTCCGCGGGCGTCGCGTCCGCCGTCCAGACCGTCCGCATGGGCAAGACCGCGGTCATCGTTCATCCCGGGCGCCACCTCGGCGGCCTGACCTCCGGCGGTCTCGGCGCGACGGACATCGGCAACAAGGCCGCCATCGGCGGCATCGCCCGCGAGTTCTACCGCCGCCTCGGCGCGCATTACGGCAAGGAGGAAGCCTGGACCTTCGAACCGCATGTCGCGGAGAACACTTACAAGGCCATGATTGAAGAGGCGAACATCCCCGTCATCTACGATGAACGCCTTGACCTGCGCGGGGGCGTAGTGATGGACGCCGGACGGATCAGCACCATCGTAATGGAAAGCGGCCTCCGCATCGAAGGACGCGTCTTTATCGACGCGACCTATGAGGGCGATCTCATGGCCCGGGCCGGCGTCGCCTATCACGTCGGGCGCGAATCCAACGCCACCTACGCCGAAACCCTTAACGGCGTCCAGACCCAAAACGCCATATACCACCAGTTCGAATGCGCCATCGACCCCTACGTCGTCGAAGCCGACCCCGCCAGCGGACTCCTGCCCGGCATTCAGGAGGGGGGGCCCGGCGAAGAAGGCGCCGGCGACCACCGCGTTCAGGCCTACAACTTCCGCATGTGCCTGACCGACGACCCGGACAACCGCATGCCCTTCCCCAAACCGGAGAACTACGACCCGCTGCGCTATGAACTCCTGCTCCGCTACCTCAAGGCCGGGCACTGGACCGTCATGAAGCTCTCCACAAAAATGCCCAACCGCAAGACCGACACGAACAATAAGGGCGCGTTTGCCACCGACAACATCGGCATGAACTACGAGTACCCCGACGGGGATTACACCGTCCGTGAACGCATCTTCAATGAGCACAAAGACTACCAGCAGGGACTGATGTGGTTTCTCGTCAACGACCCGCGCGTCCCCGAACACGTCCGAAACGAAATGAGTCCGTGGGGCCTCGCAAAGGACGAATTCGTCGATACGGGCGGATGGCCGCACCAGCTTTATGTCCGGGAAGCCCGCCGCATGATCTCCGACTATGTCATGACCCAGCACAATTGCGAAGGCCGCGCAAACGTCTACGACGCGGTCGGCCTCGCCGCGTATACCATGGATTCACACCATGTGCAGCGCTACGTCAAGGACGGCCGCGTCTGGAACGAAGGCGACGTCGAGGTCGGAGGCTTTCCCCCCTACCGCATCGCCTACCGCTCCATCCGCCCCCGGCGCGCCGAATGCACCAACCTGCTCGTACCGGTCTGCCTCGCCGCGTCGCACATCGCCTACGGCTCCATTCGCATGGAGCCGGTTTTCATGGTGCTGGGCCAGTCCGCCGCCACCGCCGCGGCCATGGCCATTGACGCGGAAACGGCCGTCCAGGATATCGATATCCCCAAACTTCAGGACCGCCTCCGCCTGGACGGTCAGATCCTCGAGTGGAAACCTTGACAAGACAATAGCCGCCGGGGAATCTGTCCATCCAATCGGCCGGCAACAAGGAGCACTCCCGTGAGCACGAGCCCCCGCGAGAATCTGGCACGGGTCATACGCCATGAACACGCGGAGTGGATTCCGTTTACCCTCGACGTCGGCGCCACGCCCGGGTTGACCGCGCCCGTCATGGACGTGTTCCGAGAACAGACCGGGGCGGACCGCCCGGAAGAGTTCTTTGCCTACGATTTCCGTACCGCGTCGCTCCCCACGCGCTTCGGAGGGGCCGACCCTGCCGCGCTTCATGCCAGGGTCGAACCCGGAACCGTGTTCGACGAATGGGGCATCGGCCATTGGGCCGGCGGCGCCGAAGGGACCTATGAGAAAACCTTCCCGCCCCTGGCAGCCGCCGCCACGATCCGCGATGTCGAGGCGTTCCCCACGCCCGTGATCGATGCCGGCGGCACGGCCAGCATCGTCGAGACGTTTCACGCCCGGGGCTATCCCGTCTTCGGCTATGCGGGCAGCATTTACGAATGGTCCTGGTGGCTGCGCGGAATGCAGCAGTTCATGATGGACCTGCTCGCCGCGCCGGAAATGGCGGAGGCCGTCATCCGGAAAGTGACCGAATACACCAGAACCCTCGCCCTGGAATCCGCACGCGCAGGAATCGATGTGCTCTGTTTCTACGACGACGCCGGCATGCAGACCGGGTTGCAGATCGACCCCGGACTCTGGCGGCGGTTCATCCGGCCGCGATGGCACGAGGTGCTCGACGCCGTCCGGAGCCGGTTTCCCGAAACGTCCTTCTTTCTCCACAGCTGCGGCCGGATCGAAGCGATCCTCCCTGACATCGTCGCGACGGGATTCCACATCCTGCACCCCATCCAGCCCGAATGCATGGATTTCGCGAGCATTCGCCGCGCGTTCGGCCGGGACATCGTCCTGTGCGCCACCATCAGCGCCCAAACTCTCTTCCCCTTCGGCACGCCGCGCGACATCCGCAGTTGGGTGCGGGCTACCAGACAGCTCTGTGCCGAAGACAACTGCGCCATCCTGTGCCCCTCCAATCGCATCCAGCCCGAAACCCCCTGGGAGAATATCGTCGCGTTCGCCGAAGAAGCCCGCGCGTCCTGAAAGTCCGGGTTGCGAATAGTCTCGCTTCCCCCCGCTTCCCCTTGACGCCCTGCACCCCGAGCGATAGGATGAAACCCCACGGCCTGCAGGAGGGAAGTGCCATGGAAACCGAGATATGCTGCCCCGTGTTCGATCCCGTTCCCTGGGACGGGAAAACGCTCGAGTGGAAGGACAAGCGCTTCATCAAAGACCGGGTCTTCACCTTCCTCTACATGCCGATCGGTTTCGGCAAGGTCATGAGGGCCCTCGACAATAAGGTCCGCGACGCGGGCGCCGCCATCCCTGACCATCTGTGCCTGTCCGACCACACGTCGAAATGGAATATGGACGTCTATCTCGCGGTCGACAAGGAAGTCCCCGGCGTCGAGAATGTAACGCTCAGCGGTAAATTCCTGTGCAAAGTCTACGAAGGGCCGTACAAGAACACCGGCGCCTGGTGCAAGGACTTCGAGGCCTATGCCAGAGACCACGACCAGTCCATCCGGAAATGGTACATGTGGTACACCACCTGCCCGAAATGCGCGGCAAAATACGGCAAGAACTACGTGGTGTTTTTCGGCGGGACAAACGAAACCCATTGACGCCAGGCTCGGCGCCCGACAGCAGCGTGCGTGGACGCGTCTGCCTGAACGATGGTGAGGACGTTCCAAACCCGGATGACCACGCGACCCGCGTGGTCATTCTTCCCATTCTTCCCATTCTTCCCATGCTTCCCATGCTTCCCATGCTTCCCATCCGTTGGCACCACGCGGATCCGTATGGTCATTCGAACTGGGACATGTCCCAGGCGCCGTCCGCCGCGCGACTGCGTGTCCCCGTGCAAGCCGGATGGGCAGCCACGGAGGGCTGCCCCTGCAATTACACAGGGGATCGGGGCAGCCCCGCAGATAATGAACATGGGGCTCCGGGGACCCCGGAACGGGGTCAAATTTGAGTAGCCCTGGGCGCAGCCCAGGGATCATGCACATCGCGACGACCCAACCCCGATAGGGGTTGAACAAGCCCTGCATCCTCGCCAACAGAAGCCGGGGGCCCAGAATTCTCGTGTCCCGGTCTTGTGTCCCCCGCTGGCGGNNCTGGCGGGGGTGGCCGCGAAGCGGCCGGGGGTGGACTCTTGCGTCCCGGTTGTCCCCGTCCATACCGTCCATACCGTCCACCACGTCCACCACGCGCCACGCAAAGAGCTGACACCGCGTTCATGGGATTCGCGCGAGACCTTGACACGGCCGCGTGGCATGCGGATGATCCACCCTGCCGCAAACAGAAGCCGTAACGCCTGAGCGCCCGGCACGATATCCTGCAACCGGATTGCAGGGGGTCCTTGAATTCGATATGCAAACCCGCATCAACACAGGGAGCGAGCGTGCGATCAACCGTGTGGCCCGGCGGGGAGTCCGGCAATGCTGATGGCCAACGGAATCGCACGGATTCCGAACGCGGAAAGGTCATCATGATGGTCTGCCCCCTCCGTCGACCGCAGCACCGGATGTACCTGGCGGCGTTCCTCCTCGACTTCTCCGTCGCCGTCGGATTCACCGCCATGCCCTTCTTCGTCATCCAGCAACTGAACGGCGGAGCCGCGCTCTCCGGCACCGTGGGCGCCGTCCAGATGGCCGTGTACGCCTTCGCCTGCCTCGCATCCGCCGCCATGCTGTCCCGTGCGCGAAATCCCCTCGTCTGGGCGGTGGGCGGCGTGCTCGGGTTTGCCGTCGTCTTCACGCTGGTACCGTGGGTGCGCAGTCCAGGTCTGTGCATCGTTGTCGCATCCGCGCCTTTCCTGGGCCTGGCGCTGGCGTGGCCCGCCATGCAGGCATGGCTCGGCCTGGAACCGGATCCTGAAATCCGCGCTCGGCGGTTGGCCGGTTTCAACACCGCAACGGCCTTCGGGTTCACGCTCAGCCCGCTCCTGACCGGCCCGCTCTACGACGCCGATTTCCGCCTTCCGTTCGCCCTCTTGACCGTCCTCAGCCTCGCCGTAGCCGGCCTCGTCCTCTCCCTGGCGCCCCGGAATCCGCGTATCAGCCCCGCCCCCCGCGACGAGCGCCACCACGAAGAAACCGCCTCCCGCAACGTCACCCCCGGCCTTCTCTACGCTTCCTGGGCGGCCACGTTCACGGCCAACGGTCTCTTCGCCGCCGTGCGCTCGGTCTACCCCCTCCGCGTCGAGACGCTCGCCGCCGAGGGCTCGCTCCTGTTTTTCCCCGGTATCCGCCCGGCATTCTTCGATGCGCTCGGACCCGCCACCGCGTACTCCTGGCTGGCCTTCACCCTGTCGCTCTGGACCGTGATATGCTTCGCCATCATGGGCCGAACTTCCGCCTGGCAAGGACGCTATGCGCTCCTGGCCGCGGGACAGATGGCCGCCGCGCTCGCCTTCGTGCTGCTGAGCTGTGCACGCAGCGTGACCGTTATGGCCGCCTGCTTCGCCGTCGTCGGGTTCAACTACGGCCTGTGTTTCTTTGCCAGCATCTACTACAGTCTCGCGCACGCTCGGACGCGCCACCGCAACGCGGCCATCAACGAAGGGGTCCTCGGCGCGGGAGGCTTCGCAGGCGGTCTGGCGTTCGGGCACCTGGCGGAAGCCATCGGCGTCCCCGCCGCGTTTCAATACGCCCCCCTCCTCGCCGCCGCGGCTATTGGCGTACAGCTCCTCCTGCTGCGGACCGGGCCGCGCCGCCCTCAATCCTGAGACAGCGGCTCTGCCGGCTCGAAAGCCAACGCCGCGGGGATCTCCGGCGGCTCCGTTTCCTCACGCGGCATGTTGTTGATCATGTACCATCCACTCACCGCGCTCGCGACAAAGGCCGCCAGGGCCATACCGTACCGTCCCAGGCACACATACCCCGCCCCGAACAGGCCCGTATAAATGCAGACCGTCCCCGCGAACCACCCTATCCACAGACGAAACGACGACGGCGGCTTAATCTCCGGGCATTTCCGGGCGATCGGCCCCCACCAGCCGCCCGGCCGGATCCGCCGGTAAAAGCGCTCGAGATGCGCCTCCGAAACCGGCGGCGTCAGGTACATCACGGCGATCCACACCACCGTGCAGATGCCGATGATAAAAATGATGCGAATGGCATAGGTATCCGACGCATAAAACCAGTTGACACGCTCCATCGCCTCCGGTGAAATCAGGCCCAGACTCGCCAGCGGCATGCAGAAGATGTTGCCGTTGGCCACGATCAGCGAACCCACCATCGCGCCGATCTCCGCCCATGCATTCACCCGCCACCAGTACCACCGCAGAAGCCCCACGAACGCGCCGCCCGCCCCGATCGTCATCAGGTAGATCCACACTTTGGCAATGCTCTCCGACTGCCACGCCGCCAGCGCGCCCAGCACCATCAACACCACCATCAAGACCCGCGACGCATTCACATAATGCCGTTCGGATGCGGCCGTCACGAAAAAGCGCCTGTAAAGATCACTCACCAGGTACGACGCGCCCCAGTTCAATTGCGTGCTCAACGTGCTCATGAAGGCCGCGAAAAGTGAGGCCACCATGAGCCCGCGCAGCCCCCCCGGCATCAGCCGAACGATCATTTGCGGATAAGCCAGTTCGGGATCCTCGCCGGCCTGCAGCGGAAAATACACCAGCGACGCCAGACCAACCACGATCCACGGCCACGGCCTCAACACGTAATGCGCAATATTGAACCACAGAAACGCCTTCGCCGCGTGCCGCTCATCTTTCGCCGAAAACAGCCGTTGCGTCAGATAGCCGCCCCCCTGGCCCCCGCCCCACCACAGCAAGGCCACCTGAACCACGAATGTGAGGATGGCCAGGTTCGTGGCCGTGCGGAAATCCGGCACCTTCGGATCCACGCCCGGCGCCGCCAGCACCTGCTCCACCAGCGGGCCCGGGCCGCCCATCTCGAAGAACACGATGCCCATCAGCGCAATCGCTCCGACCATCGCAAGCCCAAACTGAAAAAAATCCGTCACCACCACGCCCCAGTAGCCCGAGAGCGTCGTGTAGACCAGCGTCAGAATCACCAGAATCGCCACCGAGAACACCTTGTCCCAGCCCATCATCACGTGGAGAATCTTACTCATCGCGAGCGTGACCCAGCCCATCACGATGCAATTCACGAGCAGCCCCGAGTACACGGCAAAAAACGCGCGCAACGCCGCCGCCGACTTCCCTTCATACCGCAATTCCACAAACTCCACGTCCGTCAGCAGCCCCGCGCGACGCCACAGACCCGCAAAAAAATAGACCGTCATCATTCCGCCCATCAGAGCGCTCCACCACAGCCAGTTCTCGTAGATCCCCCCTTTGCGCACCAGTCCCGAAACCACGAGCGGCGTGTCCGCTGCAAAGGTCGTCGCCACCATCGACGTCCCCACCAGCCACCAGGGAAGGCTCCCTTCCGCCGTGAAAAACTCGCGCAGGCTGCGACTGGCCCGGCGGGTAAAATACAGCCCCACCAGCAACGAGAATACCAGTGACGCCACCACAATCGACCAGTCCAGGAAATTGAGTTGCATGCGCCTTCCACTCCCCCTGGTTGTGGGCGGCCCGCCCCCTCACGTCACGCTCACGTGTTCAGAATCGACTCGTCGGGCTGCAAACCTTCCGTTTCCAGAAGATACGCGAGCAGCTTCTCCGGACTCCCCCGCAGGATCACGGTCTGCGACAGCAAGGTGCTGGCCGCCAGGAGGCCCTTCGCGGTCTGCATCGCCCCAATCGTCTCGAGCTCGAAGAAGCCCAGTTCCCCGCCGTTGAAAATGCTGTACAGGTCCGCCGTCGAGAACGGCCCGTCCGGTTGTTCATTGTCGGCGATATTGAAATAGGCGCCCTGCTGGGGACGGGCCTTGCGCACAAACAGCATCGACCGCGCGGCGTCCAGCGCGCCAATGCAGCGGGGATCATGGTCCACCCGCACGCCTATCTGATGACGCTCCTTCCCCCCGAGCCGGAACACGAAGTGGTCCGGCCGCCACGCAATGCGCTCGCCCGGGTCGCCATAGAAATCGCAATTCAGCGCGGCGTCGCTCTCCGGCACCTGCCCAAAGGCCACGATGCCTTCTGCCCCGGGAAACTGCTCGAGCGACCACGGCGCCAGAAGCACGCTCTCGGCATCGTAATCCCCCAGCGGCTCGAAAGCGTCCAGCGTGTCATAGGTCAAACCTTCCAGATCCAGCAACCCGGCAATCGGGTGAAGTGCGCGCGCCCAGATCAGCCTGCGGTAGTTCAGGTCGAGACGCGTGCCCCGCCGGTTCGTCAATACGATCCGTTTCTCCACCCGGACGCAATCCTCGTCATCGCGCACGACGCGCGGCGCGGCCTTGGCGATGCCGTCCTGCACCATCCATGCATCGCTCTCGGGCAGGTAATTAAACGCGAACGGCCCGCCTTCGGGTGCTGGCCAGAGCGAGTTGCCCCCAAGATTGTCGTATTCCGTCGGCGAAGGATGCCGCAACGCCTCGACGTCAAGCCGGTGCACCAGTTCTCCGGTCAACTGACAAAAAATGCGCCCGCCAAGCGACGGCGGAATCAGAATGCTCCCCTGACCGCATTCGAGCTCTACCAGGTTCGCGTCATGCGCCCGCAATTGCTCCACCATCTCCGCGCCTCCTTCAGGACGATGCCCCGTCCCGAATCTCATGCAACCCAAAACCTGCCCACCAGGCCGCCGCATCATCGGCGCCTCGGAACCGAGTGTGAGCCGATGCACCGGCGCCCGGGCCCGGGGACGACAGTTCATCTCCGGGCCGCGGGGCCGCGCCCATCACGTGGTAAGCAGCTTGTCCATCTTAGCGCTGAACGGCACGGGGCCGTCCTGGGTGATTTCGTAGCCCGTCTCGATGCGGGCGCCGTGCCATTCCGGATGCCCGAAGAAACTCACATCCACGCAGACCGTCATCCCCGGCCTCAGGGCATCCTGGCTGTTGGGACCAAAGAACGGCGCTTCGGCCTCATGCAGGCCGATCGTGTGCGCGAAGGGGCACACCAGGTATTTCAGCAGACCGTGTTTTTCGAAATACGCCCGGCCCGGAGCGTCGATCTCGCTGCCTTTGCGTCCGGGCATCAATTGCGCCCGGGTCAACCGGAACACTTCTTTCAGATGGCCCAGCATCTCCTGCTGCGACGCCGAATAGCTGCCCGACACCGGCAGGGAATGACCCATGACCCCCGCATAGCCTTTCACCTTCGGCGCAAGACCAACCATCACCAGCTCGCCCGCCTCGAGCCGTTTGGTCGTCGCCGTCGGAACGACCGCGTTGGCCCGCGCACCCGACCCCACGATCGCGCTGAATCCGAACCCCGTCGCGCCCCGGCTCCGCGCCGCATACTCGCCGGCCGCCGCGACCTCGATCTCCATCGCACCCGGTGTGATCGCCTTCGCCATCGCGTCGTAACACGCGTCCGCGAGCCCGAACGCCGCACGAATCTGTTCCCGTTCCCACGCCGACTTGTCGTGGCGCAACGCCAGGAACGCTTCCGTGATGTCCACGAGCTCCACGCCCTGGAATCCCTCGGTGATCTGCCGGTAACAATCCGCCGGCATCCGGCCACCCCCGACCAGGCCCGCCCGCCGGATGGTCCCTTCTTTCGCTTTCAATTCCGCGAACAGTGTCGGGAAATCCGTGATCGTCGCGTTGGGATACTCTTCGTCCGGAACCATGAACACCGGAAAATTCCGCGTCTCCGTGATCGCGCTGTCCTGCTTCGCGAACGGTTCGCTCTCCGGACCGCCCAGCAGCATCGCGCTCCCATCCTTCAACACCAGCACCGCGCCGCTTTCAAACTGCGGACACCAGCCCGTGAGATACCACCCGTTGCCAATGTTGAATTCGTCATAGTAGACAAGCGCCAAATCCAGGTCGTTGGCCTGCAGAATCTCCTGAACCTTGGCAAGCCGAATGTCGCGCTCTTCCTGACTGAGGTACCCCATCTTCGCGTCTCCTTATCAAGCCCTTCCCGGGCAGGTTGCAGGGTATGCGAGGCCGAACTCACGGAGCACCGGCACGAACCCCCGAGTCCTTTCGCCAGGCACGCCACCGTAATCTCTCACATCATACCCCAGTGCGGTAGAGCATTTCCCCCAAATCACCAGTAGGAATACGCCGTGTCGCGCCGGTGCGGCCGCAAGGCAGGGATTCCCCCCGAACCCTCTCAAACACACCCGTCCCGCCCTGCGCTTTCCCCCCGAGGCGTCCTGCTCCTGCCACCAGCCGCGCCCTGCATCCGGAATGCGCCTGTCAGAGAAGCGCCGTCACACGAACGCGGGCCAGCCGGAAAAAACGGGGCTCAGGTCATCCCGCCGGGACCCCCTCGATGATGCTGACCTCGGAGTCCGTCGGGATCAACCGGGTCAATTGCAGGCCGGCCGCCGAGAACAAGCGGCGGTACTCCTCTTCCGTGCGCTCCCGGCCGTTCACGAGCAGCATCATCAGATCAAGCCACTTGCCAAAACTCGGCGCATCCGCGGGCGGGATCACGATCTCAACCAGCAGCACCCGCGAGCCCCGCGTCATGGCCGCCCGACAGTTGCGCAGAATGGTCTCCGCTTCGGGGTCCTGCCAGTCATGGATGATGTGCTGCATCACATACACATCCGCGCCGGAAGGGATCGACGCGAAGAAATCTCCCCCCTCCACACGAAACCGGCCATCCAGACCCGACTCCGGAGCGAAGGCCGAGCGTGCGCGGTCCGCCACGGCAGGCAGATCATATAGCGTCCCCCGGACCTCCGGATACCGGTTCAAAAGAGCGCCCAGGAACATCCCGCTCCCGCCCCCCACATCCACCACGGTGCGATACGCCCCGAAGTCATACGCATCCAGCACGGCGTGCGTTTCCGTCAGCCCGAATGCGCCCATCGCCGCATCGTACACGCTGTGCCGGTGTGGCCGCTCCGTCATGTACTCAAAAAAGGGTTGGCCGAACCGCTTCTGAAATCCCGGCTCACCCGTGCGGACGTTACGTTATGCAGCAGTTCGCCCCACGCCTGATGAAACTCCGCGCCCATCATGATTCCAAACGGGCGCTGCGACAACGCCCCATTCGTTCGCAGCGATTCACTCAAGGGGGTCAGCGAGAACCGGTCTTCAGCATCCTGGGCAAAAACCCCCGCGCCCGCAAGGGCACGAAGAACCCGATACAACGAATCACGATGGGTATGCGTCTGTTCCGCCAATTCCGCCGCGGAGCGCGGACCGTCGCCCAGGAGATCCGCGATTCCCAGCTCCGCCGCCACCCAGATGCCCTGCGTAATCCACGACCCGCCAAATACCTGCTGGAAAAACTCCACGCCCGACTGTACCCCTGCCATGGGAGACCCTCCCGCATGTGGGCCAAACGGCCCCGCCTCCCCCCTCCTTTTTTTCCCACGCATATCCTCGAAAGCATGGAACGCACCACATTCCATACCTTATTCCCTGCCTCGCATGTGGCCGTAACGCGTGGCCGCGCCGGGAACCGCGCTGGGAACAGGTCCTCGTTCTTCGCCATTTACTCCGGTGCGTGACCGGTCACGCCGACAATCGCAGAATGCGCAACGAACGCGGCGCCAGCTCCCAGGAAGTGCCGGCCTGGGCGTCGGGCCCGTCGGCCGCGACATACGCCGCCGCGGTCTGCACCGATGCCGCCGTGCGGCCGTAATTGGCCAGCACAAGATACAGCGTCCGATTGGCAAACGCCGACGCCACGACCCCTTCGGGCAACGGCGCGGCGAACAACGAGGAATCCCCAATCTCGAGCCAGGCCCACGTGCCTTCTTCGACGAGCGGCAGGTACCGTTTCAGCCAGCGCGCGTGCATAGGCCGGGTCTCGGCGCTCCCGGGAACAGCGTCCCAGGCACTGTAGCAATGGAGCTTCGCCGGATCAGCCCGGTACTGCGCCCACGCATCCCGGCACCGCTGCATCCAGAAATCGTCGTTGTATTTCACGCCGGGGATCAGGCCCCGCTCGCCCGTGAACGTGCGCCCGCCCATCAACACGGGGAACTGCATGTAGGGAATGGAGTGCAGGAACGGCTCGTTTTCGGATTCCACGCTCGCAAATCCCATGTCGATGCAGGGAACCACGTACGGCGGATGGTTCTTCACCGTCTCTCGCAGCGGATCCACCTGCGCCACGCCTTCGCCCACCCACAGATAATCGTAGACCTTCAACCCGCCGCTCTGAGGTTGCTCCGCGCCGTTCACGTGCAGCTTCAGAATGCCTCCCCGCCGTTTCACCTCGGCATACACGAGCGCGATCAAGTCCACAAACGCCCCGTCATGTTCCGGCGTTTCCTCAAACGCCGCGACCTCGTCCGGCGCCAGCGGCATCTGCTGTTTCGCCGCATGCTGATTCGCCAGGTAGCCGCCATCCATGTAGATCCCGTCCGAACCGTACTCGTCCAGAATACGCGCCAGACGCGGCAACACAAACGCGCGCCATCCGGGACTCGCGGGCGCGCACCGGGCCATGTCCCAATACCCCACAATAAGGAAGTCGCCCTCCCGGCTCCATTCCTGGCGGAAACCCGGATGCGCCCGCTCGACAAAACAGGGCGACGTGTATGTCAGCACCTTCATCCCGCGCCGATGGGCCATCTCGATGAAACGCCGGTACCCTGCCGGGTTGCACGCCGTATACTTGTCGCCGCCAAACAACCCCAGGGAATCGTTCCAGTCGTCGAACACCTGCAGCACCTGAATCCCGTGCTCCTGGAGCCGGTCCAGTTCCGCTTCGTCCTCCGCGCCGGGATCATACGGCGCGCGGCCGGGATACTCGCCCAGGTTGTAGCAGCACTGCGCGGGCAGGTAGTCCGTAATCAGATGCTTGCGCATGCAGGAGCGTATGCTCTGCGTGCACCGGCCGATGTTCTGCAGCCGCCTGCGGTGGTCCTCGGCCGTGAAATCCCGCAGCAGCGACGCCGCGGGTCCCGCAGTCTCCAAGCCCGCCGCAACGTCCCGTTCCGCGGCCCGGGCCGCCACAGCCGCTCCCGGCAGAAGACCGCCCGCCGCGGTCGCGCCCGCCCCCAGTTTCAAAAACTGACGTCGATGCATTGATGCACTCCCTGTGACACGCGCCGCTCACAAGAGGAGCGCGCAAACTCAAACCTCGGTACCCGTCATGCAGAAACCTCCGCAAAGATAGGCCGTTTATCCCGCGGCGTCAAGGCCGCACGCCCTCCCCACGCCAACGGCGCTCACTTCCTCCGGCCACTTTCTTGACTCTCCCATCCGCATTGCGCTAAAATCCCGCAACGTTGCCGGATGGCCTAATGGTAGGGCACCTGACTCTGGATCAGGGTTGTCTAGGTTCGAGTCCTAGTCCGGCAACCAAACAAGACTTTAGTTTCTCTCTATAGTGTGGCCCGTTCATCTAGCGGTCTAGGATGCAGGATTCTCAGTCCTGTCACAGGGGTTCGAGTCCCCTACGGGCTACCATCCTTTTGTGAACGGGCCCGTGCGCCGTTGCACGGGCCTGTTCCCCGTCTTTCAGGGCGCTCCGCCTGCAATCATTGCGCACCACGACACGGCCGGTGTGCACGATTTGCCCGCATCTTGTCCCAAGTCTGTTGAAGGTGCCCCCGCCCCAGGCCCGGATCGGCCCCCAAAAGCCTGTAGGAACGGCCATCGCCGGTATCCGGCCGCGTATGGCACAGCGATTGCTCCTCATCACGGCAGCCGATACGAACGGACACAAGAGACACCTTCGGCACGGGAGAGAACCCATGAGAAGCACCCTGGTACTCGCTGCAGCCGCCTTGATCGCGTTCGGCGCCGTCACCGCCAGTATCTACCTGTCAACAAAGGACCGCAACGCGCCCGCCACCCCGCAGGCCCCCCAAACCACGGCTCCGGAACCCGTTGTTCAAGCACCCGCGCCGGATGCCTTGGAGACCTCCCAGGAAACCAGACCCGGAAACCGGGCCCGCATGGACACAAACGCGGATGGCCTGATCTCGTTTGAAGAAGCCGTCGCCGTGCACCCCGAGATGACGCGTGAACAGTTCAACGCCCGAGACACGAACGGCGATGGCGTCTGGAACGCGGACGAAGGGTTCGGCATGGGCGGTGGTATGGGCTACGGCATGCGGGGCGGCGGCGGCGGTGGCGGCCGTGGCATGCAAGGCGGCGGCGGCGGCCGCGGCATGCGAGGCGGGGGCGGTGGTGGTGGCGGCTACCGCGGAGGAAGATAGGCCCCCGGAGAGATACAACGTTCTGGCGCGGGTACATGACGGGGTCACCCGCGCCGCTCCGTTTGCAGCGTCCCGCCGTCCTCACGCGATCACGATTTCGAACGCCTCTCCCTGCTGTATCGCAGCCTCCCGCGCGAGGGTCACGAGAACCCGGCCATCGTTTACTTCAAACGACGCATCGACCGGCTTGCCGGCGGCCCTAACCGTCACCGAGCCCGGCGATGCGCCCTCGCCGAGCCCAAACACGAACGTCCGCGCCCGAAGCCGGCCCCACTTCAAGCCTATGCGCTCCGTTTGAACCCGGTCCGACCGCGTCTGCTCGAAGGTCCCCCACCCTTCAGCCCAGGTAAACGCCGCTTTGAACGCTTCCGGCGAGAGCCGGGGCGAAAAACCGACGTGGCCCTTCGGACCATCGTACTCGAACCCCGCCAACGCCAGGTACACGCCCCAACTGGCCAGTGCGCGGGCATAGTGGTCCCCGCACTCGACTTCGTTGTACGGATTCTTCAGACTCGGGTGGTAGCGGTCGTGTACCGCGCGGCACATGACCAGCGCCTCTTCCACGAACCCTTCCGCCGCGAGATGCCCCGCCACCTGGTACTCGATGCCCGTCCAGACCTCGCTCTTGTACATCGTCCCCTCGGCCAGGAACGCGCTCCTGGGCCAGGTGCACGTCAGCAATCCCGCCTGCCCCGGACTGATGAACCAACGGAACGGCGGATGTTCCTCGTTGTACATCGAGATGTCCGGCGCCCAGTTGTATTTCCAGACCGCCTGAAGCGCCGACCGCACGTTCTCCCGCGGATAGAGGTAGCCCAGCCCCAACTGATGCGCCCATCCCTGCCCGAAAAGGTGATCCGACAGACACCCGTCCTTGTACTGGTGGCGCGGATACTCCTTGAGGTCCACATCCTGAACAAAATACTCCCCATTCCACAGGCGTTTGAGCGTGAGGTCTCTTCCGCTCTCGTAAATTGCATGGGCGCGTTCGGCAAACGCCGTATCCCCCACCTCCTTCGCCATTTCCTCGCCGGCCCGCAACGCCGCAAGGTACAGCGACCCCACAAACGTGTTCGCGCCGTGATAATTGATGTCGTACGTATTGTGCTGCTCATCCTCGATGAGCCCGTCGGCGTTCCCGTCGTGGCTTATGGAATATTCAAGCGCCAGCTTGATCCGGGGCCAGTTCCGCTCCAGAAACGCGCCATCCGGCGACATGAGATGCTCGCGGTACGCCTTCAGGATCGTCCCGCACTGGCCGTCCGCGGCATAGGCATCGTTGCTGCGAAACCCCACCAGACCCGTATCCGCATGGAATCCTCCGCCGCTCTCGCGCGGGTTGAAGTCCTGCATTTCGCGAACACTTCGTGACAGTTCCGGAAACAGGCGCGCCTGGCCATGCGCGTAATTCCACACGTGCGTGCAGGTCCCCGGACAGCACGTCACGCCTTCATACGCGTAAAACCGGCCGTTCTTCCACCACTGGCAGGTGCCCGTCGCCAGATACGACAGGGTCGAGTGCAGTCGGTCAAGCAGCCAGTACGGCAACGAGCTGTCGTAATACGTATCGCGCCACATGCGGGTGTCCGCCGTGAGCTGTTCATGATGGTCGAGCGCGTAGTTCGCCACCGCCCCCGCGTCCGCGAAACGCTGCGCATAGTAGTGCCCGTTTTCCTGGTTCGGGAAATGCCACGCCACGACAAACGTGAAATGGTGCTTCGCGCCCGGCGCCACCCGAACTTCCGCCGAACTCAGCAGGCCGAGTCGCTTCTGCTTCAGCGCATACGCGTGGTCCCCGCTGATGAGACAGGTCTCCGGCGCTCCGGCAGGGTAGATTCGGCCTTCCAGGACCTCCGGTGCAAGCGCGTCCGCGCAAGCCAGCGCCATCGTCCCGAAATCGCCCGACGCTTCCAGCGCGGGTCGCTCCGGCTCCCGGGCCGTGTCCGAAAACTCGATCTGGTCGACGTTGATGTGCCCCCAACCCTCGCTGGCGTCGTCAACGATCTCGATCCGCGCATCCTTGCCCTGGAAATCGCTGACATCCCACACCTGCCACGCCAGCCGTTCGTCGTTGCGGCCGACCGCCGTGCGGACCACCCGATCCCCCAGCATCAGGTTGACGCACGTCCGTTTCACGTCGGAACCGCCGCCCACCAAAACGTTGATGTACTTTCTCGTGATCGTGAACGGCGGCGAAACCAGCCGGCCAGTCGGCGCGTCCCCGCCCAGGAAGCTGTTCACCAGGCCCCGGCCCTCAAACCCGCTCACCTCCTGCTGGCCCGGCAGCGTGCCCCGCGCCGGACCGGTCCCGAACGCCTCCCCCGTCACCGTCCAGGCGCCGTAATCCTCCCCTTCAAAGGTCTCAAACACGATGGGCTCGCGTGGCGCTTCCACGGGCGCCGCCGGCGGTTCCTGCGGCTTCTCCGAGGCATGCAGCACAAGTCCACGGCGCTCCGTCAGGCTGATTCGCGTTCTTCCGACGACCGCGCTGTGCGTCTTGTACTCGTTCGAAACCGCGTTCTCCAGACGGCCCAGCACGCTCACCGTTAGCGAGTCTTGCGTCGTATTCTCGACCGTGATGTTAAAGAGGGTTGCGGGCAGACACGATTCATGCGCGTTCAAGGGAATAAAGGGCGAATAGACCTCCATTTCCACCCGAACCGGCGCGCCGCTCTCCGCATACGTCACGGTCGCAATCGGATATTCTCCCTTGAATGTGATGTCCGTGAATCCTTCGCGGCTCAACGACGCAAACGCCCGCGTTCCCCCCGGCGTCTCCGTCACGACGGTAAAGCCCTGTTCCACGGGCTGGGAGATGCCTTCGTGGGTGTACGTCGAGTTCGTCTCGCCCACCCAGTACGAGCGGGCATTGTTGAAAATCTGCCAGTCGCCCAGTGTGCCATCGCCGCGCACGTACAGCTGCCCCGAGCCTATCCCCCCGCACGGCATGCCGATCCTCTCCAGGTCGCCCCCCGAATAGACCTCCTTGGTCCCCCGTTCAAACAGGCTCCGCACCCAGGCCGGATCCAGCTTCTTGTCCGCGGGCACAGGATGCGCACTTCCCGCATCCGCCGCGCCGAACGGCCCCGCCATGACGATCGCCGGCCGTCCAAGCGACGTCGCCAGCATGCCGCCCCCGGCCAGTTTGAGGAAATCGCGCCGCCGCACTCCGCCCACCCCGCCGCCGCCACAGGAGCCCGACGCTCCACACCCGCACGCGGCCGCCGGCGGCGTTACGGGACTCGCGTCCTGGCCCGTATGCGTCTGACGCGTCCCTGAAGGCTCTGTTCCCTCTGACATGCCAGAAACCTCCTCGAAATGGGGGGAATGTGTCCGTGAATCGTGATCCCATGTGCTCAAAAACGCAGCGCCAGTCTATCAGACGATTCTCTGTGTTTGCACCCCCCGGAACCGGACTCCCGCAGACTGACCCGCACCTTACAAAAACAGCGCCCTTCCCGTCTCCCCGGGAAAGGCGCGACCGGTTCTCTGCTATTCCCCCGCTGCTACCGCAGCCACCACGTTGTCTTGTACGAAACCCCGCCCCACAGACTGCTCTTCGGCTAACGCGTCTTGCGGACCACACGACATCCCTGGAAACGGCACAGGTACCACGTTACCAGAGGCGAAGACGTGTGAGTCAGCTCGTGGACACACGCCAACCCATCTTCGCCGGTGGAATCCTCCATCGGTTCCGAGGTGAATAGCGCGTCAAACCGGCCCGAATCTGCCTCTCTTTCCATCTCCATACCTACCGCATCTCCTCCCGGTGGCTGTTCAGTTTCCGTACACATCTCCTTCCGCGTTACCGTGCCCGCACTCACCGGGAAGCCGGGCTTCTGTTCCTGTGCCCACGCCGTAAGCGGCTCACCGGCACACCAGCATCTTCTCTTCCAGCACCCCATCAACCGCATAAGCGTTCACGGGATTCATATCCGGCCGCCGGGTCAATGAACCCGCGGCCTTCCCGCGAACGCGCGAGGCAACCAGCCTGTACGTGGGCTCCGCCGCCAGAATCTGCCCCGGCATCGCGAGTGAACACAGGCGCCGCGCGACGGCCACCGTCTCGCCCACCACGGTCATTTCCCGAAATGCCGATGCGCCGATATGCCCCACGACGACCTCGCCCGTACAGATTCCCAGCCCAAGCTCGAAGACCGGCAGGCCCTTCTTCCTCCGCAGCGCATTCAACTCGTGATTGCGTGCCGCCATCGTCACCGCCGCACGCACACAACGCAGCGCACCTTCTTCTATTGAAGGCGTGCCGCCGAACACCGCGATCAATTCGTCCCCGCGGCACTGGTCGAGAGCCCCTTCATGCTCAAAGAGCGCAGATGTCATGGCCGCATGGTGTTCATTCAGCAGAAGCATGAACAGGTCAGGTGAAAAATCGTTCGGAATCCGGGAGAACCCCTCGATACCACAGAACATCACCGTCGCGGTCAGCCTCGCGCCGATGCCTGCCGGGGGCTCCGTCCCGTATGACGCCACGTGGTGGCCGGAGATCTCGCGCCACTCCGCTTCCCGGCCCCTCCCGGGTTCCGCTTTCAACGGAACACGCTGACCCGTTCCCTCTCTCTTGCCAGGGCCTTCCATCTGGGACACCCCCCTGTTCCCTGCCATTGGCCCGCTCCGCCCGAGCTTGCCTGAGGCTGCTGACGTACCCAAAGCAACCGGCGTTCCAAACCGGGGCCCGTCAGGATGAACCGGTATAACTCATTACAGAAAAATAACTTGGGAGAATTCCAAAAATCCCGGGAAATGAACGGCACTACCCCGTTCACAGCATTCGTACGGATTCCGGACAAATCAGGTGTCCGGTTCCCGGACGCAGTCCTCAGGCCCACAGACGCGGGGGCTACTGGCCAGGGCTGAAGTGGCGCATCTTCTCGTAAAGCGTGCTCCGGGAAATCCCCAGCGCCCGCGCCGTTCGGGTGACATTTCCGCCACAGGCCTTTATGGTCTCTTGAATGTGCTTTTTCTCGATTTCGGCCAGGCTCTCCACGGGCGTGGCATCCCCATTCTCTCGCGGCGCGAGGTGGACGTCCGACACGTCGCGCGCTTGAATGGTCTCGCCACGCGCGACGCTCATCGCGCGCAAAATGCAGTTGCGCAATTCGCGCACGTTGCCCGGCCAGCTCTGCGACTGCAGGAACTCCATGGCCTCACGCGCGATCCCCCGCACGGGACGTTTCGCCTGTTGCCGGGCCAGCTCAAAGAAGTGCCGCGCCAGTTCAGGAATGTCGTCCGTGCGGTCCCGCAAGGGCGGCAGGTGGAGCTCAAAACCATTCAGCCGGTGCAGCAGGTCCTCCCGGAACGCGCCGCGCTGCACCCCCGCGCGAAGATCGCGGTTGGTGGCCGACACCACCCGTACGTCCACCCGCGAATCCTTGTCCGCCCCCGGCCGACGATACGTCCCGTATTCGATCGAGCGCAGGATGCGGGCCTGGTTCTCCAGGCTGAGGTCCCCAACCTCGTCCAGGAAGATCGTGCCCCCGTGCGCTTCCGCCAAAAGCCCCGGCGAGGACCGGTCGGCCCCGGTAAACGCGCCCCGCTCATATCCAAACATGAAGCTCTCAAAAAGCTCATGCGGAATCGCCGCGCAGTTCACCACCACAAACGGGCCGCGGCGCCGCGCCGACTGCTGGTGCAGCAGCCGCGCCACCAGTTCCTTCCCGGTGCCTGTTTCTCCCGTAATCAGCACGCTCAGTTCCGACTTCGCCGCCAACCCCATGCGGCGGCGCACCTCACGCATCGGATGGCTGCCGCCCACCAGGGCAAGACTCTCGCCCGCCCGGGCGCGAAGGTATTCGTTGTCCCGGCGGAGTTGTTCCATATCCTCCACCGCCCACAGCATGGGCCCAAGCGACTGACCCAGCAAAACCAGCAGGCGCAGGTCATCTTCCACGAACACCCCATACGGCGTCTGCGTCATCAGCGCCAGGGCGCCAATGGCCGTGCCCCCCACCGTCACCGGGGTCACCAGCGTGAACGACATCGCCTCTCTGCCCCCGTCGTCCTGCCCGCGGTGCACGCTGAGAAACCCCCGCATCTCCTTCAACGCCGTCTGAATGCTCTCCTCCGGAAGTGCCGTCTCTTCCTGAATCTCCTGATCGAGCACAAAAGTCCCCTGCTCCTCGTTCGCCAGCAGAATCCACAGTGCGCGCGGATGAAACCGTTCGCTCAGCGCCGGTTTCAACAGGGCGGTGAACTCCTCCCGGTCCCGGCATCGCGCCAGTTTCGTCAGAACCTGCTGCAGCGTCAGCAGATCCTGTATCGTGCGCGGACTCTCCTGCTCGGCGTCCACGTGACCGTCAACCCCCAGAAACAGGGGCCGCCCCAGATCGATCGATTGGGTATCCGAGGGGGTTCGGTCCGGCCCCCTGCCACCCGAGTTCAGGACCGGCTTCACCAGCAGAAACCGCTCGCCTCCGATGGTCACCTCATCGCCGGTCTCCAGAACGCCCGACCGCATGGGAACACCGTTCACGAGCAGCGGATTGCGGCAACCCAGGTCTTCCATCACCACCCGGCTGCCCGCAATCACAAACCGGCAGTGCCTGCGCGAGACAATGGAATCATCGAGCACGATGTCATTGTCCTGATCCCGCCCCAACGTCAGGCCCCGCTCGCTGAGACGCCAGCACGCCCCCTTCGTGTGCCCGCCGATCGACACCAGCTGCATCGCCCGCCCTCCCCGAATGCCCCAAGCCCGCGCCCCGCGCGACCGCAGCTACCCTGTCCGCCCGAAGAGCCACCGCCGCCGCTGATTCCATAATACCATAAGCGCAAGTGGATCATATGGACGATATAGACGTGCCTGCCTGAACGATTGCGACGCAGTTGGAACAACCGCGCCAAGTCTGTTCAACCCCTGTTCAGGGGTTGGAACAGGGGGATTCGCCTGATCCACGGGCTTCGCCCGCGGCTATTCAAATTTGACACCTTCGGTGTCATTCGGAAAAAGGAACGTTGCCGGGCTCATGGCCCTCGCCCGCGGTCCCGCCACCTTCGGTGTCGTTAGGACAGAGTCGTCCTCCCAGTCCTCCCAGTCCACCCGGTCCTCCCAGTCCTCCCAGTCCTCCCAGTCCTCCCAGTCCTCCCAGTCCTCCCAGTCCTCCCAGTCCACCCTGTCCACCCGGTCCACCCTGTCCACCCGGTCCATATCGTCCATATCGTCCATACCGTCCAACAGGACGAATGGGGCCACAGCTCCGCGCTCGTTCCGGTGAAATCCCGCCGCCTCCCGCGTATACTATGCGTGCAGTCAACGGAATGCGTGAGACCCAGATGGACACTACCCCAGATACGCCCGCCATTGAACCGCGGCCCGGTTTCGCCACCCGCGGCGTGGTCATCACGCCGCCGGACCTGACCCTCGACTGGCCGGAACGCGCCAGACGCGCTGGGCTCACCACCATCGCCCTCCACCCGTTCCCGAGAAACGTCACCGAATTCATCCAGTCCCATGAAGGCGAGCTGTTCCTGGATACCTGCCGCGAACTGGGCCTCCACGTGGAATACGAACTCCATGCCATGGCCGATCTCCTCCCGCGTGCGCTCTTCGACAAGCACCCTGACTTCTTCCGCATGAACGACGATGGCCAGCGGGCGCCCGATGCCAACCTCTGCGTGCACTCCACCGGCGCCCTTGAACACGTGACCGCCAACGCCGTCCAGGTCGCCCGCGTGCTCCGGCCAAGCACCGGCCGCTACTACTTCTGGGGCGATGACGGACTGCCCTGGTGCCGCTGCCCGAAATGCCGCGCGTTTTCGGACAGTGACCAGGCGCTCCTCCTGGAGAACGCCCTTGTCCGCGCCCTGACCGCGTTTGACGAGCGCGCGCAGCTCGCTCATCTCGCCTATGTCAACACCCTGCCGCCCCCGGCCAGCGTCACACCCGAACCGCGCGTCTTCCTGGAATTCGCCCCCATACACAGGAAGTTCGACGTCCCCCTCAATCACCCCGGCAGCATCGAAAACAAAAACCATCTCGACCTGCTCGATGCCAACCTGAAGGTGTTCCCCGCCGAAACCGCCCAGGTCCTCGAATACTGGCTGGACTGTTCGCTGTTCTCAAAATGGAAAGAACCCCACGTGAAACTGCCGTGGTCGGAATCGGTCCTGAACGCGGATCTCGCCGTCTACGGCGCGCGGGGCATCCGGCACATCACCACCTTCGCCGTGTATCTCGACGCGCACTACCTCAAGACCCACGGCGAGCCGCCCATCGCTTCGTACGGGCAGGCCCTCGCCCGGTGGCGGCCCCTCTGAGACCGGCTCACCCAGCCCCCAGGGCGTCACCGCCCCGCAATGAGTTCGTCGTCGACAAACCGCGGGTCTTCCGGGTTCGGCACAACGAAGTACGCCCCCTCGACCCCCGGATCCGCGAACTCCGTCAACTCCACCCGGCGCGACACCGGCCCCGGGTACCATTGCCCGGGATCCCACACGCCCACTGCGCATGACAATCCGCCGGGACGCACCGAATCGTCCGGAAACGGCCCCTCGAGACTGTCCACGTCCATCGTCAGCAGGCGCGGCGAAATGGCATCCATCCCCTCGTTGCGCTCCTTGCTCAGGCCAAACACCAGCGGCCCGTACATCACCGCCACCCGGCCGGCCTGCGAGCGACGGCCCTTTACCAGCCGAAGCGCCATCGCGAACGTCAGCTCCACTTCGTCGCCGCTCTTCCAGGTGCGCGCGATGGTGCAGACGCTTCCCGGGGCACAGACCACATCAGCCACCGCCCCGTTCACCTTCACCGACGCATTCACGCACCAGCGCGGGATGCGGAATCCCAACTCAAAGGCCTTCTCGCCCTCAAGCGAAATGCGCGTGTTCACGACGCCATCCGACGGATACGCCGTCGCCTGCGTCACGGTGACGCGCGTCCCGTCCTGCAGCACCGTATTGACCGTGCACGGCGTGTAGAGATTCACCAGCAGGCCCCGGGCCATCCGGTACACCACATACTTCGGCAAATCCCCCAGACCCCGCCGGTAGTTGTTCGGACAGCAATACGTGTCCTGATCAAAATAGACCCGGGGCGCTTCAAACGGCGTGTAATACCGCAATTGCCGGCCATCGGGCGACTGTGCCCCGAACAGCGCATTGTGGATCGTCCGCTCCATCAGATCGCCGAACAGGGGGTCTTCGCCCTGGCGCAGCAGTTCATCGTAGAACTTAAGCACATACACCGAGGCGCACGTCTCGCCCAGGTTGTTCAGCCCCGCCTGCGTATCATGCCAGCACTCGTGGTCGCCCACCGCACCCGAGATCGTCAGCCCTTCGCCTTTCAGCAGGAACTGCATCACGCCGTCACTCATGGCATGAAGCGCCGCGTTCTTATTCTCCGGGTCAAGGCGTAGTTGAAGGAGGCACTTGTCGATGTAGGCATAGACGTGGCCGTCGATAGGCCAGAAACGCCCTTTGACGATAGGCTTGCGCCATTCACCAATCTTAAGCACTTCAACGCAGAAATCCCGGTACTTCGCGTCGCTTGTTTCCCGGAAAAGGTACATCAGCGCATCACCCAGCCCGGTAACCCCCATTTCCGGGCTGAGGTCGCCCTCGAAACATCCCGGAGGCGGATTGTTTGAAAGGTTATTCACAAGGTAATCGGCCAGGCGTTTCGCGGCCGTCAGGGACTCGTCATTTCCGAACAGGGCATAATCGGTCGTGAGCCCCAACACGAGGTACGACATCTCGTGAACGTCCCACAACTTGGCGATACGCGCCCCGGGCGTCATCAGGCCGATGTAACCGTCGTCCTCCTGTGTCGCGATCGTCGCCGCGACAACGTGCTCTTTCCGCGCGATGGCATCCGCGTTGCCCGTGTGAAACGCGAGACGCGCCAGCCCGTCGATGTACATCCCCAGACCGATAAAGCCGTCGGTCTGGCTGCGTTCCTGGAACGGCTTTATGAAATCGGCATCAACATCCACCGCAAGCAGGTTGTTTTTTACCGTGACGTCGATTCGCCGGCCGATCTCGCCGCCAAGCTCGATGGTGTTGAGGTCGATGGGCTCCAACTCATACGCGACGGTCGCATGCATGCCCACGACAACCCCGCCGAGGACGACCAGCCCAGTCCTGAGTATCCGGCTCATGTTCGTTCACCTCCCGTTTCACCCCTGCGGGCGTGGCGTCTCCGCCTGGCCCGGTTCTTCGGGGCTTGTTTTCAACAGAGGATCGTCCATCTCTTCCTGCAGCGCCAGCAGTCTCCCCTTCATCCGCTCCAGGCGCCTGGCGTGCCGCTCGTTCCCGCTCAGATCATGAAGTTCCTGCGGGTCCTTCTTCAGATTAAACAGCAGATACCTGTCGAGTTTCGGGTACCAGATCAGTTTGTATCTGCCGTCGATCACCATCCGCTGAAGATCCATATACGCGCCGTAAATGGCCCCATAACTCTCCGTTTGGCGGCCGTCCATCAGCGGCAGGAGACTCTTGAACCGCACATGCCCCGGTCCCTCCACCCCCGCAAGCTCCAGCGTGGTCGGCATGATGTCCTGCAGATACACCGGGGCATCGATGCGCTGGTTCTTCGGCAGCCCCGGCCCACAGGCGAGCAACGGAACCCGGACGCTGTGCTCGAACATATTCTGCTTGCCCATCAGCCCGTGATGGCCCACAGCCAGACCGTTGTCCCCCGTGAAGAAGATCACCGTGCTTCCGGCCTTTCCCGTGCTGTCCAGCGCGTCCAGGATGCGCCCGATCTGCGCGTCCATGTGCGTGATGATCGCGTAATACTCCCTGCGATGAACCTTCACCGCATACTCCGTCCGCGGAAAAGGCGCCAGCTTCTCGTCCCGCAACGCGGCATCGCATCCGATCGCATCCTTGAACGGATACTCGGGCATGAAGTTTTCGGGCACGCCGCTGTCTTCCACCGGATACATGTCCACGTATGTTTTCGGAGACTGCCGCGGATCGTGCGGCGCATTAAACGCGAGATACATAAAGAACGGCGCCGGGTCTTGTGCGGCCTCTTCGAGAAACGCCACGCCGTCGTCGCCCAGCACCTCGCTCCAGTGTCTGCCGCCCTTCCAATACCCCTCAACCTGGGGATCATACGGGCTCCACAGATCCGGCTGGCCCTCGATGGGCCGGTTGTAGCACGCCTCCGTGTCGTTCGGCATGCCCGGCCGTTCGTGCCTCACATGCTCAAACACCGCGTCCAGTTTAACGCGGACGTGCCACTTCCCCGCGAAATACGTGCTGTAACCCGCCGACTTCAGATACTGCGGCCACAAGCGACCCGCCTTCGCCTCATCCTCCAGTTTGGGCTCAAGCGACTGGGCTTCCCACAGGAACCGGCCCGTGTTGAGCATGGTCCGGCTCGCCACGCACACGGCCCCGTGCCAGGCCCCCATGTTATACGCGCGCGTGAAGGTCACCCCGCGCCTCACCAGCCGATCCAGGTTCGGCGTGTGGATCTCGTCGCAGCCCAGCGCGTGGATGGCTTCGCAGGTGTGGTCGTCGGCGAAGAGAAAGAGAATGTTGGGACGAGTCACGCCCTGCTCCCCGGCAAATCCCAGCCGGTGCAGCGCAACCGAGGCGGCCCCCATTCCGATCGCGCGCAGGAAGTCACGCCGCCTCATGCTTACCCCCCTTCGCCCTCGATGATAGAGAAACACGCGAGGCGACGCGCTGGAACAACGAGGCGCCGCTAAACAGCACGGCGTCGCCTCAGCCCCGCGGCCCTGGTCGTCTCCTTACTGCACAGGCGCCGAAAAACGATACCTTCCGGCCTGCACTTCAAGCACCGCGCGTCCGTTTTCACCACGCACGAACTGCACGCCTTCCGCTTCCGACACGGGCCTGTCCGATTCGGTCACCGCGCCGGGCTCGCTCGCCGGCACCATCACGGTGGCGGAGGTATTCGCGGGGATCCGCACGTCCCACACGAACCGCCCGTCCTCGATACGCCACACGCTCTCGATGACGCCCCGCACCGTGTCCTGCCGCGCGCTGACCCACGTAAGATCCCCGGCCACGGACGGTTTCAACACGAAATGCGCGTATCCCGGAGCCGCCGCATCCGGCCGAATGCCCGCCAGCCCCCGGTAGAACCACGCGCCAATGCCGTTGTAGCAGTTGTGAATGTGCGAGCGGTGGGCGTCCCAGTGTTCCCACGTGGTCGTGGCCCCCTCGGCGAGCATGTAGCCCCAGCCCGGATACGTTTCTTTGCTCGTATATTCAAAAATCAGGTCGTTGCGGTCCATCTGAAGCAGGCTTTCCGTCAGCAACGGCACCCCGGCCAGTCCCACATCCAGATGCCCCTTGTGCTCGACCAGAATCTTCTCCTCAAGCCGCTTCTTCACCGCGTCGCGCAGCTCGGCCGGCACCACCTCCGCCAGCAGCGCATACGCCAGGTCGAGTTGTGTGTCGTCCACGTAGGTGCCCCGCGCCGCATCGTAAAACGCCTCATGAACGCGCTTCCGGCGGGCCTCGGCCTCTTCCCCGTACCGCGCCGCATCGTCGGTCCGCCCCAGCACCGTCGCGATGTCCGCCATCCAGTCGTAGCACTGCACCACGAAACAGTTGTTTACGTGATCGATCGAGCGCTCGGCCTGCTTTTCACGCCGGTCGGGCCGTGCCCAGTCGCCCAGGTACCAGCTTCGGTACTCCGTCTCCGGCCACGGCCGCAACAGGCCCTCTTTCGTGTAGGTCTCGACGTAGCCCAGCCATTGCTGCATGGCCGGATAATTCACTTCCAGGATTCGCGCGTCGCCGCAGTCCTGATACAGCTCCCACGAGGCCGCGATGATGAATCCGCACCAGTACGGTCCGCCCCCGGCACGGAACGGATTCGGCGCCGTGTGCGGCATCCCGCCGTCCGGACGCTGGCAGTCCCGCCAATGCGTCAGCCACGCCGTGTACAGCGGTCCCATGCCGAACATCGTGAGCGCGGTCGGCGTGCTCGCCTGACCGTCGCCGCCGTACCCCAGCCGTTCAATGTGCGGACAATCCACGAGGTATCCGCCCAGGCTGAGGCATTCCAGCGTGTAGTGCACCATATCGTGCACGCTCGTCAGCACGGCATTGGAACAGGCAAAGCTCCCGTACACCGGAAAATCCGTCCGCACCAGGTACGCCGCGATCTCCTCCGTCTGCGACGACACGTCAAGTCCCGTGATCCGGACGTACCGGAACGCATGGTAATTAAAACGGTTCCGGAAGGTCTCGCGGCCACCGCCCGCCGCGGTGTATTCATCGACCTGGCCAAACGTATCGAACCCTTCCGCGGGCAGGTAGTCCGCGTATTCCAGCTTCACCACCTGGCCGGCCGCAAGCCCTTTGAATTGGATCTCGAACAGGCCCGACAGATTGGTGCCGAAATCCACCAGCCACTCGTTCTCGCGCAGAAACCGGATGCGCGCGGGGTCATAGCGCCGCAACACCGCGTTCTTCTCGACCGGCTGCGCGGAAACCGTGTGCGGGACCGGTTCTACCGCGACGGCACCGGGCCACCCGCCCGCGTCGAAGTCCGGCGCCGCCCACCCCGCGATATCCGCGGTCGCATTGTACCGCTCGCCGCCGTAGTGTCCCGGATGCCCTACATCAATGTTCCCCAACGGACTCGGGTGCGCTTTCCACGTGGTATCCGTCGCCACCGTGACCCGCCCGCCGTCGGCGAGCCCCGCCTCGAGCTGCGCCCGCACCAGCGGCCCGGCGTACGCGACGCCCGGCAGACCTTCACGGTACCATCCGCGGCCCATCCAGAGCGCGATGCTGTTCGTACCCGCTCGAAGATATTCCGTCACGTCGTGGGTCAGGTAGAATGAGCGCTTGTTGAATTGCGTCATCGCCGGCGACAGCGGCGCATCATCCACCTTCTCACCATTCACGTACAGCTCATAATACCCCAGCGGATTCACATACACGAACGCCGCCGTGGGGCTCCCATTCAGTTCAAACGTCTTCCGCAACCAGGGATGCCCCGGATCCCCGTTCTCCGCGGCCAGGCCGATATAGGCCCCCTGCCAATCCCCCGGCTCGAGCAGGCCCATGCTCCATTCCGCCGGCGTGCTCCACGCACTCTCGTTCCCGTGAGCGTCCCAGACCTTCACCTTCCAGAAACAACGCTGCCGCGAACCCAGCGCCCGCCCTGCGTACGCAACCAGCACGCTGTCCGAAGAATCCACCCTCCCGCTATCCCACAGATCGCCCTGCCCGGCCGTGAGATTCTCCGGCCTGGACGCCACGAGAATCCGGTGCGCCGTCTGTTTCGCTCCGCGCTCCCCGGATTCCACTATCCAGCTCAATCGCGGCGGGTTCGCGTCAATCCCCTGCGGATTCTCCAGATACTCGCAGCGCAATCGGCCCGCCGTCATGGCATGTCCCCCTTCCACGGCCCCTGCCGGACCCGCCAACCCGAGAACCACCAGCATCACAACCGTCCCGCAAACGGCCACGCGCATTCCGTTCATTTCAGCACCTCGTGTGTTTCTTCCGCCAGACTCCGGGAATCCTCCGAGTATCCCTGTTCCCCGCCCCGCGATGCAAACGGACCCGGCCCGGCCTCCGAACACGCCCGCGGCCTCCGTGCTCACGCTCCCGCCTCCCCGCCTCCCCGCCTCCCCG
>DDYW01000149.1 GCA_002348185.1 Candidatus Hydrogenedentes bacterium UBA2224 | reverse complement strand
GGCGCGGCTGGCCGCCGTGCTGAAGACCCGGCCGGAGAACCGCGCGCCATGCCGCTCCCGTTTTTCGAGGCCCGGCCCGAGCGGGCCGCCCTGCGCGGCGTCGGCGGAGTCCGCGTGGACGCGGCGGAGTCCGCGGGAAGCGCCCGCCTATGTGTCTCGCATCCGGAGGTGCGCCGGTGGCTGGCCGACGCCCTCGCGTCGGTCTTTTCCCAGGTCCCCGGGCTGGGCGGCGTGTTCACCATCACGGCGTCCGAGAATCCCACTCACTGTGCGTCGCACGGGCGGCACAAGGACTGTCCACGCTGCCGCGACCGGACCGCGGCCGAGTTGATCGCCGAGGGGAGGGACGCCTCGCTTCCTGCGCGGTCGGGCGTTTTTCTTCGTTTCTCCCTCGAAAACAGTTGACCGGCGCGAGGGAGCTGGGTTATCTTATCGTGAACAACGTTAACAAGGTTGTCAATTACAGGGAAACCAGGCCGGATTCGCCGACGCGCGGAGAGCCGGCGCACGCACGAAAGGACGCGCTCATGACCGTTCGAACCCCTCGTTGGATCTCCGCGCACACGGCCCGAACCCTTGTCCCCGCCTTGCTCGCGGGCGCGATGTCGGCGGGGGCTGACGCCCCCCCCTTCGCCGCCCTGGACGGCGCGGTGGCCATCAAGTCGCAGGAGGCCGTGACGTATGTGCCGCTCGTGTCGGTCACGTCGGCCGTTCCCTGGGCGAAAAGCCCGATTCGCGTGGACGGCAACCTGGCCGAGTGGAAAGCCGCCCCGCCCGCGGTCGTCATGGCGGGCGACAAGCACGCCTCCTGGTTCAAGGGTTCCTACGGCGGACCGCGGGATCTGTCCGCCTCGCTCCGGCTGGCCCGCGACGACCGCCACCTCTATTTGGCGCTTGAAATCGAGGATGACCGCCTGCCGGCGCCGGGGCGCGTCAATCTGGCCATCGTCCCCCACCACAACCCGCTGATCGTCGGCTGGCAGGATGTCGGGATGCGGACGAAGCCCGACGACCTGGGGTTGGCGTTCACCCTCGGCCGGGACGGCGCGGTCGGCATGCGGTTCTCCCATCTTCAGCAACGGATGGACTACAGCATCGTCCAGAACTCCTTCGGCAGCGACGTGGAACGGCGTGCCTTTCTCGATGAGATCGGCGCGGGCGAAAAGACGGGCTTCGGCGCCAAGATTTTCTCGAAAATGACCCGCCAGACGGACGGTGAAAAGTCGGTCACCCGGTTCGAGGCCGCCATTCCGTGGAAGAACCTGATGCCCTACGATCCGGTGAGCTACGGGCCGTTGAAATTCAACATCGCCGTGGAGGACGAAGACGGCGAGGGGAAGACCATGAGCTCGGGCGTGGTCGGCTGGATGCCGGGCCTGGCCGGGGGCGCCTACAGCGCCGCGCATTTCGCCAACCTGGCGTTCGACAAGCCCGAAGGCCGTTCGACCGTGGATGCCTATGCGCAGCTCCTCGCGTTCCGCTTCCTCAACGCCGCGATCGCGCCGGCCTTCTCGTTCCACAATCACGGGGAGGCCGCGAGCGGCACGCTGGAGCTGTTCGACCGTGATGCCATGGCCAAGCCCTTGGCATCGACGAACGTGACGCTTCCGCCGGGCTTCAGCAAGCAGACGCTTTGGGTGCACTCCGAGGCGGTCGGCAAGACGAACGCGGCCTTTGTGGGGCGCCTGGCGGTGGACGGCCGTCCCGCGGTCCGGATTCCCGTGTATACGCCCCGCTACGACGACACCGTCGTGATCCAGCCCCTGGCCGAGATCACGGCGGCCCTCGACCGCCTGGACCGGAACATCGCCACGCTCTCCAACCTCTATGACCGGATCGTGGCCAAAAAACTGGATACAACCTATCCGCTGGCCGCCCTGACCCTGCAGCAGATGTTCGTCGATCGGTGCCGGCATGACATGAGCACGGGCGATTCCCCGCGCGTGCTGAGGAACACCGACTATCTGCAAAAAATGTTCGAGCTCGACAAGGCGTACATGGAATCGGTGCTCCGCGATCCGGCGGCGCAGTTGACGGTTCCGCCGCGCGTCACGGCGTCCGGGCTGACGATGAAGGACGGCTACTGGTGGTCCGACGGCAAGCCGGTCTTCCTGTGGGGGCCCTGCTTTTTCTGGTATCTGCGGGATCAGCAGCCCCTGGTCGGCAAGCTGGGCTTCAACTCCATTGCCGTCGATATTGTGCGCAATCCGGAAAACCCCGATATCGTTGCGTACATGCGGGCCTGGAAGGAGATGGGCGTGTCGATCAACGCCCACATGTCCGTGCCGGACCTGCAACTGACGGGCGCCGATGTCCGCGCCTCGAAGTTGTTGAAGGAGCATCCGGACGTCAAGAACCTCGACCAGAACAACTTCCTGCCGTTCCTGATCCAGCATCCCGTCGCGCGGGAGAAGATCAAGGAGGGCTTCGCCGAGAGCGTCGCCTTCTGGCGTCACTTCCCCGACCTCGTCCGCTCCTACTGGCTCTGGAACGAGCCGTGGTACCTGAACTACTCCGAGCGCACGCGCCAGGACTTCATCGCGCAATACCTGAAGCCCCGCTATACGACCATCGACGCGCTGAACAAACGGTGGAAGAGCGCCTACAAAACCTTCGATGAGATTGCGCTGATTCAGTGGCCGGACCCGGACAACTACGCGCCCTGGTACGACTTTCAGCAGTTCCGGGACGAGCTGCTGGCGGACTTCTTCGGCTTCCTGCACACGACGGTCAAGGCCATCGACCCCTCCAAACCCACGCACACCAAGTTCATGGCGCCGTCCCTCCATTCCTGGAACACCGAAAAGTTGCAGTCGTTTTACGACATCGCCGGCCACGACGGCGGCAGTTCCGACCGGGACATCCCCTTCCTCGACTTTTGCACGTCGCTCTACCCCGACAAGCCGCTGGTGAACACGGAGATCCACATCCATTACGCGAACCGGAAGGTCGTGGATCTGTATGCGTGGCGGCTGGCCTTGCACGGGCTGGCGGACGGCAACTGGTGGTGCTGGCATTCGAATCAGCGCTTTTCGGACTCCCTGGGCAAAGCCGAGTCCATGTATGCCCTGACCTATTCGGGGCTGGACCTGCAACGTCTGATGCACCCCCATATTTATGCGCTGAACAAGAAATCCCGTCAGGTGGCCACCTTGTTCCCGGATGTCGTAGAGCGCCGCAGCGATCTGAGCATGGTGCGCCTGCGCATGGAAATGGGGCCGGCGCAGTATCATCTGGGCGTACATCCCTTCTACGTCACCGAGACGCGGGCCGCGCGGGGCGAGTTGGCCGCGCACAAACTCCTGCTGGCGGGAGAGTCCGATTTCGTGAAGGACGGCACCTACCGCGCCGTGGTGGACTACGTCAAAAACGGCGGCACGGCGATCGTTGTCCGGGGCGGTTTCGCCCACAACGAATACGGCGATCCCCGCGACACGAGCGAGCTGATCAAACTGGAAGGCGGAGAGCCCTATGGGGAGGATGCCCGGATCTATTCGCTGGGCAAGGGGCGGGTCATCTGCCTCGACACGGTCACGAATCGGATCGAGGCGG
>DDYW01000147.1 GCA_002348185.1 Candidatus Hydrogenedentes bacterium UBA2224 | reverse complement strand
GGTGGACTCGATGGACCGGGTGGACCCGATGGACCGGGTGGACCCGATGGACGTCTCTGCCCTGACCGACACCGAAGGTGTCGAATTTGAATAGCCGCGGGTGAAACCCGTGGATCGCGTGCCCCCCCATTCCAACCCCCGAACGGGGGTTGAACAGATCCGGTGTCCTTGCCGGTCGAGCCCGTTTTCATCGTTTACGGGCGCGGGGGAGCGCCCGCCTGTGAGACGGCGTGCTCCACATCCGCGGCGGAGCCTGTTACAATAGCGCGGCTCGAGCGGAAACCATCGGTACCCCATGCGAGAAGAGTTTCAACACATCGAGTTCAGCGATCCCGGGAAAGCCGCCGAATGCCTTACCGCCATCCTGGGCGACGATGAGGCGGCCCTGGCGTCGGCCTTGGCGGAGGCGCTTCGGAATGCTGCGGATCCTACCACGGTCGTCGTGCGGATGGACCGCTATTTCGAGATGTGCCTCAATCCGCGGACCGACCGGGCCCTCATGGCGGCCATGCGGCGCTATGCGGAAATGCTGGTGGCCATATTTGACCAGAGCCAGTATCTCACGGACATCGTCTGCCGCAATCCCGAGTTTGTGTCGTGGCTTTGGGAGGAGGCGGGTCTCGACCACGCCGTGCCCCGCGAGCACCTGGAGGACGCCCTCCGCCGCCAGATCACGGCGTTTGACGCATTCCCCGCGCAGGCCGCTTCGATGCGCCGGTTCAAACGCCGCGAATTCCTCCGGATCGCGGTACGCGACATCTTCGCGCACAAGCCTCTGGTCACCCTCGTTGAGGACCTGTCGAATCTCGCGGACGCCACGGTCGCTGTCGCCGTCGAATGCGCGCAGCACGACGTCTCGGCACGTTATGGCACGCCCCGGGCGGCCCAGGGCGGGCACGACGCGACCTTTGTCGTGCTGGCCATGGGGAAACTCGCGGGCCGCGAGCTCAATTTCAGCTCCGACATTGACCTCATTTTCCTGTATTCCGACGAGGGCGAAACGAGCGGCGGGGCCTCCGGCAGCATCAGCAACGCCGATTATTTCCGCCGCGTCGGCGAGCGCATCATCAAGATGCTGCACGAACAGACCGCCGAGGGGCATGTCTTCCGCGTGGACATGCGCCTGCGGCCCTACGGCCGGGTGGGCGCGCTGGCCGTGAGCATTGACGGCGCCATCAGCTACTACGAGCGCGCGGGGCAGGCCTGGGAACGCCAGGCGCTCATCAAGGCCCGCCCCATCGCGGGCGACATCGCCCTGGGAGAGCAGTTCATCGAGCGGACCCGGCCGTTCACGTTTCCCCGCTATTTCGACGATGAAACCCTCGAAGACATCCGCACGACCAAACAGCAGATGGAAGCGCGCGTGGGCGATCGCGGCGAAACGGAGCGCGAGGTGAAACTCGGCCGCGGAGGCATTCGCGACATCGAGTTCACCGTGCAGGTGCTCCAACTCCTGAACGGCGGGCGCATTCCCGAACTGCGCACCGCCAATACCCTCGAGGCCGTCTCCGCTCTCGGGGAAGAGGGCATTCTCCGGCCCCTTGACGCGGCCACGCTCAAGAGCAACTACACGTTTTTGCGCCAGGTCGAACACCGCCTGCAGATCGAGGGCAGTCAACAACGCCATGTGCTGCCCGGGGACCCCGCCGAGCTCGACCGTTTCGCGCGCCGCCTCGGATACTCGGGCGGCGAATCGTTTATGACCGATTACCGCGACCGGACCGAAGAGACGCGCCGGATTCTTGAAGGCTTTCTCGCCTCGAAAGGCGGCGGCACGCTCTGGGTGAACGACCTTCTGAACCCCCATTCCGACGGCCAGGACAGCCTGCCCCGATTGAAACACATGGGGTTTCGCGACCCCCAGAAGGCCCGCCAGGAATTGCTCGCCCTGAGCATCGGCCCCAGGGAACACACCAACACCCTGCACGTACGGCAGGCCTTTGCCGCCATCGCGCCCGTTCTGCTCAAGTCGCTCGCGGTCCTCTCCGACCCCGACGCCGCCCTGCTCCGGTTGGGCCAGGTGCTCGCCAATCTGCGTGCGCCCGGCGCGATCTACGACATGCTCAACACCGATCCGGCCCTGTGCCGGCAGTTGACGCATCTGGTTGCCAATAGCGTCTTTCTCACCGAGATCCTCATGCGCGACCCGGGGCTCTTCGACGTCATCGGCGCGCGGAGCGGACTCGAGGAGTCCGCCGCCAAAGACCTCCTGCGGGAACGCCTGGACGGCCTCTGCAGCGCTTATGATCGCGAAGCCGGGCCGTACCGCTTCGTCTCTGGCGAACTCCTGCGGATCGGCACGCGCGACCTCTTCGACGCCGCTGGCGTGCAGGAGATCGGCGAGGAACTCACCAACGTCGCCGAAGTGTGCGTTCAGTTCATTCTCGAACGCGCGCGGGACGCCGTCACGGAGCGATACGGGCCCTGCGAAGCGCCGTTTGCCGTTCTCGGGATGGGCAAGCTGGGGGGGCGCGAACTCGGCTACGGCAGCGACCTCGNNCCGCCGGAATCGGGCGTTTCGCTCGTCGAATACTTCACCGCGCTGGCTTCGAAACTGCTCCGAACTCTCAAGGAACCCACCCGCTACGGCATCTTGTACGACGTCGATGCCCGTCTGCGCCCCGATGGCAATAAAGGCGTCCTGGTCGTGACGGCGTCGCGCCTGCGCGAGTACTACCTCCAGGAAGCCCAGGCCTGGGAACGGCTTGCCCTGGTCAAGGCGCGCTTTGTTGCGGGCGACCCGAGATTCGGCGAGCAAACCGGTGAGATGACCCGCAATCTCGCGTTTGACCGGCCCCTGACAGGCGATGAGATCGACCGCATCGAGGAAATCCGGCGCAAGATTGTCGACCAGGCTGCTCCGGACGACCTGAAAAAGGGCGAGGGCGGCATCGCCGAGTTGGAGTTCGCGCTCCGCCTGCTTCAGCTCGAGCACGGCCGGGCGCATCCCGAGGTCCGCCGCGCTGACGTGCTCGGCGCGCTGGAAACCCTCGCGGCCATCGGCGCGCTTGACGGCGGCGAGGCCGCCCGCCTGCGTGACGCCTATATGGTTCTCCGCCGGCTCGAAAACCGCATCCGCATGATGCACGGCCGGTCGGGCAGCGCTCTTCCCGCGACGCCCGAAGAACGCGACGACCTGGCCCAACGGCTCCATCTTGACGGCGACCTGGCGGAACTCGCCCGCCACCATAAGACAAACGTCCACCAGACCTACGAGAGGATCCTGAACTCGTTACGCGAAACCGGCTGAGTATCCGTGGAGGAGACACGCGCGTGCCATGAACAGTATCGACGATAACGTCCGGTTTATCGACCTGGCCCGGGTCACCGTGCCCATTCATGAGTTCACGGCCCAGGAACGCGCTGCTCTCGACAACGTCAACCACCGCGTGGCATCCGGCGAGTCGCTCGCCGACGTCATGGATTTCGTTTTCGAATCCACCCTCGACCTGTTTCCCTGCGACCGGCTGAGCATCTCGTTTGTGCAGGAGGACGACCGCGTGGTGTCCCACTGGACGCGCGCCCTGTATGCCCCGCTGATTCTCCAGCCGGGGTATGCGGAAGACCTGCGGCAGAGCACGCTCGCGCGCGTGCGCGACACGGGCCACGTCCGCATCATCGACGACCTGAAAGCCTATCTTGAAGCGAAGCCGCACAGCGCCTCGACGCGGCTCCTGGTGCGCGAGGGGGTGTGTTCCAGCATGACCTGCCCGCTTTCGGTCGACGGGCGCAATGTCGGCTTTCTCTACCGGAGCGCGCGAACCGCCGCCGCCTTTGGAATGCACGAAGTTCTCCTTCACAGCGCTCTGGCGGAACGCCTCAGCCAGGCCGTCGAAAAAGCCTACCGCATCGAACAGCTCACGGCCGCCAACCAGGCCTACGCCGAAGTGCTGGGATTCGTGAGCCACGAACTGAAGAGCCCGCTCGGCGGCATTGTCATGGACGCGAACGTTCTCGAACAGGGCTATCTGGGACATCTCGAGCCCCCGCAGGCCGAGCGCATTCAGAAGATCCGGGGCAAGGCCGAGCATCTGCTCTTGCTCATCAAGGATTACCTTGATCTGGCCCGCATCGAGGGCGCCGGCCTCGCGTACCAGCCCCGCCCGGGCGTCGATTTCCTGGCCGATGTCGTCCAGCCCGCTCTCGATGTGCTTCAGACGCAGCTCGAGGAGCAGGGCACGCGCCTCACGCGGGATATCCCCGTTTCTCCTCGGGTGGTTGAGTGCGATCCGGGGCTGCTGAACATCGTAATGGCAAATCTGCTGGGAAATGCGGTAAAATATGGCAACGAAGAAGGTCAGATCCGTTTGCGCGTGACTCAGCCGGAGGGCCAACTCGCCGTCTCCGTCTGGAACGCCGGCCCCGGTTTCCCCAGGAGCGAACGTTCGAAGCTCTTCAAGAAGTTCTCGCGGTTGCAGACCCGGGAACTGATGGCCCGGAAGGGAACCGGCGTAGGACTGTACACCTGCTGGCGGATCATTCAGGCGCACGGCGGCCGCATCTGGGCCGACTCGGAATCCGGCGCGTGGGCTGAATTCTGCTTTGAAATTCCGCAGCCGCTCCCATCGAGCGACCGCTGATAAACCCGACACCGCCCGGCGCCTGTGCCGGCCATGCAATCAATCGCGCCACAAACGCCAGGAGAAAGTCAGGATCATGCCGAAACACACCGATACCGCCACATTCATTGATGAAGAACACATTGAAACGACACTCGCCCTCGAATCGCGCAAGGACGCCGCGCGCATGCGCGATGTCCTGGCCAAGGCGCGCGAGCTGCACGGCCTTGAAACGAATGAAGTCGCCGCCTTGACGACCGTGAGCGATCCCGAACTGCTCGGGGAGATGTTTGAGGCCGCTCGATACGTCAAGGAACAGATCTACGGACGGCGGCTGGTTCTGTTCGCGCCGCTCTATATCTCCAACCTTTGCGCCAACGAGTGCCTCTATTGCGCCTTCCGCAAGACCAACAAGGAGGTCAAGCGCCGCGCCCTGACCCAGGAGGAAATCGCCCACGAGGTCCGGATCCTCATCGACCAGGGCCACAAACGCATCCTCCTTGTCGCCGGGGAGTCGTATCCCGTTGAAGGTTTCGACTATGTGCTGAAGTCCGTCGCCACCATCTACAACACCCGGCACGCCAACGGCGAAATCCGCCGGGTCAACGCCAACGTCGCCCCGCTCACGGTCGACGAATTCCGGCAGCTCAAGGCCGCCAACATCGGCACGTACCAGCTGTTCCAGGAAACCTACCACCGGGAAACCTACGCCCGGATGCACGTCGACGGACTCAAGCGCGATTACACTTGGCGGGTGACCGCCATGGATCGCGCCATGGAAGCCGGCATAGACGATGTCGGCATCGGCATCCTGTTCGGATTGTTCGATTACCGCTTCGAGATCCTGGCTCTCATGCAGCACATCCGCCATCTCGAACAGCAATTCGGCGTCGGCCCGCACACCATCAGCGTGCCGCGGCTCGAACCGGCCCTCAACGCCGAAATCGCCTCCCATCCGCCACATCCCGTCTCGGACGTTGATTTCCGCAAGATCGTGGCCATTCTCCGGCTCGCGGTCCCCTACACCGGCATCATCATGTCCACCCGCGAGACCCCGAACATCCGGCGCGAGACGTTTGCTCTCGGCGTCTCCCAGATTTCCGCCGGCAGCCGCACCAATCCGGGCGGTTACGTCGAAGACGAGGATTACGATTGCAGCCAGTTCTCCCTGGGCGATCACCGGCCGCTCGAGGATGTCATTCGCGATGTTGCCTCGCTCGGCTACATTCCCTCGTTCTGCACCGCCTGTTACCGCCTTGGCCGCACGGGCGAGGACTTCATGGACCTCGCCAAACCCGGCAAGATCAAAGACCATTGCGACGTCAACGCCGTCAGCACGTTCATGGAGTATCTCTGCGATTACGCGTCGGACGAAACCCTCGCGATCGGCGAGCAGTGCATCGCCACCGCGCTCAAGAACATGACGCCGGAGCGCCGGGCTACCGCGCAGATCCTCGTCGACCAGGTCAAAGCCGGCAAACGCGATTGCTACGTCTAGGCCAAGTAGGGAAAGACGCGGTGGACCTCGTGGACTTGGTGGACGGGGTGGACCTGGTGGACGAGCCGGCCCTTAACGACGCCGCAAGGCGTTATACCGCGGGCGAAGCCCATGAACCCGGCATCGTCCCTTTTTCGGAATGACACCGAAGGTGTCGAATTCGAATAGCCGCGGGCGAAGCCCGTGGATCGGATGCGCCCGTGTCCCACAACCCCTGAACAAGGGTTGAACCGCTCCGGCGTTCTTATTCGACCCCTTCACAATCGTTCAGGCCAGCACGTCCATAGGGTCCATGTCGTCCATAGGGTCCACCACGCCACCGCCGATTGCCTCTCTCGAAAGATCTCCTCGTCCGAACGGGGCTGCGCGCACCACTTGATTCACGGCGCCGCCCCGTGCACACTAGGCGCATCGGGAGTCAGAACAACCACGGAGAAAAACCGCCATGGACAAGCACATCATCTACGGCGTGCATGTTACCAACCGCATGAACAAAGCGCCCAACGTCCAGCAACTCTTCTCGGAGTATGGATGCAACATCAAGACCCGCATCGGCCTGCATGATGTCGGCAAGGACTTCTGTTCCTCCAGCGGCGTGATTCTCCTTGAGATGTTCGGCGATGAGGCGGTGTGCGAAGAGCTTCGAAAGAAACTCGCCGCCATCGACGGCATCGAAGTGCAGCAGATGATTTTCGACCACGACTGACCGGCGGGCGTCACACCGCCCCGATCACATGTCGGTGGGCACGCGGTCTCCCGGGGGCGCGTTTTCGCGGGCGGGGGCTTCTGTGGGCGCCGAAGCGATGAAGTTGCCCACGCCAACCACGGCCGTAGACAGCAGCAGCACGACGATGCCGGCGAAGACCGTGTTCCGCGTGCCCCGGCTGGTACCGTGCCATTCGCGCCCAAGCAGTCCCCACAGGTTGCTGAAGGCGATAATGAACGCCATGTGGATGGTCCAGCTCGAGAAATCGTATTCCCCCATCTGGGTCGTGCCCATGCCGTAGAAGAAGAACTGCATGTACCACGTCGTGCCGGCCAGGGCGCAAAGGACGTAGTTGACCACAAGCGTGGCGGGCGTGCCGCCCGGCTCACCCGGCGAGGCCGGCAGGCAGCCTCGCCCAACGTACTGACCCCCGGACTTGTTTCGGATATTGAGGATGATGCACCAGATGAGATTGGTGGTGAACCCCCCGGCCAAGACCACCACCAGAACGGGCAGGTTCTGCCAAAGTTCCTCCGCCCCGTTATGGACAGCCAGTTTGGCGATAGGCTTGCCCGCCTCAAAGCCAAAGTTCATGCAGGCGCTCATCACGCCGGCGAAGACGGCCACCAAAAGCCCCTTGACGAGATTGAACTCGCGGACCGACTCCTTCTTCTTCTCCGGGCTGAGCTCCCGCTCCTTGCTGATGCCGGCCAGCCCGCTTCCGGCGATCCCGACCAGGCACACCAGGACCCCCGCCAGCTCGATCTGTCCGCCGAAGGAGTGGGCGATCTGGCCGAACTCGCCCTTGAAGACGGGGGGCACAAGCGTGCCGAACAGGGCGCACAGGCCCAGGGCGATGGCGTAGCCCAGGGCGATGCCCAGATAGCGCATGGTCAGGCCGAAGGTCAGCCCGCCGATGCCCCACAACGCGCCGAAGAAGTAGGTCCAGAGCAACGTCTTGGCCGGGGTCTGCGCCAGGACCTCCAGGCCCTTGGGCGCCAGCAGGAACAGCAGCACCCAGGGGGCGACGACCCAGGCGAAGAAACCGCCCGTCAGCCAGTAGGTCTCCCACGACCAGCGACGAACCCGCTTGTACGGAATATAGAAGCTCGCCGAGGCGAGCCCCCCGATCGCGTGCAGCACGACGCCCAGGGCCGGATTGGCCTCCATACGCGGTCCTTTCTGTTGTTGGCGGCTTGACAGCGAGGATTGTCGACGCGGCGCGGGCGGTTGTCAACGGCGTGTGCGTCACCCGCCTTGCAACGCCCGAAGTTGGGCCTGGAGCCTGGCCCGCTCCTGCGGCGGCAGGGACGGTCGCAGCAGCGCCTGGCGGTAGACCTGGGCGGCCTCGGGCTTCCGGCCCGCCCGGGCGTAGAGGTCGCCCAGAAGGTGATAGGCGTCGAGGTACTCCGGATGCCGCCCCAGCAGGTCCCTCAGCCGCTCGGCCGCCTCGCCGTCTTGCCCCGCCTGGGCCAGCAGGAACGCCAGCGTGTAGGCGTATCGCGGCTCGTCTTGTCGCGCGGCAGCCGCCTTGCGGCACCACTCGATCGCCTCGGCGGGCCGGTCCTTGGCGATGAGCACGGCCAGGTTGTAGGCGGCCTGGGCCATGGTCGGCTCGGCCTTCAGGGCGGTCCGCAGGTGCTGCTCGGCCTGCTCGCTCCTGCCCTGCTCGGCCCGCAGCAGGGCCAGGTTGAACAGGGCGGCCGCATTGTTGGGCGCCAGGGCCACCGCCTTGGCAAGTCCCTGCTCGGCCTGCTCGGTCCGCCCCAGGCGGGCTTGGACGATAGCCCCGTTGACCAGCGGCTGGACGGCATCCGGGCGGAACCGCGAGGCCAGGGCGTAGGCCGCGACAGCCTCCTCCAGCCGGCCCAGGTCGCTCAGGAGGTTGCCCAGGTTGTACTGCGAGGCCCACTCGTCGGTGCGGGAGCGAAGCGAAGCCTCGAGCTCCCTCAGGGCGGCCGACACGCGCGTGCGGTCGGGGCTCGGCAGCGACGCCAGGGGCAGGCCCGCCAGCGCGGCGGCAGCGCGGATGCGGACCAGGCGGAAGTCGTCGTCGGCCGCCTGCACCAGGGCCGAGACCACCCGCGGGTCGGTCGATGTTCCGATCCCCATGGTCGCCGACGCCCGCACCAGCGGCGAACGGTCCCTCATCGCCTCCAGCAGGGCCGGCAGCTTGTCCGGGCTGGCGCAAGCGGCCATCAGGCGGGCCAGCGACGCGGCGACGATCTCGTCACGGTCCTTCGCCGTCATCTCCTCGCCCATCTGGGCCAGTTGGCTCCAGTCGCAGCGCCGGGCGGCCGCGATCAGCCCGGCCCGGCGAAGCACCTTCGCCTGGTAGTCGTCCTTGTGCCACTTTCGCACGTGCTGATCGGCCCAGGCGGGGCCTTCCTTGGCGTGGCAGGCGGTGCAGGCGTTGGGCGACTTGTGGGCCAACGTAGCCGCGGGCGTGGGCGGGAGCATGGAGTGGTCGCTTCGGCGCATGCGGGCGAAGTCGGTGGAGGGCATGTGGCAGTCGACGCACCGCCCGCCTGGCGTGCCGGCCTTGTGTCGCGTGTGGGCGGGCGCGTCGGCGACTCGCTCGGCATGGCAGGGCAGGCAGGCATCGTTGGCCTTGTCGGCGGCGAAGCGGTAGCGCCCGCTGGAGGTGTGGCA
>DDYW01000005.1:4788-38476 GCA_002348185.1 Candidatus Hydrogenedentes bacterium UBA2224 | reverse complement strand
GCGGCTCCACCAATACCGTGCTCCACACCCTCGCCATCGCGAGCGAAGGCGATATCGAGTATCCGCTGCAACGCCTCAACGACGTCGCCGCCCGCGTCCCGAACATCTGCAAGGTCTCGCCCTCGAACAAGGTCCATATGGAAGACGTGGACCGCGCGGGCGGCATCTCCGCCATTCTCGCGGAACTCGCGAAGAAGGACGGCGTTCTGCATCTCGACTGCCCCACGGTCACGCAGAAGACCCTCGGCGAGAATATCGCCGGCGCGGCCTCGAAGGACCCCGAGATCATCCGCAGCCTCGACACGCCCTACTCGGAAACGGGCGGGCTGGCGGTGCTGTTTGGCAACATCGCGCCGGACGGCGCGGTCATCAAGGCGGCGGGCGTGGCGCCCGACATCCTCAAGCACACCGGCACCGCCATCTGCTTCGACAGCGAGGAAGACGCGATGGCGGGCATCCTCGACGGCAAGGTCAAGGAAGGGCATGTGGTGGTGATTCGCTATGAGGGTCCCAAGGGCGGTCCCGGCATGAAAGAAATGCTCTCGCCCACGTCGGCCATCATGGGCATGGGCCTGGGCAGCAAGGTCAGCCTGATCACCGACGGCCGGTTCTCGGGCGGCACGCGCGGCAACTGCATCGGGCACGTCAGCCCGGAAGCCGCCGCGGGCGGCCCTATCGGACTGATTCAGGACGGCGATACCATCGAAATCGATATCCCCGCCCGTACCCTCAACGTAAAGCTCGACGCCACGGAACTGGACAAACGCCGCAAGGCCCTCGGACCGCCCCCGGACCGCAAGCTCACCGGCTGGCTCAAGCGGTATCAGCGTATGGTCACCAGCGCCAACACCGGCGCGGTATTGCAGTAGCCTCCACGCGTGCGTGAACACGCCCGGCGCTGTCCAGCGGCCGCGCCGGACGCGTATAGCAGGAAAACAACGGGATTGGCGTCATGCACACAACCACCTTTCGATTGCTGGCGGCGTGCGCAACGGCCGTTATCGCTTTCCCGGCCGTCTCTTTCGGAGACGCGGGGGAATCGTACGGCGTGAAGGAGATCATCGACGTGGCCCCCGTCTGGTCGGGCCACCCCGTGGGCTTCTGCCTGCTGACCCGCGGCGCTCGCCAGTATGTGGCCTTCTATGATGCCAGCCGCCAGATGACCGTCGGCCAGCGGACTCTTGACCGCGCCGAATGGACCCTGGCGCGGCTCCCCGAACAGGTGAACTGGGACAGCCACAACTCGGTCACCATGGCCATCGACGCGGCAGGGTGCATCCACCTTTCCGGGAACATGCACTGCGCGCCCCTGGTTTACTTCAAGACCCGCGAACCGGGCGAGATCACCACCTTCGAGCGCGTCACCGCGCTCGTGGGCAGCATGGAAGACAAATGCACCTATCCCAAATTCCTGACCGGACCCAACGGCGAATTCCTCTTTGAATACCGGCACGGTTCGAGCGGCAACGGAATCAACCTCTACAACGTGTACGACCCCGCCACGCAGTCGTGGCGGCGCCTGGTCGACGGCCCGCTGCTCGATGGCCAGGGCATGATGAACGCCTACGCCGCCGGCCCCACACTCGGCCCCGACGGCTGGTACCACATGGTCTGGGTGTGGCGCGACACCCCGGATTGCGCCACGAACCACGACCTCTCGTACGCCCGCAGCAAAGACCTCGTCCACTGGGAGACCAGTCAAGGTGCCGCGCTGACGCTCCCCATCACCATCGACAACGGCGAAATTGTCGATCCGGTTCCCCCCGGCGGAGGCATCATCAACGGTAACACGCGGATCGGCTTCGATGCGCAGAACCGGGTCATTCTCAGCTACCACAAGTACGACGCGGCGGGAAACACCCAGATCTACAACGCGCGCCTCGAAGACGGCGCCTGGAACTACTACCAGGCGTCGGATTGGACCCAGCGGTGGGAATTCAGCGGCAACGGCAGCATTCAGTTCGACGTTCACGTCAGCGGGGTCTCGGTAGTCGACGGCGCACTGGTACAATCGTTCAGCTCGCCCGAGAGCGGCGGTCTCTGGATGCTCGACCCGGCGACCCTCAAGCCGACAGGAAAAGCCCAGCGGGATCCCAGGGGCTCCGTGGTGGCGCCGCCGGAAGCCCGGGTACCCGAAAGTGAGTTTCCCGGAATGCGCGTCCAGTGGCGCTCTGATTCCGGCGAACCGTCTGACAGCAACGACTGGTATATGCTGCGGTGGGAAACCCTGGGACCCAATCGCGACCGGCCGCGTGACGAACCCTGGCCGGCCCCGAGCCTGTTACGGGTCTACCGGATGGGCCGCGCCGCACAGGCAGGATGACCATCATGTATCTTCAGGTAGTGGGCTCGGGAAGTTGGGGGCTGGCCCTGGCGCGCCTCCTCGCCATCAACGGCCACCATGTGCGCCTCTGGGCGCGCGAGGAGGACGGACCGGACATGCTCCGCGAGGAGCGGCGCAGTCCGTATTTCCTCCCCGGAATCCTCCTTCCCCGCGAGATTGAGGTATCCCGCGAGACCGACCCCGAGGTCGAGGCCGTCGTGCTCGCCGTTCCCTCTCATGCCATGCGGGCGGTGATCCAGGCGCACCCGTTCTCCCCCGCCACAATCCGCATTAACGTCGCCAAGGGCATCGAAAACGATACCCTCCTCCGAATGGACGAGATCATCCATGAGGTCAGCGGTCCCTGCCCCGTGGTGACGCTGTCCGGCCCCAGCCACGCCGAGGAAGTCGCGCAGGATCTGCCGGCCTCGCTCGTCGCCGCCGGCAGCGATCTCACCGTGTGCCAAAGGGTACAGCAGGCGTTCATGGCGGACGTGTTCCGGGTCTACACAAGTACCGACCTGATCGGCGTGGAACTGGGCGGGGCGCTCAAGAACGTGATCGCCATCGCNNGGCATGGGCGACCTCATCGTGACGTGCGAAAGCCGCCATTCGCGCAACCGGGGCCTCGGCGAACGCATCGCCCGGGGCGAAGCCCCCGAAAACTTCGAAAAGACCTCGCATATGGTCGCCGAGGGCGTCCGAACAACCCAATCCGCCGTCGCCCTTGCCCGGAAATACGGCGTCGACATGCCCATCACCGGGCAGGTCTACCGCGTTCTGTTCGAAGGCGGCGACCCGCGCCAGTCTATTGGGGCACTCATGCAGCGCGAACCCAAACCCGAGCTGCGCGGATAGCCCAATCGCAGATTCTCACGCAAAGACGTTCAGGCGCAAAGAGGTCTCCTTCGCAGCCTCGCGCCTTGCCGTGAGATCCCCTTCTTCCATCCGCCCGGAGGGTCACGGCGGACGCTTGTGAAGGCTCAGGCTTCCCACCCTTCGGTAATCATGGGTTTCTTGAGGTTCCAGGGCTCGCGCAGGGAACGCCACAGGCGCCGCGCGGCACGGCGGTCGCCGTCGACGCGCTCGCGCCGCGGATCCCACCGGATGGGGCGGTTGACCCGGATGGCCAGATCGCTGAGATGGCTGATGGCATCAGACCGGATGGCCGATTCGAGCGGATTGATCGTCTCTTCGCGCGACTTGACGCAATCGATGAAGTCGCGTTCCTGGCCCTCCGAGACCTTCAAGTGCACATCGTTCGCCGTGAGCTCGATCTCGGCCAGCTTGGGATCGCTGGTGAACATCCCCGACCGGTCGACGCTCACCCAGCCGTCGCTTCCGAAAAACGTCGTCCCGTGGTCGACCCATTTGCGGTACGCGCTCACAACCGGTTCGGCGACCCGGCTCCCCATGAACCGCATCGGCAGGCCGTCTTCGTATTCGCAATGGACATCCCACGATTCGATGCTGTCGCACAAGCCGCCCGCGGGGATTTTGCCCGTCCCGGAGTAGTACACCGGACTGGTGTGGTCCCGGCCCAGCCCCCACTGGGCAATGTCGAGCGGATGGGCGCCCCAGCCCGCAATGAACCCCAACGCGTAATCGTAAATGTGGTACGCGCCAAGCGGCGTGCACCGGTCGACCGTGTAGGGTTTCTTCGGCGCGGGTCCGAGCCACATGTCATACTCAAAACCCTCGGGCGGTTCCGTCGGCTCCGTCGACCCGTAGGGTTTCACGGCGAAGCCCTCGAATTGCGTGCTCATGTCGGGACACCACGCCTCGACGCGCTGGATCTCGCCGATGTATCCATTGCGCACCAGCTCACAGGCGACGCGGAACTTGGCGGCCGAGCGCTGCTGCGTGCCGTACTGAAACACGCGTCCCGTGGCCTTCAGCTCGCTGCGCAGGCGTTCCGCCCAGGGCATGCTCACCCCCAGCGGCTTCTCCACATACATGTCTTTACCGGCCCTGGCGGCGGCCACCGCAAGCGGCACGTGCCAGTGGTCGGGCGTCGCGATTACCACCGCGTCGACGTCGTCGCGCGCCAGCACCTCGCGAAAATCCGCGTACGCGTTCACCACTTTGCTGCCGTACTTGGCATTGAGCTTCTCGCGCATGTCCTCGCGGCGGTTCTTGAAACAGTCGCACAACGCCACGATCTGCACGTCGTCATGCTGGACAAACATCCCGATCAACGCGCTGGCGCGGCCCCCCACGCCCAGGTGCGCCACGGTCACCCGGTTGCTCGGCGCGTTCGCGCCAAACACCGTCGACGGCACGATCCAGGGCGCGGCGCCCAGCGCGATGGACGCTTTAAGAAAACTGCGGCGGGTAGCGGTTCGACGGTTCATGGCGGGTTCTCCTCGGAAATCGGCTTCTCCCCCAGCTCGCACATCCAGACCCTGCCCGCATCATACCACGGGAAAACCGCGGGCGGAACATGAGCCGCGTTCTGGAACCGCGGGGCGCCAACGCGACATGCCCCTTCCTCCGAACAAGGACACGTTTCAAGTCGCAGACACCCCCGGCAGAAGTGTTCGCAGACGGGCCCATATATCGCTTAAGTGCCTTCTATACAATAATTTATAAATTCCGCCAAAATCCCCCACTCCCCCCTTGACAAAACCGGTTCGTTGCTGTACAATTTATATATAAACAGTTGGAGCACGAACAATGGCCCTTCAGCATGAACTCGGACACAAACATCCGTTCGCCTCAAAGGAACACGAGGCGTTGCTGAGCGTCTATTTCACCGCCAACCGCATCAAGCGCCGTGCCACCAACTTCTTTCGCGACCACGAGCTGACCGATGTCCAATTCAACGTGCTCAGCCTGCTCAAGCACCAAAGCAACGACGAGGGCGGACTCACTCAGGTCGAGTTGAGCCGCATGCTGCTCGTCAACCGGGCCAACATCACGTCGATCGTGGACCGCATGGAGAGGGCCGGCTTCATTCGCCGCACCCCCGCCGCCAACGACCGCCGCTACAACCTCGTAAAACTGACCCCGCGCGGCCGCCATTGCCTTGAAGCCACCGAAAAAGACTACATGACCGCCGTGCATGGGGTGATGTCGGTCTTGAGCGACGACGAACTGGTTAGCCTGATAGAGATGCTCAACCGGGTGCGCGAAAGCCTGGCGCAGACCCGGGCATAGTGGGAAATGACCGCCCGCGGGAAGGGCCGTATTTTGCGGACCCGTTAGTTCATACATAAACTGCTTGGGATCAAGCGACAAAGGAGCCCGCCATGAAGATCCTCTTGATTGCGCCGGCCTCAGGGTATTGGCGCCGCATCGGGCGGCGGCGGCTTTTCAACGGCAAAACGTTCCGGTTCTCCATGTTGCCGTTGCTGAGCGTCGCCGAACTCTCACCCAAAGACGCGGAGATTACCCTCATTGATGAACAGTTTCAGGACATTCCCGACGGGCATTTCGATGTGGTGGGCATCACGGCCATGACCGCCCTGGCGCCTCGCGCCTACGAGTTGTGCGCGCATTTCCGGGAACGGGGCATCCCGGTCGTCATGGGCGGATACCATGCGACCTTGAACCCCGATGAGGCGCTTGAACACGCCGACGCCGTGGTGACGGGACCAGCCTACGGGGCCTGGCCGCGGGTCTGCGAAGACATTCAGGCGGGCACGCTCCAGCGCCGTTACCGGGGGAAAGTCAGCTCAAACATCCCGAAGACCGTTCCGCGGCACTTGCTCGACAAGCGCCAGTATGTCACGGCCCACGCCACCTTCGCGACCATGGGGTGCCGGAACGCGTGCCGGTTCTGTTCCATCGCGAAATTCCATGAGAGCCGGTTTTTCACACGGCCGGTCGCCGATGTGGTGGCCGAGGTCGCCGCGTTTGACAGCCCCTTCTTCATGTTCGTCGACGACAACCTGACCCAGGACCGCGACTACGCCATGGCCCTCTTTGAAGGCCTGGCGCCCCTGGGCAAACGCTGGGTCACGCAGGCATCACTCACCATCGGCGATGACGAGCCGTTACTAGCGGCCATGCAGCGCGCGGGGTGCACCGGGGTGTTCGTCGGACTCGAAACGTTCAACCCCGACGCGCTGGCCTCTCAGCAGAAGGCCTTCAATACGCCCGAAAACTACCGCGCGGCAGTCGCCGCATTTCACCGGCACGGCATGTACGTCGAGGCGGGCGTCATGGTGGGCTTTGACCATGACACCCCGGCGGTATTCCACGAGACCCTGAAATCCCTGGAACAGGCCCGCATCGACGCCATCCAGTTGGCCATCGTCACGCCGCTTCCCGGCACCCCGCTGTTCGAATCCATGAAGGAGCGGATCGTGGACCGGGATTGGGAACACTATGACTACCGCCACGCGGTCTTCACGCCCTGGCGGATGCGCCGCGACGAATTGCAGCACGGCGCGGACTGGCTGATCCGCGCGTTCTACTCGCCCTGGCGGATCGCCCGGCGGATTCCCCGCTGGTTGAGCCTGCCCGGCGGCTGGCGCCTGTGGGCATACCCCCTGGTGCTGAATCTCGCCTACCTCGGGCGGGTCATGCGGTTTGGCATTCGCGGAAGCGATCCCGCGGGTCAGTGGACGTACTGGCGGCGGACTTGCTCGAACGCGATCCAGAATCTGCGCAACGCGTCGAGGGTCCGGGGCTCGAGTTCCAAATCCGAGTATTGCGAACGCACGTAGAGATGGGTCAGGCCCATGGCCTCGTCGCGCAGTCCCTCGAGCTCCTTCGGAAAGGACTGGATGAACTCGTAGGGTGTCTGGTCCTCGCGGCGCGGAAGCCCCATGTCGCTGGCGAGCGCGCAGAGAGCGTCGTAGCTGGTCGCGACCGCCTGGGCGATGCCGGCACGCCCGCGCGGCTCGCCCTGCGCCATCGGATTGCTGTAACGGATGGACTGCGATACCGACGGCCGAACGCGGATGCGCCGCCTGAACGTGGGCAGGCTGGGCAGGCGCGCCAGCCGGAGCAGCACGCGATCGAGGGCATCAAAAAACCGGACCAGCCAGCGAGGAAGCCGCTGGCGCTGCCGTGCCAGAGCGAACGCGAGCGCGCCCAGGGCGCGCAGGAGCCCGTACAACGCGAACAGGCCCAGCACCGCCAGAACCCCATAGCCCACATACTGGGTCAGCTCGGTCAAGCGGGCCTGTTCCTCCGGCGTGACCTCGACGAGTGAGAGCCGGAACGTCGAGCCCTTGTTCCACGGATCGTACTGGTGCTCCCCGACATGCAGCAGAGGCGGCCAGGCCGGCTTCGGCAGCGCGGCCGCACCCGCCAGCACCGCCAGGACCAGTACCGTGCCCAGGCCCGCCCAGAACGGCCCGATGCCCCCCGGTATCGTCACCCGGCGGTTGCGGAAATAGGCGCGGATCCCGCCGAGACTCGTCAGCATCAGCAGCGACAGCGCCGACAGCAGGTACAGCACCAGCAGCGCCCAGCCGCTGAAGACCAGCCGCCCTCCGCCGTGACCGACAATCCGGGGACCGATCGCGAAAACAAACACCACCGGCGCCGAAAAATAGAAAATCGAAATTCCCGGGTGCCGTTTCTGAAGACGCTGCGCAGGCGCTTCCTCCCGCTTCGAGACAGGAGTCGAAGCCGGGCGCGCCTCGCTCGGATCGTAGGCATCGAGGTCGATCCACATGCTCAGGCTGGTGGGCCGTTTCGGCGCCTGCGGTTTGGCCCGGGAGGCCTTCACGATGCGGCGGGCCGTGCCCGTGAGGATGCCGATGTCGCCCGCGCTCAGGTTCTCATCAACGCAGCACTCGTGCATCAGGCGGTTGGTCGCCCACCACAGGAGAATGACGAGCGCCATGTTGAAGCCCGTGGCCACATACGGCTGGTTCATGAATTTGCCCGCGATGGACCCCACGTCGTAGGCCCCTGTTGTGATGAAGGTGTAGAAACCCGTCACGACCGCAAGAAGTACGAAATAGACCAGCGATTCCTCCGTGCCGTCACGAGCGACAACCCGGTTCAAGGCCACCACCCCGAGCACCAGGAACAACGCGAACGCCCGAATGTTCTTGTCGCTCACTTCGGTGTAGACGTACCGGATATCCAGCAGGAACATCACGAACGACAACACCATCAGAAAAATCAGCAGGGGAATCAGCCCGTCGAGCAGCCAATCCGTCGCCGTATGTCTCTGCCAGCGCTTCGCCGGACTTTCAGACAGGGAACGTTTGAGCGACGCGAAATCCGTGGCAAGCGGCGTTTTCGGACGTTGCCGCTGCGCGACCGGAGGCTCCATCAGCGACGCGAAATCGGTCGCCTCGGGCTGCTCCGGCGGCACACCTGCCCCGTCAGATTCTGGCCGGTGAGATTTCATGCAGGTCCCGCTCCGTCTCGATGTGCAACACGTCAATCCCGTCGGCCGCCAGCAGCACCGACGCCTCTTCATATCCATGGAAGTTGTCGATGATGAACACGGTCACTGAAAAGCCCGACAGCTTCATCTGCGCCAGCACCCGCGCAAACTCGGGCGTCACACGTGGCGCCACCGGGATCAGGGTGGCGTCCCGCGGCTGTTTGCGGAACTCCGCCATCAGCAGAGCGCCCACATCGAGCCCGTCGGTCGGCAACACCCGCGCCAGGTTCTCGATGATGTGCAGCGCCTGCACGGGACTCCGCCGCGTCGGCACTTCGAGCGGCCGAAGCGTGTCGGCGCGGTCCTCCCCGGCCACGCCCGACTCGGCGTCCTGGCGCGAAAGCGTCTCCGTACCCGCAATTTCATACCGCGCCACGTCCGCGGCGTCGCGCGCATTGGTGATCATCCCCAACTGCTCGCCTGAAAGCTGGAGCAGATACGCCAGCGACGCCACCGTGGTAATCGCGAGTTCCATGCGCTGTTCCGCCTTTTCGCCCGCATAAGCGTCCCGGTGCAGGTCAAGCACCAGGGTCGCGCCGAGCACGTTCGACGGCTCGGCCTGTTTCGTAAACAGGTCGCCCGTCCGCGCCGACGCTTTCCAATGGATGCGGTTCAGGGGGTCGCCCCGCTGGTACTCACGGACGCCCGCGATGCGGGAAGGATCCTCGTAGATGCGATTGGTGATGCGTACCGGGCCCTGCGGGCGGCGCGCCGCGATCGTAAACGTCTCGATGTAGGCCACGGTCGGGAGCACCGAGACGTAGTCCTGCCGTCTTCCCGTAAGGAAGCGGCGCTGCAGCCCGAACAGGTCGCCCGATTCCATCAGCAGCGGCCCGATCCGGTGGTAACCGCGCCGCGGACACGTCAGGCGGTATTGAAAGCGAAGGGAACGCCCCGGCATCAACACGGCCAGCCGGGCGTTGTCGCCGGCGCGCGGAAAATCGGCCGGATGCAGGTCCTCGACATACAGCCACGGAATGGGCCATCCGCGCCGGTTCTCCACCACCACGTCAACGGTGATGCTCTCGCCCTGGTGTACCGTCGCGCGATCGACCGTGCGCTGGCAATCCAGCCCGCTCAGCCAGGCCCACGAGCTGAAATGCGCGATCGCCACGAGGAGCAGGAACGCGTACGCGGCATACGCGAGGTACGGGCTCCGTAACGCAAAGGCAAGAGCCAGCACGATGCCGCCGATGATGAACCAGAGCGCATTTCGCATGTCCTGTCTATCATGCCATGAGCGAAGCAGGCATGAAAACTCGGGAGTACGGTGCGAATTGCCGGGTAAGCACAACGCACATGCGGCAGCCGCTGACGGAGGGCCAGTGGACCGAGTTGTGTGCCTGGCGGTCGAGCGCGGAGCGGTGGACGCGGTGGATGTAGCGCAGGCGTCTCGCCTGCATCCGGATTTCCGCCAAAAGACAAAAATGCAGACGAGACGCCTGCGCTACAAGAAGCCCGCTCTTTTTCGGTGTGGGCCCCTCCGGTGTGAGACCGCCGCCCCCGGCGCTCATCCGAACGGGGACACGTTGTCGCGCCGCGGACGGCGCTTGNNCCCGCGTGGTCCCACACCGGAGGAAGACACTCCTTCACAATCGTTCAGGCAGGCACGTCCATGGGGTCCATAACGTCCATAGGGTCCACTTGGTCCGCCTGGTCCACTGCCGATCGCTCCCTCGAAGGGGACACGCAGCCGCGACTACTCCGCGGCCGGTTTGGATGTTCCGGCCAGGCCCGGCAGCTCCTTCGGCGCCGACCACTCCTGCAACACGACTTCATACGGTTCGCGGTGGCGGTAAATGCGCACAATGACGCCGTTGTCGAGCACCCAGAAATCCGTCACGTGCCCTTCGCCCTTCTTGAACCAGGTGCGCGCCGTCGACAATTGAGTCAACACGATGTGATTGGCATCAAACGAGTGGCCCGTGGACAGCTCGATGCGCTCCCTGCCCTTGTGCTCATAGCGGGCCCGGTAGGTTTCCACGCCTTCGCCGGTGTAATCCGTGTCGTACAGGTCCAGCTCCCGGGATTCGCCCTCGGCCAGGCTCATCCTTGCAAGTAGAATCGGCGCGACACCGTATGGGTCGGGACGCGTGTTGGGATCAAACAAAGCGCCCGCGGGCACATCCAGGGCCTTCTCGCCGGCGCTCTGGCCTTCCTGCACCTTCGTGCAACGCATCGTCCCCTCATCAAACACGTACTCGGCGTGATACCCCGGCCGCTGCCCGCTCGGATAGTGGATAAGGTACGTCTGCAGGCGTTTCGCCGCATCGGAAACGGCCACAAAAACGGACGGATAGAACTTCAGCTCGCTCCAGACGGCCAATCCGCCATCCGGCGTGGTTTTATAGGTCATCTCGCCGAGTCCGGCTTCGCGGCCGCGGCTGAAATGCCTGTAGGTCCCTTTAAACACGACCTCGCCCGGCATGGCGTCGAGCGATGGGGCGGCCGGGAACGGAGCGGCCGCGGCCTGGCCCAGGTACCCCGGCAACTCCTCCGGCGCCGTCCACTCAAGCAACTCGAGTTCATACGGTTCGCGGTGACGCAGGATGCGAACGATAACGCCGTTATCGAGCAGCCAGAAATCGGTGATGTGTTCCGCGCGTTTTTTGAACCAGGTATCGGCGCTGGTGACCTGTTGGAGCACGATATGCGTTGCCAGGAACTTCCCCGCGGGAACAAGGACCTCTTCTTTCCCGGCGTTCCTGAAACCTATCGTATACCCCGCCATGGCGTTGCCGGAATTGTCCCAGTCGTATACCGCCAGCTCCTTCCGCTCGCCCTCCGCAAGCTCGAGCCCCCGCAACAGGATGTTCGCCGCCGCGTAGGGGTCGGGACGGCTGTTGGGATCAAACAACGCCCCTTTCGGCACAGGAAGCACCTGGTCGTCCCAGTCTTCCCGGACGTTCCGGCGCGTCACCCGCACTTCGCCATCGCCAATCGTGATCGCGATCCGGTAACCGGGGGTATCGCCCTGGGCATCGCTCACAGTGTTGTATTCCACCACACGATGGGTCTCGTCACCCCGGGCGATCTCCGTCGTGTGCATGAAGGGCAGGTGCGTGATTGCCGCAATGGCCCCGGTCTCGGTCTGTTTCAGCCACAGCTCGCCCGGTTCCGGGATGTCGCTCCCCCGGCTGCGGTGCCGGTACGTGCCGTGGAAGATCACCTTCCCCGGTATCTCTGGATACACCGCCTTCGCGGCCGCTTCATCCACCTCCGGCGTCGCCGCCGCGCCAGTCACGCCCGGCACTACCGCCGTCGAAATGCCCGCGGACACCGTTCGAAGACCCGGCAACGCCAGCGTGGCCAGCAGGACCAGGACCGCCGCCCCGGCCAGCGAGAGACGGTGGGGTTTTCGCAGCGTCGTGTCCATGAGCCGGGTCAAGCGGCGGCCCAGCGGATGCATATGGTCCGCGAACCCCAAGATGGCGGGCGCCCACCCCGGCCGCGCGACCGCCGAGGCGGCGTTGACCAGGCTACGGCAGTACGTGTGTTCATCGGCAAGCCGTAACGACAGGACCAGATCGTCACAGCAATCTTCGCGGGTCCGCCGAAGCGCGTTCACCACCATCCAGGCCAGGGGATTGAACCACCAGAGGGTCAGCAGGATATTCTCCAGCGCCAAAACCCAGGCATCCCTCCGGCAAAGGTGGGCCAGTTCGTGAGCCAGCACGGACTCCAGTTCCTCGCGGTTCAGACACTCGGCCATCGATTCCGGCAACACGACCGAGGGCCGGAACAGCCCCACCGCCATGGGCGCGATGTCGCCGGGCGCAAGTATCACCTCGACGTCGCCGCGCATGCCCAGGGCATCGCTGACCCGCCGCGCGGAGTCGCGGATCGGCCCTTCCCAGACAGGGCGGCACTGCGCGAGCTGCTTCCGCAGCCCGGCAAACGCCCAGAACATCCACCCCGCCATGACGAACACCCCCGCGGCGTGCAGCACCAGGAGCCAGCCCCGCCAGTCCAGGCCGACGGCAGGCTCGGACGGTGCGCGCGCTGCCGCGGGCGGCGCTTCCTTGCCGGAGCGTTCGCGGACGAGCATCTCGCCCCCCTCGTGTCGCGCAAGAACTGCTTCGCCTGAGAAAAGGGCGGCAGGGTTCGCGATACGAGTCGCCTCACCGTCCATCTCGGAAGCGTCAATCCGGGCCGGCTCCGGCAGCCAGAAAAATGCCCCTACCGGCAGGGCCAGCATCGGCGGAATCGCGAACTTCGCCAGCGCCACCAGCAACAACCCGTAGCGCAACGGCGCGGACCTCCGCCGCAACGCCCACACCGCTCCGAGCACCAGGACGCCAACCACCCCCGCCTGCCACGCCGCATGGAACACATACGGCCACCACGCCGCCGCCGCCGCGTTCAAAAGGCCTGTCGCCCCGCTCATGGTCCTACCCCTTTCTTCCCTGTTGCCGCCGCAGATCGTCCAATAGCTTCTGCAACGCCTCGACCTCCTCCGCCGATGGCGGTCGCGTCTCGAACAGCGAGGCAAACATGGCCACCCCGCTCCCGCCAAACACCCGCTCGTGAAGGTCGCGCATGATCTTCCGGTACACCGGCTCCGGCGCGTGGGCCGCACGGAAAACAAACGCCTTCCCGAAATCGCCCTTTCGCTTCCGGACCAGCCCCTTCGCCTCCAGCCGTTTCAGCAGGGTCACCAGGGCCCCGTGCGTCATGGGCCGGTACGGCGCCATCTCCTCGCGAATCTGCCGCGCCGTCGCATCGCCCCGCTGCCACAAACAGGCCATCACCTCCAGTTCCGCGTCAGGAAGGTTCTCGAGCGCTTCCCGCGCGCTCCCGGCCGGTTTCTTCGGTGTGTCCATGGCAGCCTGCCCTTTCCGATGCGCGTTCCCGGTGCCGGCGGATCCGGCCGGGCCAGGACCCTAATATATACCTTCGTATACATCGCGTCAAGAAAAAATACGGACGTATTCTTGCGCCGTTGATACGCTTCCCGGAAATCGCCTACACTGGCTTCCGCGCCAGCCCGCCCGGTCCGCACCGGCCGGCGGGGAATCAGCCAGCCAGAGAGGGGATGCTGCGTATGGAAAAGAAAATGGTTCGGGCAGGGATTGTCGGGGCGGGATTTGCCGCCCGATTTCATTACGAGGCAATGTCGAAGGTCTATGGCACCCACGTCGACGTCAAGGGGGTCTATGCCCTCGATGCCCAACAGGCGCAGGCATTTGCGAAAGAACGGGGCATCCGCTGCTACGAGTCTCTGGACGCGCTGCTCGACGACGTGGACGTGGTCCACTGCTGCGTCATCGTCGCCGCTCACGAGGAAATCGCCATCGCCGCCCTCGAGCGCGACAAGCATGTCATCGTCGAGAAACCCCTCACCGGCTACCTGGGCGACGGCACGGACGAATTCCATGGCGACCATTTTCCGAAGGAAGAGGCCCTTAAACACGGTCTGGCGAGCGTGGAGCGGATGCTTGCGGCCGAGGCAAAGAGCAAAGGCCGGATTCTCTACGCGGAGAACTGGGTATACGCCCCCGCCATCCAGCGCGAACGCGAGATCATCGAAAAGACCGGCGCGCAGGTCCTCTGGATTCACGGGGAAGAAGCCCATTCCGGGTCGCACAATCCCACCTACGCCTACTGGAAGTACTCCGGCGGCGGCGTGCTCATCGGAAAAGGCTGCCATCCCCTTACCGCGGCGCTGTACCTCAAACGCGTCGAAGGCCGCGCGCGCGACAGCAAACCCATCCGCCCCAAAACCGTCACCGCCCGCGCGCACGCCCTCACCCGAATGAAGACGTTTCGCGATGCCGGGCACATTCGATGCGACTACCACGACATCGACGATTTTTCAATGATGCACGTCACCTTCGATGACGGCACCGTCGCCACCGTCTTCGCCTCCGACATCGTCCTGGGCGGTATCCACAACTGGCTGGAAGTGGCGGCCAACAACCACCGCACCATCTGCAACATCAACCCCAATACCGCCATGCAGGTCTATAACCCGAGAGAAGCCAATTTCGCCGATGTCTACACCGTCGAGAAGATCGAAACCAAACAGGGGTGGACCCATATCCCGCCCGACGAAGACTGGTTTACCGGATACCCGCAGGAAATCGAGGCGTTCTACCGCGCCGTGGCCTACGGCGAACCCGTCGAAAGCGACAGCCGGCTTGCCGCCGACGCCATCGTAACCATCTACAGCGCCTACGTCTCGAACGAACGCGGCGGCGCCGAGGTCGAAATAGGAGTGTTTTGACCCATGCACATTCGACTCATTCGGAGTCGGTCGGGAAATGCATAACACCTCCGCCCTCGGAACAACGGACCGTGAATCGTTTGGTACATGCGTGGAAGATCAGAGCCGCGGGGCCTTCCGGTGTAGCGCAGGCGTCTCGCCTCTTTTAGCGCAGGCGTCTCGCCTGCATTCTTGATTCCGGACTCAGATCCGGATGCAGGCGAGACGCCTGCGCTACAAGACACGACTAACCACGCGGGAGGAGATTTAGAGGAGAGGACAAAGAACGGGGANNCGACACCTGCGGTGTCGGTCGGAAAGGGGACGACACCCGGTTCACGGGTTTCGCCCGTGGCCATGCACATTCGACTCCTTCGGAGTCGGTCGGGAAATGCATGGCGTGTCCACTCTCGGAGCTGCGCGCCGCGACTATGTGTGGCCGATCAAACGCGCGCATTCTCGAGGCCGCCGTTCCGGGCATGCGCCTCGTGACCAGAACTCACGAAAACGCCTGCTTTTCGTCCGCGGACGGGCCGTAGAGGGACGGCAGCGGCACATTCTGCAGGCGCGCGTATACCGCGAGCTGGCCGCGATGATGGATGAGGTGATTCAGAACCATCCCCCGCATCACGGCATACCGCGGCAGGTCAATGACAGTCCGCTCGCCCATGAGCATCTTCCACTCGGCCATCATGTGCTGGTCCGGCACGCCGTCCAGCGCGCCAAGGGCCTGCTCGAGGTCCTGGTCAAAGGAATGCAGAAGTTCAGCCACGCTGCCCGCAAGCGCCGGCTTGTAGTCGTCGGGATTGAGCCGCAGTGAGTCGGTGGTGATGATCGGCACCGTGTAGCCAACGCATTCCGCTACATGCGATGCCAAGCGTCCCAGAGTCATTGATTTCTCGTGGGGTGCCCAGCCGAACTGGTCCTCGGGCAGACGCTCGAGCAGTCTGCGCGTGCCCCTGGCCTCCTGGGCCATTTCCTGTGCCATGGCTTCCGCGATACGCATGATCTACCTCCCTTCACCACAAGACCCGCAGTTCCTGCCATCGCAACGTATGGATAGTACTTCCACTTTACAGGAGAGTGCCCCGTTTTTCTACCCGTCCGGCGCCTCGATACCGCCCCTGGACCGCCACGAAAGCATCAACGGGGGCAGTACGACAGACCGTTCTTCTGAAAGTACTGTTGGTGATACTCTTCCGCGCGCCAGAAGGTCTGCGCCCCGACGATCTCGGTCACAATGGGTTGACGGTACTGGCCGGATTCGCCGAGCGCCTTCATCGACGCCCGGGCCGCGATCTCCTGTTCCGGCGTGTGGCAGAAGATCGCCGACCGGTACTGGTGGCCGACATCGGGACCCTGCCGGTCTTTCTGAGTGGGGTTGTGCGCCTTCCAGAACACCCCGAGCAGCTTCTCGTAGCTCACCGTCTTCGGATCGTAGACCACCTCGACCGATTCGGCATGCCCGGTCGTGCCGGTACAGACCTCCCGGTACGTAGGCTCCTTCGTGTGGCCGCCGGTGTACCCCACCGAGGTGGCTTTCACGCCCTCGACGTGTCGAAACGCCTCCTCGACATGCCAGAAACAACCCGCGGCGAATGTCGCCGTTTCCATGCCTTGAACTCCTTTGAATGCGGAGGTATCGCCCGCCACGCTGCGCTCGGCCGCCTTCGCCCCGGCCTGCCCCGCAAAAGGCAGGGAGCACGCCATCCCAAGCAGCATCAGCGCGGCCGCTGTTGCACGCATCACGACTCCTCCCTGTCTGTCTCCTGTAAGAAACAAACGGAACGAGGCGCCTAGTCCCGCAACAGCTCACGTGCCGCCTGGCAGAACCACGGGGCCTCAGACCAGGTTCATCCCGGCGCGCCGTCGCCCTTGCCGGGAACGAACTTGGCTTCGAGCGCGGTCATCGCAAACAGCCACGTGTCGAGGACCGGGTGCAGGATGGGTTCCTTGTCCCACGCAAGCTGTTTGGTGCGTTCCCATGCCCTCCTGGCGGCCTCGTCCATCCCCAGGGCCTTGGCATGAAACGCCCGGGCCAGCCCCAGCATCAGTTCCGCATGGTGCTTCAGGTAGAGCCAGGACGCCCGGTGGCACGGAACGTCGGCGTGAAGATTCGCCGAGATCGTGAGCATGAATCCCTGAATCACATCGGGAGCCCGGGCAAAACGCTGCGCCTGTTCCGCATCCACCCATTCCTTCTCCCCTCGGATGTACACGGGGTCGAAGAGGTCGGACAAGCGTTCGAGATAGTCGCGGCAGGCGGGACCGTCCGCGCCAAAGGCGCTCCGGAAATAGTCCTCGGCCACCGCGTCAAAATCCGTGGCCGCGTTCCACAGCGTTCGCCCCATGACCGTCATGGCCAGGCCGGTAGGCAGAAAGATGCGCTGGATCTGGCAGCTCACATAACCGTTCAAACCGATCTTCCCGAGACCTTGCATGTCGGCGGCGATGGTGCGGGCTATCTGCATGTGGCCCGGATCGTTCGAGTGATCCCACATGAGATGGTAATCGAAATCGAAACTGTCGCCGTCAAAAAGCGCCTGCCAGGCCTTGAGAAACGCCACATTGGCCTCCACGCTCTTGGGAAACGCCAGCTTGTTGCGCTCAAAGGGCGGCAGTTCGGGCAGGGTATCGCCGACCTCAAACGTCTCGCTGTACGTTCGCACGATGGGCGCGAACATCAGCACGAACCGGTCCGTGTTCACGATCTTCTGTTCCAGCGGCGGCCACAGCAGGTCCACGTAAATCAGAAACACGATCCGCGTGGCAAGCCCGGCCGCCGACAGGCGCCGATCCAGTTCATTCAGCATCATCACATAGAAATCGGACGGCCGCGCCCGGACGCATTGGGCGCATTCGCAATTATTGTTGGTGCCGTCGGCAAGCCAGAAGTGAATGTAGTCGATCGCCGGGTGCTCGCGTGCGTACGCCACCACGGCATCCACGATGATGCGCCGCACCTCCGGGTTCGAATAGCAGAGATTGGTGTTGAGCGCCACCCCTTTCCAGAAGTCCCGTTTGCCGCGCACTTCCGCCAGGTACTTCGCCACCTCGGGCGGCGCGCTGCGCGGCTCCTCCTCCCAACCCAGACCGGCTATCCCGAACGGCTCACAGGTCCACCCATGGCCGACTTTGTGATACAGCAGCCCGCGACGTTTGATCTCCTTCTCGAGCATCTCCGTGTATTCGCGGGCTTTCTCGACCGGGAGCGCGTCGCCCGCCTGCTTCGGATTGCCCGTATGCCGGTACCAGCGGTCAAAAAACGTGTGCGCCTCGCGAAACTGGATGAAGTACCCGTTGAACCCCAGTTTCGGGAGCCAGTCCACCAGGTCGCGCACATGTTCATAACTCACCGCCCCTTCGATGCAAACGCCGCGATGCCGGTAGGACGGCGTTTCCGAGACGCGGACGTCCGGCAGCCGGTCCAGGGTGGGCACGTACGCCCCATCATCGCCCGGGCGAACCCACCGGCAGCCCAGTTCCGTCAGGTAACGGTAGACCGCCAGAAGCACGCTGCGCGGATTAATGCCCGCAACAACCCCCGACGCGCCCCGCGTGTCGATGTGGAGCGCGTCGTCCAGCTCCGGATTCGCCACCACCGGCGCCTGAACACCGGGGAAATCCGCCATTAGCCCCAGGACCAGACCCTCCGCGGCGGCGTGGTCTACGGCCACTTCACAACCGGTCGCCCGCGCCAGGTACTGCTTCAATTCCTCCGCGGCGAACTGGATGACCGGCGCGTCGCTGAGCACACGGATTGCGAGACATTGCGGCAAGGAAGTGGCACTCATCACGGAATCCTTTCGTTGATTTGAGCCGTGCCCCAGCATAGCGCATTTCATTGCAGGGACGAAACCGCAGCGCCCTCTTGAAATGCACGGGGTCGCGCCGGATACTGGGTTTCAGGACACGACCCCTGGAGTGAGGTGCCGGAACAAAAGGGATTCCGCGATGAAATACTGCGTGACCAGCGTCATCCTCCCCGAATTCGACGTGCCCGAGACCTGCGCGCTGCTGCACGAACTCGGCTACGACGGCGTCGAATGGCGCGTGCGGTACACGCCCGAACAGGCCGTCGGCCAGGGATTCAGCATGTGGGGCGACCACAAGACCGGCCTCTCCCCCGCCAACCTCGCCCAACGGGCGCCCGAGGTCGCCCGCATCACCGCCGACCACGGCCTCGAGATCCCCGCCATTGCCGCCAACCTGCGCTGCGACGAACTCGACGAGATCAAACGCCTCGCGGACGGCGTCGCGCGCCTGGGGCAGATTCCCATACGCCTCGCCGCCCCCACCGGCTACGATCGGTCCGCCAACTACCACGAACTCTATAAGCGCGCGGTCGGCGCGTACAGCAGGGCGCTCGACGTGCTCAAACCCTACGGGATCCGCTGTTTCATCGAAATCCACGGCGGTACACTGATGCCCAGCGCTTCGCTCGCTCTCCGAATCGCCGCGAACTTCCAGCCCGGAGAAATCGGCGTCATCTACGACGTCAACAACATGGCCAAAGACGGATTCGAGACCTTCCGGATCGGGATGGAACTGCTGGGACCCTATCTGCAACATTGCCACGCGGGGGGCTGGAGACCCGTCCCCGGCGAACCCGACGCGAAGGGGACCGTCACCTGGTCGTACGACGGATGCGATCTCGCCGAAAGCATCCTCGACATCCCCCAGTTCATCGCCGACCTTAATGCCGTAGGCTACAATGGGTTCATTTCGATCGAGGATTTCCGTCCCATGGATCCCCGCGAAAAACTCAAACGCCAGCTTGACTACCTGAAATCACTGGAATGACCCTCCGGGGGGCCCGCATGGGGCGCCTTGAAACGGACCAGAACGTGTCACGCGGATCGCGTAGCGAAGCGCGTGAAGAAAGACCAATCCCCCCTGAATCAAACCAGGACACCCTGAAACCGCTACGCTCTCCGTCTAGCTGCCCTTGGGCCGGTAGTCCGGGCATTTCACCGCGTTCGGACGTTCAGGACGCACGCACGCGGACGGATGGTCGTACTTGCAGTGGTCGCACAGAAACTCCGTGGGGCACCGCTTCTCGAGCCACCAGTGCCGCAGCTTTTCGATAAGCATCATGGCTTCTTTCCGAACCGTTCACGGTAGGTCTGCGGGGAACAGCCTTCAAACCTGCGGAACATCTTGGCGAAATTGCTCGCATCGTTGATGCCAACGCGCCGCGCGATCTCGCCTATTCCCAAACCCGTGCCGCGCAGGAGGCGCTTCGCGCGGTCCACGCGCTGTTTTCCGGCGTATTCCGAAAATGACATCCCGAACTTCCGCTGAAGCCGGCGCGTGATCGTACTCGGCGGTTCCCCCAGCTCCGCGGCGATCTCGTTCAACGTGACGGCGCCGCCCAGGCGCGGCAGCAACGCGGTGTTCAGGGCCTCGAGCGACGCGTCTTTCGCGGCCTGTTTCGCGCGGCGCCGGATGACCCGCAACACGCCCGTGACCGCGGTCGCCAGTTCCGCCTTCGTGCGGGCCGTGTTGACCAACCCGATAAACTCCGGAAGGCGCCCCCAGCATTCCTGCGCATCGAACTTCGCCCGCTCCGCCGCTTCGATAACGGCCCCCACCAGGGCCACCGCGCGCGCGCGACGCGCCGCCAGGGCCGTTCGCGCTCCCGCCGGACTCTCCGACAGCACCGTCAGGATGAGTGAACGCACCTCCCGCTGTTCGCCTCCCGCGAGACCCGCGGCGATGGCCGCCGCGCGCAGCGGATCGGATTCCGGCATCCCGCGCGCCCGGGTCCTGCGTGCGGGCTGCGGCAGGTCCGCCTCCGCTTCCTCCGGAAACGCCATGGCCTGCCGGCGCTGCCACAACGCATTGAGGTCGCGGACCGTCCAGTCCACGATCACGGGAACCACGTCGCTGTGCACCAGACGGATATCGCGCAACAGCCCAGCCAGGTCGTCCGGTTCGTCATCGCCCAGCGCGAAAAGGCCGCGCCGCGCGTCTTCCGTCAGCGTGTCCGGCGCCTCGGCCGGGCAATAGGGGCCGAAGGTGAGGATGAACCCCTGGGCCGTGTCCGGAAACGCCGGCGCGGCCACGCAGGGAAATCCCATGTGACACAGGAACGGCGTGGCGATGCCGTCGCGCAATGCCTCGAGCGATGCCCTGATGCGCGAGCCGCGGCATGCCATGACGCCTCCCGGCAGGTCATGCACGTGACGGCACGCGGCGCACTGGCCCACGCCTGCAATGCACGGCCCCTCCTCCCCGCGTTGCAGGTAGTGAATGGCCACCGGCGCCGCCGCCGCCGCCGAGGCCCGCGCCAGCGCCTCCCGCACTTCCTCCTGCCGCAAGAACGTCAGCGGGGTCACGGCTGCACCTCGAACATGCGCGTCGGCGTATGCTGCCGGGCCACGACGACCTCGGCCCCGCACGGCCGCATCGCACGGCGCGCAATCTCGAACACCCGCGCGGGATCGTTGTTTTCCTCGCTGAGATGGCTCAACACCACCAGGCGCAGGCGCTCGTGCGCGAGACTGGCCAGCAGCGCCGACATGTCCTCGTTGGAAAGATGGCCCTGCCTGCCCCGTATCCGCTGCTGAAGCTGCGGCGGATACGGGCCCAGCCGAAGCAGTTCCGGGCAATAGTTGGATTCCAGGACCAGCGCCTGCGAACCGGCCAGGCGAAGCCGCACCAGGTTCGGAGCGTGGCCCAAGTCCGCCGCGATGCCCAGCTTGGCCCCTTCGCAATCTACGCAAAACCCTACCGGGTCCCCCGCATCATGCGAAACACTGAAACTGCTGACCGTCAGCCCGTCGAGACGGATGGAATCGCCGGCCGTGAAACATTCGATGCACGGAACGTCCGCCACGTTCGCGGGAAGCCGCGCGCAGGTCCCCTGTGTCATAAACACCGGCACCCGCAGCCGGCGCGCCAGCACGCCAAGTCCCTTCACATGATCACTGTGCTCGTGTGTGACGAAAATCGCGTCGAGTTCGTCCAGGCGCTCTCCCAGTTGGGCGGCCCGCAGTTCGAGCTGTTTCATGCTGAAACCGCAATCGATGAGCACCCGGGCGCCCTGCGTCACAACCAGAATGGCGTTGCCGCTGCTGCCGCTTCCCAATAGTGAAAACCGGATCACAATCTTGTTCCCCAGGAGACGCAAAAGCCGCAAAAAAACCTGCTCATAAGCATTATACCAAGGCGTCCAGAGGCCGCTCCAATTGACAGTTTTTTCAGATCAGCGATATAATACACATCATTCACTACGAGGAGATCGTGCGCACATGATGCGAATGGAACATCGTCTCGTTCAGACGCAAACCCAGCGTCTGATGCTGACGCAACGGATGCAGCAGGCCATTCAGATTCTGCAGCTGTCTGGGCTGGAGCTGGATCAGTATGTGCAGCAGGAACTCGAGGCGAACCCCGTTCTCGAGCAGAAGCAGGAGACCTCCGAACCGCCGGAACGAGAACCGCAGGAACCCTCGAATGGCGACGAACCGATCGATGACGTCGCGTTCGACCTCGACGAATTCGCCACGCGCCTGGGCGATTACCGCCGCACCGGTCCCGACCTGGGACGGAATCGCGACCTGGACAGCCGCCGCGAATACTTCCAGAACTCCATCACCAAAGGTGAGTCCTTTTCCGCGATGCTGCTGCGCCAGCTTCGCATGGCGGCCCCCGAAGAACAGGACTACCGTATCGGCGAACGCATCATCGGCGATATCGACGACAAGGGCTATTTCACCGGGTCCGACGAAGAAATCGCACAGGAACTCGGCATACGCGTCGAGGACGTCCGCCGCATGCTCGGCGTGATCCAGCAGTTCGAACCCACCGGCGTCGGCGCCCGCGACGTCGTCGAATGCCTGATGCTTCAAATCGACATGGAGTATCCGGAAGAAGACGAGCTGAGGGTCCTGGTCGCCGAACACCTCGAAAAACTCGAACGCCGACAGATCCCGGCCATCGCCAAGGCCATGGGCATCAAACCCGAGCGCGTCGAAGAACTCAAGGAATTGCTCTCCAAACTCTATCCCTGGCCCGGGCTCGAATACTCCTCCGACCCGCCCCAGTACGTGACGCCCGACGTCATCGTCGAAAAAACCGACAACGGCTACGACATCTACCTCTCGAACGAGTCGTCTCCCGAATTGCGGATCAGCAACCAGTACCGGGCCTGGATGCGCAAAGAAAAAATGAGCAAAGACGAGAAAAAGTACTTGCGCGACAAAATCGAGTCCGCCAAATGGCTCATCCGAAATATCGAACAGCGGCAAAACACCATCCTGCGTATCGCCCGGGCGATCGTCGATGTCCAGCAGGACTTCCTGGAGAAGGGCGTCGAGGCCATCAAACCGCTGACGCTGCAGGAAATTGCCGACGCGGTCGGCGTGCACGAGGCCACGGTCAGCCGCGCCACACGCGGGAAGTACATGCAGACCCCCCAGGGCCTCTTCGAAATGAAGTACTTCTTCTCGCCGGGCCTGAAACGCGATACCGGCGACGCGCAATCGTCGAAGAGCGTGCAGTCCCTCATCAAGAAGATGATCGAGGAAGAAGACAAGACCCGGCCCCTCAGCGACCAGAAAATCGCGAACCTGCTCAAGAAACAGGGCATCAACATCGCTCGGCGCACCGTCACCAAATACCGCGAGAACATGGACATCCTGCCCACGACCATGCGCAAGATCTACCAGGAATCGAAGTGATCCGCGCTTATGCCCCCGGTCGCGGCGCCGGATCGCCCGCCACCGTCACCAGCCGATCCACCGCCTCGCGAAGTTCCACCAGAATGGGATGGCGCCAACTGCCTTCCAGGGCCGCGGTCACCGCACGGTAATACCACAGCGTACCGTCCCGGCCCCCGTTGAACCGCCGCCAGAGCGACTCCCCGGCCTGCCGGTAATCGCAGAGCAGCGAGCGGACGTTGTGAAGCTTGTCGGCCGCGACGATCAGCTTCACCTCGCCGGGCAGGTCTGCGATGCGGCCAATGTACGCCTCCTTGCGCGCGCGCCAGGACCGCTTCGGAAGCGCAAGACTATCGCTGCACGCCCGCACATACGCGGCCACATCGCCGCCCAGACGCGCTTCAATGGCCTCCAGGGTCGCATGCCCGCCCTGGTCCTCGGCCGCATCGTGCAGCAGGGCGGCCGCCACCTGCCGGTCGCTCCCCCCGTACTCGCCCACCAGCGCCGCTACCGAAAGAAGATGATACAAATACGGGATCTGCGTGCTCTTGCGCACCTGTTCGCGGTGCAGCGACTCGGCAAGACAGAACGCCTCGATAACCAGTGAAGAATTGTGTTTCATGCGTGCTCCGGCACACGGGGTAAGGCATCCCCGGCAAGGCCCGCCCGCGACGCCCGACGCGGCCCCCGTCAGATTTCGAGCAGCCTGTTGACGCGCTCGACCAGTTTGGAGATCTCAAACGGCTTGGCCAGGTAGTCGTCAAAACCCTGCTTCGTCAACTGCCGCGCCTCTTCGTCATCCAGATATCCTGAAATCGCCAGAACGCGCGTGTTCCGCGTGTCCTGGCGCTCTTTCACCCGGTGGCACACCGTGCGTCCGTCCATGTCCGACAAGTGAATGTCCAATATCAGCACATGGGGCGTGTGTTCCACCACCATGGCGCCCGCGTCAAACCCCGTCGACGCCACAAACACCCGGTAGTCGCCCGACCGGGCCAGCGCCGCGGGAATAATGTCCAGGTAATAGGGATCGTCGTCCACCACCAGAATGCGATACTCATCTTCCTCCAGCCGTTCAAGCGGCACCCCATGACTGATCATGAACTTCCGCAGACTGCTGTAGGGAATACGACGGTCCCCGCCCGGACCCAATCGATAGCCTTCTATCTGCCCTAGATCAAACCACCGCGCCACGGTATCCGGCGACACGCCGCAGATCGCCGCCACCTCGCCACTCGTGAAGACTTTGCTCTTGAGATCCGCCATTGGGCCGTCCCTCGCTTGGAGAAATTCGCGTTTTTCGGTGTTTGCGGCGCATTATTGCATAGAGGGCGGTTCCAGTCAACGAAAAGCCCCCGGACCTCCGCTCTCTTATCGCCACCCGCGAAGGTCCATAGCACCCTCGAATACGCCGAAAACGGGACGGCGCGGCGCCCTCACGCAGGGGGTTCCGGCTCCGTTTTGCCTCTCCTCGTTCCCCCCAGCCTGTAGAGGCGCCGAACCCCGCAAACCCAACATATTGCGGTTTGTGAGCATAAAGCAAAAGCCGGCGGGCGGGTGCTCATCACTTTTTTTGGCGCCCGGATTGTGGTAGACTAGGCCCCGTTGAAGCGAATTACTCTCCGCATTGCCTGGTCTGAATACCGGAGACCGCCCATCTGGAAGGGGGAGATCACACAAGCGTTCCCGGAGGATCTCGTCTGCGATGACCATGCCAGTCCGCGCTGCGTTACCCATGTGGGTAATGACCGCGTCGTTCGTTTTCCTTTCCTTGTCAGCGTCCGGCAGCGACGCGTTTGTGGATGCCGCCCTGGGGGATGATGTCCTGGGCAACGGCAGCGCCGTGCGCCCGTGGGCGACCGTTCACAAAGCCCTTCAGGAAGCCCGCGGAGCGGATGCAACGGTCTGGGTCGGCCCCGGAACCTATCGCGAGCGGGTCGTCGTACCCTCCGCGTTGACCACGGTGTGTCTGATTGGGCCAGGGGCCACCCACGCCGTCATCGACGCGACGACCATCGTGGGAGACGACGCCGCACTCGTTCTCTCTCCGGGCCAGCGCTGCTGGGTGGAAGGCCTCGCTCTCGTAGGTGGTGGCCATGCGGTGCCCGCGGGCGGGGAGACCATTCGCCGCAACGGCGCGGAGCTTCAACTTGCGGGATGCGCCGTAACGTATCTGCGCACGTGGAAAGAAGCTGCCGCGGACACCGGAGACGCGCTGTCCGCGCCGTCGGTCTGGGCGCTGGAAGCGCCCGCCAAGATGACGCCGGAACCGGGTTTCTTCTCTGGGTTCAATAACCAGAACCTGCCCATGACCGTCATCGTCGCCTCAAACGCCCAGGAGTTGCGCTCGTTTCGCTTCAATTTGCGCGTGCCGTGCCAGGAGTGCACGCTGAACACCTCCGCGGCGACCGAATGGTGGTCCGACGCTCCCCGGATTGCAAACGGCCGGTTCGATTTCACGCTCACGCTGGGCGGCGGCCGCTGGCGGTTTACGGGCATGTTCGAGAATGCCCGCGCCATCGACGGTTCGTGGTATGCGCCCGCCCGCGACGGCTCATGCGGCGTCTGCAGCGGGCAGGGCACGTGGTCCGTTGTGCGCGAGCTCTTCCAGCCCGACGTCAACCGCGACGAAGTGGTCGACGCGGTGGATATCCAGCTCGTCATCAACCAGGCGCTCGCCCTGCTGCCTACCACGGGCGGCGACATCAATGGCGACGGCGAGGCCAATGCGATCGACATCCAGCTCGTCGTCAACGCGGTCCTGGGCATGGTGCGCCGGTAGCCGCCTTCCCGAGCCGGATGCGTGAAACCTCCGGTCGGCCGATCCCGATGCCCGGATCCGTCAGAACCGTGGTATGCTAAACGGCAACTGGAGGAGCGCCCATGAACAGGCACATTCTGGCCTCGATACTTCTGTGCACATACAGCATCGCGGGCCTCGCCCAGGAAGGCCGCCCCATCCCGTATCCCGAGGCCCTCGAACGAGCAGGCATCGCGCTGCCGTCCCTCGGGCAGCCGGTCAACGACGCCCTGATTCTCGGCAATGGCGACCTCAATGCCCTGCTGTTCGCCGAGGGCGACGACCTCGTCGTTCGTATCACCAAGAACGACGTGTGGGATGCGCGGGTCGATGCCGCCCTGAATCCCCCGCTCCCCACGCTCGAACGTCTCAAACAGCTCGGCCAGGGGGACTGGCCCGACCGCAACTGGATCCTGCCCCAAGGGTACCCATACGACGGACAAGACGCGTACCACGCCCACCCCTACCCCTGCCCCAGGGCGTGCGGCGTCGTCCGCATCCCGGGCGCGGCATCCGGTCTGCTGACGGCCGCCCTGAACCTTCGGGTCGCCGAAGCCTCGGTGCTCACGGGCGAGGGCATCACCCGCGTTCTGACGCCCGCGCAAGCCAATGTCATCCTGCTCCGTTCGGAAAAAGCGCCGGCCGCGGTGCTCGAAGCGATCGTCTCGGCCGACATTCCCGCGGCGGAAACCGGCCAGCAGGACCGTCTGGCCTGGCTCCGGCAGGAGATTCCGGGCGACCTCGATTGGGCCGGGATGTCCTTTGCGGTCGCGTGCGCCGCGGGCGACGGGGTGGCGGCGGTCGCCGTCGTCACCTCGCTCGAGTCAGGCGAGCCACTGGCGGCCGCCCGGGAACTCGCCCGGAACGCGGCCGCGCAACCGTTTGACGACGCAGTCGCGGAGCACCGGGCCGAGTGGGAGGCGTTCTGGGCGCGGAGCGGGCTGCAACTCGAAGACCCCGTGCTCGAACGCGTGTGGTACCGCAATCTGTACTTCCTGCGCTGCGTCACCAAACCGGGGGTCATCAGCCCGGGCCTCTTCGCGGGCCTGCTCGACGATGCCCCCGCCTGGCACGGCGATTTCCATACAAATTACAACATCCAGCAGACGTTCTGGTCGGCCTTCGCCACCAACCACTGCGAACTGGCCGAGCCGTACGACCGCTTAGTCCTGGAATACCTCCCGCGCGCCCGCTGGCTCGCGAAAAGCATCTTCCACTCGGACGGCGCGTTCTACCCGCACGTCCTCTTCGCGTATGAACCTCCGGACCCGGAAACCTGCAAGAGCCCCCATGGCCGCCAGTACATCCACCATGTCTGGGCCTTCACGCTCGGCGTTACGGGATTCACCGTGCAGCCCCTCTGGTGGCATTACAAATACGCTCCCGACCGGGCGTTCCTCGAGCAGGTGGCCTATCCGCCCCTGAGGGATACCGCAGAGTTCTACGCCGATTTCGTGGATTCGTGCGAACGCGACGGCGACCGCATCATCCTCGCGCCTACGGTCTCCCCGGAACACCACGGCTGGACGGCCGGGTTCGAGCGCAACCGCGATTGCGCCTTCTGCATCGCCTATTTCAAGATGACCCTCAACGCCGCGATCGAAGGCGCGGAAACGCTTGGGGTCGACGCGGATAAGGTGTCGCGGTGGCGGTCCGCGGAGGCGCTGCTGCCCGAGTATCCGCGCTACGGCGAAGACGAACCCATCATCGTCGACGTCGCCGGAGCGCCGCCCATCACCTACAACATCCCGGTACCCACGACGCCCGTGTTCCCCGCCGACCAGATCGGCTGGTTGAGTCCGCCCGAGGTCCAGGACATCTTCCGCCGCACCGCGGCCGGCCTGCAACATAACGGCAACAACGCGCCGATCATGCTGGCGGCCGCCCGGGCGCGGCTCGATATGCCCGACACCCACGAATGGCTGCGCACTGAGCTCCTCTGGCGCGAACGGCCCAACGGCACCCTGAGTTTTAACCGGCTGGACCCCCGCTTCGAATTCAACGATTACGGACATTACACCGAGATGTTCGGCGTCTGCCTGCCCATCAACGAGCTGCTCCTCCAGAGCGTCGGCGATGTAATCCGCCTCTTCCCCGCCTGGCCCGGCCACACGGCCGCGCGCTTCGTCGATTTACGCACCCAGGGAGGCTTCCTCGTCTCCGCGGCATTCTCGGGAGGTCAGACGCGCGACCTGACCGTCGAAAGCACTGCGGGAGGCCCCCTGCGCCTCCTGGCGCCCTGGCCAAAAACCGAAGTCCTCGCGGAAACCGGCTGGACGCCCTGCAACGCAGACGAACAGGGCATCGTCCGTATCGACACCGTGCCCGGACAGACCCTCCGCCTTCGCCCCCGCCCCGTCTGGTCGCAAGTTCGCGGCCAGGGAACGGAGCAATCCTTCCGCTTCGAAGACGGCGCGGCGGTGATGCGCATCCAGGGCGCGCCCGGCGTTTCCACGGGCTACCAGATGCCCGGCCCCGGCGCGGCGGGCATGGCGGAACTGGTGTGGGAAGTCCGGGGCAGCGCCAACGCCCAGTATTTCGTTGAGGTCATAACGTCGGAAGGCCCCCGCGTCACAGGGTGGACACGCAGCCCCGGCGACTGGACCCAGGGAAGGCTCGAGCTGCCGGACGCTGCGGCCATCGACCATATCGTGCTGTATACCCAGTCCGACGACGGCGCGCCCGCCCTCAACGCCTTCCGAAAACTGGTGCTGCTGACTGCCGGCGAGGCAAAAGAAATCCCCGTGGACCTCCAGGCGCACAACCAGGCATAACCGGCATCCCCAATCGCCGAGCGCCAACGGCGCGGTACCATACCAGCGCAGCCCGGCTGGGTACAGGCGTTCCCACACCTCTTCCGGTCTGAAGGCCCGGGACATCACTCAATCTCAGACCGTGTTCTCCGCCGGCGGGGGGCACAAGACAGGAACGCGCGAATCTAGCGCCCTCGCCTAGGGTTGGCGAGGGACGCTGCCGGTCCCCCGAGTCCCGCAGGGACGGCAGACCATAGAGCCACCGAAATTCAGAATCGCGGTGCGGGCCATGTCCCCCTTGGCGAAGGTGGCTACGCGGGTTCTTCAACTTCGCACGGGGATCCTCTACAATACGGCTTCTGAACACATGGCGGCACGGTGCGGTTCCAGGCCGCGGTATCCGAAAGGGGAAATCATGTCAAGAAACGGCCTCGTCTTCGCACTTTCCATGCTCCTTCTCGCGGGCGTCGCGTTCGCTCAAGCCTCCGGGCCGGTCGCGCTCGGCTCCAATCGCGAACTGTTCGTCGACAGCCATCTCATCGGTTCGATGAACAACACCGAACTCCGGCTTCATCCGCCCGTGACACGGGAAACCGTGCTCGAGTACGACAAGCCCTGGGAAGGCCCGTTCTGCGGCTACAACACCATCATTCACGACGGCGAACGGTACCTGCTGTATTACCGCGGCCTGCCCGTGGCGGCTGCCGACGGTTCAAATAACGAAGTGACCTGCGTCGCCCTGAGCGTCGACGGCGTCCATTTCGCAAAACCCAATCTGGGGCTCCACCGGGTCCATGATACCCTCGAGAACAATGTGATCATCGCTAATGACGCGCCGTTTTCGCACAATTTCGCCCCGTTTCTGGACACGAATCCCGAGGCCCTGCCCGGGCAGCGCTTCAAGGCGGTGGCGGGCACCTCGTCCACCGGCCTCCACGCCTTCATTTCGCCCGACGGCATCCACTGGGAACACCTGCGCGAGGAGCCCATCCTGACCGGCGGCGCCTACGATTCCCACAACCTTGTATTCTGGTCGCCGGCCGAACAGTGTTACCTCTGTTATTTCCGCATCTTCGTGGACGGTGTCCGCTCGGTGAGCCGCAGCACCTCAAAAGACTTCGTGAACTGGACCGAGGCCACGCCCATGACCTTCGGCGACACGCCGAAGGAACACCTCTATACCAACCAGACGCAGCCCTATTTCCGTGCGCCCCACATCTATGTGGCCACGCCCGCCCGGTTCATGCCGGGACGCAAAGTGATCCCCGACGCCATGGCCGGGCGCATGGGCGCGCACAGCGGCTATGTGGGCGACTGCTCCGACACCGTGTTCATGACCAGCCGCGGCGGCACGGCTTACGACCGGACCTTCATGGAGAGTTTCGTGCGCCCCGGCTTCGGCCTGGAAAACTGGACCTCGCGCACGAATTACACCTGTTACGGCATCATTCCCACGGGCCCGGCAACCATGTCGTTCTACATCCAGCGCAACTACGCGCAACCGTCGCAATACCTTCAGCGTCTCGAACTGCGCATCGACGGGTTCACCTCGGTACACGCGGGCTACGACGGCGGCGAGTTCATCACCCGGACCTTCACGTTTGCCGGGAACGAGCTCGAGATCAATTTCTCCACGTCAGCCGCGGGCAGCCTCTGGGTCGAACTCCAGCAACCCGACGGCACGCCGCTCCCGGGCTTCACGCAGGAGGCGTGCGACGAGATCATCGGCGACCAGGTCGACCGCATTGTGACCTGGAAAGGCGCCGCCGGCGTCAGCGCCTTCGCGGGCACGCCCGTCCGGCTCCGGTTTGTGATGAAGGACGCCGACCTGTACGCGCTTCGATTCCGGCCCTGACCCCGGCCGTGTGTCCCCGTTATTTCGGCACCGGCCCGAAGTTGGCGACCACAGGATGGGCGTACGTGATCCCCTCGGGCCGGAAGGGAAGGCCGCTCTCGGGCCAGGACGGGATAATCACGAAGGTCACGGATCCGTCCATCCACAGGACGTTGCCGCCCCCCGGAATATGGTTGGTCATGTCCACACCGCTGCCATGCGCCGGTTCTGTTCCGGGATTCGCTTCGCGGCCGCCGAGATACGTGTAGGCCTCCTCGCCGGGATTGCCGAAGTAGACCAGATCCCACATCAAGGGAATCTTCGGCATGCCCTGCTGCGGGCGCGGCAATTCCAGCGCTTGATCGGTATACGCCCCGAAATAATCATAGCTCACCCGGCAGCTCATTTCTCCGTTGAGTTCCGTCGTGGGGACCGTTGGCGCACGTTGCCCCTCGTCAAATTCCGGCGGCTTCGATTCGGAAGGGCAGATAAAGGTCTTCCACGTAGTCACATAATCGCCAAAAAGGGTCAGCATGCAGTCGGCATTGCCCCCGCCTCCGCTCCAGGGGAATTGTCCCTCGTTCTCTCTCGCATACAGCTGCAGCGCGATGCCGAGTTGCGACAGATTGTTCAGGCAGGAGGCGCGCCGGGCGGCTTCCCGCGCCCGCGCCAGCGCAGGCAGCAGAATGGCCGCCAGAATCCCGATGATGGCGATGACCACGAGCAGTTCGAGCAGGGTAAACCCGCGACGCCTTACCATGCCCGCACCTCCCTCCGGTGCAATGCGGCGATGGTCCCGTCCGGGTGGAACACCAGGTCCACGATGAGTTCGGCATGCGCGTACCGGCGCTGCGGCGCTTCACCGTACCCCCGGACCGTTACGCGGAAGCTGCCGGCCTCCGCCAGCGGTTCGACCCGCACCGTGAACCGGCCATCGCCCAGCGCCGTATCCTCCTCCCCGCGATAGTCCGGCGCGCGGCGAAGCTCGGCGATGGCCTTCTCGACGCCCGCCCGGGCCAGGCTGGCCGCCTCGATCCGGGCCTCGTCGTTGAACGCATCCGCCAGGTTCAAACGCACCGTCCGCAGAAATGCCGCCGCGAACAGGCTCAGAAAAAGCAGGTAGGCCAGCGCGATCACCAGGGCAAAACCCCGCTCGCCGCATCGCAATCTCGACCCGGGCATCACGTCCCACCTCCCATCCCGCCCAGCGCCATGCGCAGGCCGTGCTCGCGCGGCGGGCGCTGCGAATTCTTCCCGGTTTTCAGGGAGAATCGAAGGCCCACCCCGCGTGCCGTCGCCGCGTCCCCCCTATATTCGAATTCCAGCGCACTGAACACGGGCCGGTAGGTCTTCATAAAGGTCAGGGTCAGCCCCTCCGGGGTCTCCTGAAAACCCATCCTGCGAATACGAAACCCGCCGTCTCCTGCCAGCCGCTGGAGCACGGCGTACCGCGCGCCGCCGCTTTGCGCGTCCGGAGGCAAGGCAAGCGCCACCGCGGATTCCGAGGTCGCGAACTCGCCGAGGACAGGAAGCAGCGACACCCCCTCGGATACCGTCTCGCGAAGCTCGGACTCCATGGCGCGTAACGTCAGCGACTCATCCAGCGCGGCGGTCCCCGCATCGTGCATTCGGAGCACGGCCACAAACAGCGTCGCGCCCAGATTGATTACGACGGCGAGCACAGCCACGTAGGCGAGCATATGCACCAGGGTGACGCCCAATTGGCGGGTCCGGCGCCGTGAACCGCGAATTCCGCGTGATCTGTCCCGCGGCATCTCAGATCCCCCCCGCCGGTTTCTCGGCGATAAGCGTGACCAGCGATTTATCGATGGTCCGTCCGTGTTCGCCCGACCAGCGGATGCTGACCGTCACCTCGAGCAGGTCCACACGCCCTTCCATATGGGGGGCGATCGTCACGTTCGGCCGCGCATTGACCAGTTCCGCGAGGTCCGGCGCCGTAGCCCGGAACGCGCCATCCCACACCGGCGGCAGTTCCCCGAACGGCGTTGCCCGAAGTCCCTCCAGTTCGTTCTGCAAGGCGTTCATCACCCTGTCGTGCTCCCGGATGGCGCGGGCATTCGCCATCCCCACGTGGTACATCGTCAATACGCTGAAAATGCCGAACGACACGATGAACAACGCGGTGACCAATTCCACCATCGTCGCGCCAGCGCGTCTGTCGCGCGCATGCGCTCCCCACCCGGTCCGTGTTTGGGCGACCCTCATGACTCCACCGATTCCTCACCTGCAGCATCCGCCGCGGGCGGTTCAGCGGCCCATTCCACCGGCATGACCCGCCGAAGCTCGCTCAGGGTCGTGATGCCCTGCCGCACCTTCAGCACCCCCTGGCTCAGCAGCGGCGTCATGCCCATGCGAAGCGCGATCTCGTGCAATGCGCGCGTTCGCGGGCGCGCCAGAAGGGCTTCCGCCAGGTCTTCAGACATCGAAAGCGCCTCGCCGATCGCCGTCCGGCCCGCGTAACCCGTATGCCGGCACGCCACGCAGCCGGCGCCGATCCGGAGCGTGGTGTCCCGCGGCAGCCCGAACCGGAGCAGGGCCTCCGGAGACGCCGCCTGGTCCGTCCTGCATTGGCCACAGATCACCCGCACCAGCCGCTGCGCCAGGACCCCCGTGACGGACGACGCCAGCAGGTACGGCTCGACGCCCATGTCCAGCAGCCGCGTGAAGACTCCGGCCGCCGTGCCACTGTGGATGGTGCTGATCACCAGGTGCCCGGTCAGCCCGGCCT
>DDYW01000005.1:0-4727 GCA_002348185.1 Candidatus Hydrogenedentes bacterium UBA2224 | reverse complement strand
CCAGCCGGTATTCGACCGGGTCCTCAATCGTGGCGATATGCGGGAGCGGCGTCCTCGAATCGGCCAGCGCGCGCAACACCGCGTAGATCGTGGTCGTCTTGCCGCTCGAACTTGGCCCGGTGAGCAACAACAGCCCCTGCGGACGCTCCACAATGCGCTGAAGCAGCGCCAGCACATCGGGCGCGAAGCCCAGCGACGGCAGGTCCAGCAGCGACGCCTGCGTCTCGAGCAGACGGATCACGATCTTCTCGCCGTACACCGTCGGAAACGTCGAAACACGCATGGCGCTCCGGCCCACGTCCGCGCGCGCATCGATCCGCCCGTCGCGGGGCAGGTCGCGCTGGTAGACCGGGATCCGCGCCAGCACCTTCACCCGGGAGATCAGGCGCGCCTGGTGTTCTCGCGGCAACGCCGCGACATGGTGCAGCAGGCCGTCCAGCCGGAACCGGATCGCGAGCCGGTCGTCCCACGGTTCCAGGTGGATGTCGCTCGCGCCCTGCGCCGCGGCTTCCCGCAACAGCAGGTCGATCGCATCGCCCACGCCCGTGTCGCCCGACACCAGGGCGCCGGCCATCTGCTGTTCGAGAGGAAGGCCTTCGTTGGCCGCCGCCTCCGCCGCCACACTCTGTTCGCTCTGCTTCGTCATGCTCTATTGCACCTATACGATTTGCGACAACGTATCGGCAAGGATCGCCAGGGAACCAAAAAGGGAATAGGAAATTGAAAGCGCCAGCACCCCGAACAGCAGGATTCCGATGGGCGCGGCCACGTCGATCAAGATCTGGGCCATGCGGTGCACATCGCCGCGGTAGATCACCCCGAGCTGCTCCAACGACTCCGCAAGCATGCCCGAACGTTCTCCGAGACGCACCAGACTTGCGAACGACACCGGCAGCCCGCCGCCGGATTCCTCGATCGCCTCGCTCAACGAGCGCCCGCCCAGAACATGCCCCCGGAAGGCCTGCAGCATGCGTGCATACCGGGGATGGATGGGCGCCGACGACGCTTCCGCGAGGGCCTCGTCCAGCGTCGCGCCCCCCCGCAGGGCCTTGCTCGCCATGGTGGCCGCAACGCCGAGGTTGTGTTTGAAAAAAAGTCTGCGCAGATACGGCACAAGACCCAGCAGCGCACCCGCCGGCCCGCTCGCGGGATGCCGGGGCCACGCCACGAGCGCGCTGTAGATCGTGGCCGCGGAGTAAGCCAGCGCCGCCGCCGCGAGCACGGACAAGACCAGCCAGGCCATCGATTCCGGGCCAAACGGCAGCCACGCGGGCCGCGGCGGCCACGGGATGCCGAACTCTGCGAACAGCACCCGGAACTGCGGGAAGACCTTGACCGTCACCAGCAGGGCCACGGGAAGCGCGGCCAGCGAATAGCCGCCATAGTATAGGGTCCAATCGCGGCGGCGCGCCCGGGCCGCTTCCCCGGTTTCTTCCGCGGCAATGAGCAGCGCCAGCGTTTCCGGGAGATCGCCCGAGAGTTCCGCCACGCGAATCAGTTCGGCCATGCCCGGCGGAAAAAAGCGCACAAGCGGTTTCAGGGCCTCGGACAGCGCGGCCCCCGCCATCATCGCATCAGACAGCGCCACCAGCACCGTGCCAACGCGCGGGTTCGGCGCATCCAGCGAGGCGTAACGCAGCCCATCCGGCAACGGCACGTTGCACCGCACCATCCCTTCCAGAACCGACAACACGTACACCATGTGGCGCCGGCGAAAGTACAGAAGGCGTTCCGTCCACCACAGCAGCGCGAAAATGGGCGGCAGGGTTACGGATACACATATCAACGCGAGAAACCACTCGCTCGGCCCCTCCCAGGATTCTTTCCACAGCGCCAGCATCACGAATATGATGGAAAACGTCAGGAAAAGATAGGCGAGCGTGGGCACATAGACCGGCCCCCGCCAGGCGCGTTTACGCCGCCGCTGGTGCGGCGCCCGGCCGCCGCGCAGCGCGGCGCCCAGGTCTGTTCGAAGTAGCTGTTTCCACTTCATACGCCTGACATCACATCCGCGAGGCTGAAAATGGGCAGGTACATGGCCACCACGATGCCGCCCACCGTGATGCCCAAGAACACCAGAAGCGCCGGCGTGATCGCCGAGGTCAAGGCGCTGCCCAGCCGCTCGGAGTTCCGCGCATACATGTTCGCCAGGTGGCGCAAGGTCTCAATCACGTCGCCGCGCTCTTCGGCGGTCGCAAGCAGCCAGCACAGTGTATGGTCAAAGAACCCCGCGTCTTCAAATGCCCGCGACAGCGGCTCGCCCTGGGATACGGCCGCTCTGGCGTGCGCCACGGCCCTTTCGAGCACGGCATTGCCCGAGGCCGCGGCCGACAGCCCCAGGCCTTCCACCAGCGGGACCTCGCTGGCCTCCAGCATGGCCAGATTCCGCAAAAACCGGCTCAGGCTGACGGCGTAATACATGCGCCCGAACGGGCCGCACAGAAGACGGACGCGGTCCATGAACACGGACCGCGCCCGGCCGTGCCCGAAGCCCCGCCACCACACGAAAAGAAAAACCACGGCGATGCCCAGCCCCGAGAGCAGGAAGAGCCAGCGCCGCTGCACCCACGTGCTGGCGTCCAGCATGACCTGCGTGATCCAGGGCAACTGCGCGCCAAAATCCTCGAAAATGGACGCGAACTCGGGAACCACGTAGCGCAGGAGAAACCCGAGCACCAGCGCCGCCGCAATCACCACCAGGATCGGGTAGGCCAGGGCGGCGCGCAGGTCGTTCTTGAGCGCCACCATGCGGGCCGATTCGTCGCCCAGCATCGCCAGCACCCCCGGCAGGTTGCCCGTACGCTCGCCCGCGCGGATCGCGCTGACGTACGTGGGCGGCAACTGTCTTTCGAGCCCCACCAGCGCTTCTTCGAGGGTCGCGCCGCCCTCCAGCTCGCGTTGCAGCGCCGCAAATACCGGCCGCAGCCGCGGGCTGTCGATGTCGACCGCCAACGCCCGCAGGCTTTCGACCAAGGGCAGGTTGCCGCGCGTAATGGCCGTCAACTGCTCGTTGAAGAGGCTCACTTCCTCCCACGTCAGCCGGCGGCCCAGCCGGGGGATTCCCCACCGCTGTTCCACCGGCTCAACGGAGTTCACCTGCAGCCCGCGCTCGCGCAACAGGGCGGTCACCTGACGCGCCGACGCCTCTTCCATCGTCCCCGTGGCCGCGCGACCGTTCTCGTCCACCGCGCGGTATTTGAATAATGGCATCTCTTCGTACTCCCTGCCCCGTCCGACAGACGCGGGACGCTGCACGTATCTATGGATGACCCCAGAGGGAGCAAAATGATCAGCCGACGAAGTCGACGGCGCCCTCGCCAGACGTCATCGGACCGGACGGAAAAAATAGGCGTTCCAGGCCACCGTGGTCACAGACTCGCCCAGGTCCGGTTTCTCATTGAGGACCGCGCGGGTGCCGAGCGGCTCCGAAAGGCTGCGCGCGGTCTGAAGAAACGCCGCCGTCACCAGGCTGAACACAACCACCACCGCCGCCACCATCAGACGCCCCACAATCGCGCGCTTCGGGCGCGCCCGCCAGAAGGGCGCCGGCGCCGGCCGGGCGAGAGGTTCGTGCATTGCCGCCGATAGCTGGGCAAAACGGTCCCGGGGATGGGGATGATGCAGCACATGCCGGCACGCGGCCAGGCACTCCCGAAGGCTGGAAAGCTCTTCCGTGCAGAAATAGCAGCGCGTCAAGTGACTGCGGACACGCCGCGCCTCCTCGAACTCCAGCTCACCGTCGATGTACTCGGGGAGTTTGTCTTTGACCTCTTGGCAGTCCATCGTACCTTGACTCCGTTATGAAAGACATCATGAATCCCTACCCATACATCAAGGGTGTACGCGTTCAAGCATCTCGCGGAGTTTTCGCACCGCGAGGATCCGCCGGGAACGCACCGTATTCACCGGGCACTGCATCACCGCCGCAATGTCCTCGTTCGACAGCCCCTGGATTTCGTGCAGCACAAACGCCATGCGCTGTTCGTCGGGCAGTCGCTCGAGCGCCGCAAAAATGGCCGATTCCAGCTCCGCGCGCCCCGCACGCACATCCGGGTGGCTGTCTCCGGAAGCCACCGCCAATTGGGCCTCCTCGAGGTCTTCGCGCAGCGGGACCCACCCCCATCTACGGCCCCGGCGAAACGTGCGGCACCGTTCCAGCCAGATGAACCGCGCAAACGCGAACAGGTACGCCTGCACCGAACCCGTGGCGGCGTATTTGCCCCGCTGCCGCCAAATCCGCAGGAACGTCTCGTGAGTCAGATCCTCGGCCTGGTGAACGTCGCGGCCCATCGCATAAAAGAAATCCACCAACTTCCGAACATACCGCCGGTAAAGCTGCTCGAAGGCACACTCGTCGTCCTGCCGCACCCGCAACATGAGCGCGACATCCTGCTCGTTACGCTGGCATTGGTCTTGTTCGTTCACGTTCCGCGGACCTTACATCTATACAATGCACGTGGGACCGCGATTTGATCAAGAGAAAAACGCGAATTCTGCACCTCAGCCACGAAATTTCTGGCGTGAGAGACCGATGCCTCCGCCGGATGATCTCTCTTTCATCGTCTACGGGGGCCGGGAGGCGCCCGCCCCGGGAGTGCCGGGGGCCGGTGGGGCATTGCTCGTCAGCCTTTGTGCTCGAGCTGCCCCTTCAGGGCGAAAGGGGTTGGGGGACCCTGTCCCGGGGCGGCGTCACGCGTTCCGCGTGACTTGCCCCGGGCTATTCTCGG
>DDYW01000066.1 GCA_002348185.1 Candidatus Hydrogenedentes bacterium UBA2224 | reverse complement strand
AACCCCATTTCTTCGACGGGCCCCCTACAGGGTGGGTTGCACCCAGAGGGCGAGCTGGTCCTCTTCCGTCAGGTCGCTCATGCTGGCCACCTTTTCGGGAGGCGGCAGCGGCATCTCGAACTCGCGCGTGTAGTTCGCATAGCGCCCCGCCAGGATCAGGCGACGAAACTCCTGGGGCGAGTCAAACGGCTCGGACGTCTCGAGCCAGAACTTGTTCATGAAATTGAGGCCGTGAGCGTCGGAGGCATGGAGTTCCGCCATGTTCTGCGCCCGCGCGTACGCCCGGGCCGCCGCCGCGTGGTCTGCCAGGCCATGGTTGCAGGTAAGCACCTCGACCGCGTCGGCCAGCCGGCAATACTCCGGCAGCACGCTGGACCAGCGGAACGGATGCGCCACAACCGTCAGGAAGCCATCCACGCACGCCTGGCCAAACAGATCGCTGGGGGTTTTGAGCCGCTCGTACACCGGCTCGTGCGCGCCCAGTACCAGGACGTGGACCTCGTCCGGAAGCGTGATTTCGATGCCCGGAAATATCCGGACGCGTTCCGCCAGCTCCTGCAGCCCCGCGATCTCGGATTTTGACCAGACCCGGTCATGCTCCGTCAGAAACAGGGCGTCGTAACCGCTGGCGTCCGCCATCGCAATTAACTCCCGGGGCGGAATCCGCGAACACACCGAGTACTTCGCGGTATGGGCGTGCGTTTCCACCTTCGTCGTGCCGGAGAATCCTGCGCCGGGGAGTTTATCTATCATTGCTGGTCCATTCTAAGCGGGGATTCGGTCAGCACCCGCCGTTTCTTCGCCTATAGTATACCATGAGTCCGGGATGCCCTTCCGAGCGCCTGCGGTTCCCCGGCTGTGCTGCCGGTTCCCGCGCCGGGAACACCGGCCACAGCAGGTTCTGTCCATCACCACGGAAACACGGGACCGAAGTCTCGGATTCCCAACAGGTTCACCCGGCAGACCCCCGGGCGGCCGCCGGTCCCGGCCGGGCGTCCACCGAACTGGACGCACAGGCCTTCCAAACATTCAATCCCCGCCCCCCAGGTTCTGTTCCTCCGACCGGACCTCAGCGCGGCACGCGGCCTTCCGCGAACGCAACGCTGAAAATGCGAAAAAACCGGAAATTCCGGCGCGAAACGAACGCGCAACGTTTCTTCCCGCACACCTTTGGCCTTTCTGACAGCGCCGCCAGGGTGCAGGCTGCGCCACATTCTGACGGAGCGGGTCCGAACAGGTATACTGGTGCCCGGCGAGCCGGCACGGGGAGGCGGAACATTGCGCCGCCTCCAAGGGGTTCTACCAGCAACCGCCGTGCATGACGCCGCGGCGTGCGGACCCAGAGGCATCCACCCCGAGGAGCATGCGGCCGTGACGACGGACAGAGGGATTGCCATCCTCACCATCGAGGACGAACCCATGGTGCGCCGCACCCTGGCCGCGTATCTGCGCAAGTGCGGCTTCACGGTTCACGAGGCGGGCGACGGCGCCGAGGGGCTCGCCCTGTTCGAACGCGAACGGCCGGACCTGGTCCTGGTCGATCTGCGCATGCCGGGCATGGACGGGTTTGCGGTGCTCGAAGCCCTCACTGCGCAATCCCCGCAGACCCCCCTCGTGGTGGTGTCCGCCGCCGACGCCATCGATGACGCCATCGAAGCCCAGCGCAAAGGCGCGTGGGATTATGTCGTGAAACCCATCAGCCCGCTGAGCGCGCTCGGCCTGACCGTCGAGAAAGTGCTCGAACGGGCCGAACTCCTGCGGCAGAACGAGCGGTACCACCGCCAGATCGAGGAAACCCTCCGGAAAATCCGCGAAGACGAAAAGGCCGGCAAGCGCGTCCAGATGCGGCTGCTGCCGCCGGAACAGTGTGTTTTCGGACCCTATACCCTGTCTCATAAACTGATGTCGTCGATGGAACTCAGCGGCGATTTCGTCGATTACTTCGCCATTGACGACGAGCACATCGGGATCTACACCGCCGACGTGTCGGGGCACGGGGTCTCGTCGGCGCTGGTGACCGTGATCATCAAGACGCTCATCCGCAAGTATCATGAACGGCATCTCAACGGCCTGGACGACGCCATTCTGAATCCTGGCGCGCTGCTCGAACGGCTCAACACTGAGCTGCTCAACGAAGACCTCGAAAAACACGTCACCATGTTCTACGGCGTCCTGAATACGCCGCGAAACCTGCTCCGGTTCTCGAGCGGCGGACAGTTCCCCCCGCCGTTCCTGTGGTCCAGTCACGGGGCCGAGGTCCTCCGGGAACAGGGCGCGGCTGTCGGGCTGTTCCCCTTCGCCCGCTACGCCACCTTCGAGAGGCGCCTGCCTGCCAGCTTTCTGCTGGCGGTGTTTTCGGACGGGGTGCTCGACATCCTGCCCCAGTCCAGCCTCGAACAAAAACTCGGGTTTCTCCAGTCGCTGGGCAGCGACGCGGGGATCGGCCGGTTCATGACCGTGATCAAAAGTAACGCCCAGCCGCCCGACGACGTAACCATCCTGACCATCAAACGGGAGGGGACGCAGCATGGAGACTAGGATTCGTTACGCCCATGCGGGGCGCCGCTGCGTCCTGCAGCTCACGGGCGATATCCGCCATCCAGTCAGTTCGGTCGTGGAGACCATCGTCGACGAATTCCTCCAGGCCGGCGATGCCCCGGAGGTGGTGATTGACCTGACGGGCACGGCCTTCATCGACAGCACCAACCTCGGGCTGTTGGCGAAAGTTGCCCGCGAATCCTGGCGCCGCGGCCAGGAGCCCCCCATCCTCGTGTCACCCAATCCCGACATCAATGCCGTCCTCGATAGTATGGGGTTCGGCCACGCCTTCCGCATCGTTCCGGAACATGAAGCCACCGCCGTGGAACTGCACGACGTGCCCACCCCGGACGACTATTCCGACCCCCACAAGGCCCGGCGCATTCTCGAGGCCCACGAAGCGCTCATCGACCTCGACGAGAAAAACCGCCAGACCTTCCAGAGCGTCGTGGATGTGCTGCGCCGGAGCAATGCCCCCAACGAACTCCCGTAGCCCCGGGCACGGTCTCAGGCCGGCGCGGATCGTGCGAGGACGGAATAGCCCTCCCACCCGGAGTGTTGCTTTCAGACAGGTAAAACTATGGCGCTGATGCCCGCAAAAACATCCCGAAAACTGGCTGCGCTCGCCGTAGCGATGGCCCTGGTGTTCACCCTGGGCCCCGCGGAAGCGGCCTGCCTGTGCGGCACAACGCAGCATACCGGGTGCGCAACGCATGCGGCCCGCGAGGACGCGCCGTCTTCCGGCGCCTGTACCTGTTGTGGCGCGAGTGCCGCCGAAAACGTGGAACCGTCCGGTTGCGGGCCCCACGCTTCCGCGGACACGGATATGCACCGGTGCGATTGCGCGGCCAACGCGGCACACGTCGAGACGGCCGTGCTGGCGTCCGCCGCGGCGCAGTCCGCCCCCAAACCATGCGCCTCCATCCTGCTCGCGGACGCCACGACGGCGCCGCATCCCGGGCATGCGGGGAAGCACCGCGGCGAACCGCCCGCGGCTGTCCTGACGGCCGCCAATCCGCCACCCTCCTATCTTCTGGCGTGCGCATTCCTGACCTGAGGCGAACCCTGCCCAGCCGGCGCGGTTGACTGACGCATTGGAATTCGCGACCTCGTGACCCAGGTCGGAGCAGGAGTGTCAAGATCATGGGAACCACCACACCAACGCCGCGATGCGCCCGGCCCTATCTGAAATCAGCAGGCATGGTGCTGGCCCTGCTGCTGGTATTCGGGTTGGGCTACGTGTCGCGGGGACCCGCAACCCACCCTTCCGCAGGGCCGGGCCATACGCACGCCGCGGACGCCCAACCCGGGCAGCCGCAGGTCTGGACCTGCTCGATGCATCCCCAGATCCGCCAGAACAAGCCCGGTCAATGCCCCATCTGCGGGATGGACCTCGTCCTCGTGGCGGCATCCAGCGACGCGGTTGCTGGACCGCGCGAATTTGCCGCCAGCGAGGGCGCGAAAGCGCTCATGAACATCGAGACGGCGGAGGTCACGCGGCAATTCGTTACCCGGGAAGTCCGCATGGTCGGCAAGATCGACTACGACGAAACGCGCCTCGCCTACATCACCGCATGGGTCCCGGGCCGGCTCGACCGCCTGTTCGTGGACTATACGGGCATCCGCGTCAACAAAGGCGATCACATGGTGCGCCTTTACAGCCCCGAACTGCTCGTCGCGCAGGACGAGTTGCGGCGTGCGGCGCGGGCCATCAGCGAGATGCCCGCAAATGCCCCGGACGCCTTGCGCCGTACGGCCGAGGCCACCCGCACTGCGGGCCGCGAGAAACTGCGCCGGTGGGGACTGTCCGACGCCCAGATCAAAGACGCCGAGAACCAGGGCATTGCGTCGGACCATGTCACCATCTACGCGCCCATGGGCGGCACGGTAATCCGCCGCGACGGCCAGGAAGGCATGTACGTCGACCAGGGCACGCGCCTCTACACCCTCGCCGACCTCGACCACCTCTGGGTGAAACTCGACGCCTACGAGTCGGATCTCCCCTGGCTGCACTATGGTCAGAAAGCCCAGTTCACCACCGAGGCCTATCCCGGCGAGGAATTCGAGGGGCGGCTCGCCTTCATTGATCCCGTGCTCGATCCCATGTCCCGCACTGTCAACGTGCGCCTGGCCGTACCCAATCCCGACGGGAAACTGAAGCCGGAGATGTTTGTCCGGGCCGTCGTGCGCGCGCAACTGGCCATGGGCGGCCGGGTCATGGATCCCGAACTGGCCGGCAAATGGATCTCGCCCATGCACCCCGAAATTATCAAGGACGGCCCCGGTACCTGCGACATTTGCGGTATGGCGCTGGTCAAGGCCGAAGATCTGGGTTACGTGCCCGCCGGAACCGACGACGCCACCGCGCCGCTGGTGATCCCCGCGACCGCCCCGCTCATCACGGGCGCGCGCGCCGTCGTGTATGTCGAGGTGCCCGGGCGCGACCGGCCCACCTACGAAGGACGCGAGATCGCGCTGGGCCCGCGTGCGGGCGAGTTTTATCTGGTCCGCAGCGGGCTGAACGAAGGCGAGCGCGTGGTGGTCCGGGGCAACTTCAAGATCGACAGCTCCCTGCAAATACAGGCCCGGCCCAGCATGATGTTGTCCGATGAAGAGACCGGCGCGGCTGTGCAAACGCACCTGAAGACGGAACCTCATGAATCCGTTCGCGACGCGCCCGAATCGTTTCGCGTCCAGATGCGCGCGGTGTATGGCGCATACAGCACGCTCACGACGGCGCTGGCGGACGACGCGTTCGACTCCGCAAAGACGAGCGTGGAGCAGCTCTTCGCAGCATTCGCAGAGGTCAATGCGGACGTTCTGGACGCCGCGCACCGCCAGGTCTGGGACGCCGCCGAGAAGGCCATCCGTGAGGGCCTGACGCGCATGGAGCAGGCCGCTGGCATCGAAGACCTGCGCCGCGCCCTGCCCGGCATTACCGGGGGGCTGACTGCGGCCATAGAAGCCTATGGAATCGCCGAGGGGCCGCCCGTCTATCGCGCGCACTGCCCCATGGCGTTCGACGGGAAAGGCGCCGACTGGCTCCAGCCGGACACGCCCATCCGGAACCCGTACTACGGCAGCGCGATGCTCGCGTGTGGCGAGTTGACCGGACGCCTGGATGCGCCGACACACGGCGGCGCGGGCGAGGAGGCGGCCCATGAATAGCGCGGCCACCCACACGCCCCGGCCGCGCGATATGGGCTGGATAGACCGCGTCATCTGGTTTTCGCTCAACAACAAGCTGGCGGTTGTGTTGCTCATTGCCTTCTTCGTGGTGTGGGGAATCATTGCGGCCCCGTTTGACTGGGACACCGGCGCGCTCCCCCGCAGCCCCGTGCCCGTCGACGCGATCCCGGACCTCGGCGAGAACCAGCAGATCGTCTTCACCGACTGGCCGGGCCGGTCTCCCCAGGACGTGGAGGACCAGATCACCTACCCGCTCACCGCCGCGTTGCTGGGCGTGCCGGAAGTCAAGACCATCCGCAGTATGTCGGCGTTCGGGTTCTCGACCGTCTACGTGATTTTTGCGGAGAGCGCCGAGTTTTACTGGTCGCGAAGCCGGTTGCTCGAGAAACTCAACAGCCTGCCCGCGGACACCTTGCCCGACGGGGTCCAACCCGCCCTGGGTCCCGACGCCACCGCGCTCGGCCAGGTCTTCTGGTACACCCTCGAGGGACGCGATCCCGAAGGCCGCCCCGCGGGCGGATGGGACCTCGCGGAACTGCGCAGCATCCAGGACTGGCTGGTGCGCTACGCCCTGCAATCGGCCCACGGCGTCAGCGAGGTGGCTTCGGTCGGCGGCTTCGTGCAGGAATACCAGATCGACGTCGACCCGGACGCGATGCGCGCCGCCAACATCACGCTCAGCGAGGTGTTTGAAGCGGTCCGCGCGTCCAATGTCGATGTGGGCGCGCGCACGATCGAGGTCAACAAAGTTGAATACGTGATCCGCGGCCTCGGGTTCATCGAGACGCTCGAAGACATCGAAACGACCGTCATCAAGGTGGCCGGCAACACGCCCCTGCGCATCCGGGATGTCGCGCGGGTCTCGCTCGGGCCCGCGCTGCGGCGCGGCGCGCTCGACAAGGCCGGCGCGGAGGCCGTCGGCGGCGTGGTGGTGGTGCGCTACGGCGCCAACCCGCTCGAGGTAATCAAAAACGTCAAGGCGAAGATCGCCGAGATCAGTCCTAGCCTGCCCAGCAAGGCGTTCATCGATCTGTCGACCGTTGACCGAAGCACCGTGGAGACCTTCGCGGAACAGCAGGGGTTCGAGGCGTTCGACGGCGCGGGGATCAATCAATCCGCCTGGATGGACTGGCTGCGCGCGCATGACCCCGGCGACTGGCCGGAGTGGGCGGTCATCAGCCAGGTGGCGCTCGTCCCGTTCTACGACCGCACGGGGCTGATTTACGAGACCCTCGGGACGCTCAATGCCGCCATCGTGCTCGAGATCCTGGTCACGATCATCGTCGTGCTCGTCATGGTGCGCCATCTGCGGAGTTCGCTGCTGATCAGCATGCTCCTGCCCCTGGCCGTGTTCATGTGCTTCATCGCCATGCGCGTGTTCGGCGTCGACGCCAACATTGTCGCGCTTTCGGGCATCGCCATCGCGATCGGCACCATGGTCGACATGGGGATCATCATCTGCGAGAGCATTCTGAAGAAGCTCGACGAGGCCGGTCCCGGCGACAGCCGCCCTGTGGCCGTATTCGAGGCCTCGAGCGAGGTGGGCAGCGCGGTTCTGACGGCCGTGGCCACGACAGTCGTCAGCTTCCTGCCCGTGTTCGCCATGACGGGCGCCGAAGGCAAGCTGTTCCGGCCGCTGGCGTTTACGAAAACCTTCGCCCTGCTGGCGTCGGTCATCATCGCCGTCGTGCTGATCCCGCCGATGGCGCACGTGCTGATGGGCGGGCGGCCGTTGGGCGCCCGCGCACGACGCGTTCTGGGCCTGCTGGCGGTCGTGGCGGGCATCGCCGTGTGGGTTCTCGCGTCAGGATGGGCGGGCGCCGCGCTGGTTGCGGTGGGCCTGTATGCGCTCGCGAGCGGCGCGCTTCCCCCGCGCCTGGCCGGCGCCGCGTCATCCGCCGCCAACGTATTCGCGGTGCTGCTCGTGGCGCTGCTCCTCGCCGCGGCCTGGAACCCCCTGGGACCCGAGCGCGGCTTTGTGCGAAACGGCGTGTTTGTCGCGGTGATCATCGGCGGGCTGCTGGCGCTGTTCTTCGTGTTCCAGCGGCATTACGCCCGGCTCCTGCGATGGTTTCTCGACCACAAAGCGGTCTATCTGGCCGCCGCGCTGGCCGTGGTACTGGCGGGCGTCACGGTCTGGCTCGGCTTTGACCGCGTGTTCGGGTTTGTCCCGGCCGGGCTGGCGCGCGCGGGGGTCCCCCCGGAACGCATCCGCACCACCCGCGTCTGGAGTGCCGCCGTCCATGCTTTCCCCGGCTTCGGGAAGGAATTCATGCCGCCCCTGGACGAANNGCATCGCTCGGTGAAGCGCTCGATGTCCTCCAATACCAGGACCAGGCCATCGCCGCGATTCCCGAAATCGAACTGGTGGCCGGCAAGATTGGCCGCGTCGAGAGCCCGCTCGACCCCGCCCCCGTCTCGATGATTGAAACCGTCATCAACTACAAATCCGAATACATCTCCGACGCATCCGGACGCCGCGTGCGTTTCCGGTACGACCGGGATCGCGGCGCGTTTGCGAGGGACCGCGACGGCCGCCTCATCCCCGACCCCGACGGGCGGCCGTTCCGGCAGTGGCGCGACGAGATCCGCACGCCGGACGATATCTGGAACGAGATCGTCCGCGCAGCCGAGATCCCCGGCACGACCACCGCGCCCAAACTCCAGCCCATTGCCGCGCGCCAGGTCATGCTGCAGAGCGGCATGCGCGCGCCCATGGGCGTCAAAATCAAAGGACCCGATCTCGAGACCATCGAAACCGTAGGCCTCGCGTTTGAACGTCTGCTCCGTGAAGTCCCCAGCGTGGAACCGGACGCGGTCATCGCCGACCGCATCGTCGGCAAACCGTATCTCGAAATCGATATCGACCGCGAAGCCATTGCGCGGTATGGCATCAGCATCCGGCAGGTGCAGGACGTCATCGAGGTCGCCATCGGCGGGCAGCGCATCACCACCACCGTCGAGGGGCGCGAACGCTATCCCGTCCGCGTGCGGTACCTGCGCGAATTGCGCGACCAGATCGAGACGCTGGGGCGAATCCTCGTGCCCTCGCCCGCCGGCGCGCAGATTCCCCTCGTTCAGTTGGCCGAGATTCGCTATGTGCGCGGCCCCGACGCCATCAAGAGCGAAGACACCTTTCTCGTCGGGTATGTGCTCTTTGATAGGAAACCGGAATATGCCGAGGTCGATGTGGTCGAACAGTGCCGGACCTATCTCGAGGACAAACTCGCGTCCGGCGAGCTTCAACTGCCCCCGGGCGTCAGTTACCAGTTCGCGGGCACCTACGAGAACCAGGTCCGGTCGCAGAAGACCCTGGCACTGGTGCTGCCGCTGGCGCTGTTTATCATTTTCATGCTCCTCTATTTCCAGTTCCGGTCGGTGCCGACCGCGTTGCTGGTGTTTTCGGGGATCGCGCTCGCGTGGTCGGGCGGATTTCTCCTGATGTGGCTGTACGGCCAGCCGTGGTTTCTCGATGTCAGCGTGTTCGGCGTGAACCTCCGGGAACTGTTCCAGGTGCGCGAAATCAACCTCAGCGTAGCGATCTGGGTCGGGTTTTTCGCCCTCTTCGGCATCGCCTCCGACGACGGCGTGGTCATCGCCACGTTTCTGGATCAGAGCTTCGCGAAACGCCGCCCCGAATCCATTCGCGCGATCCGCGACGCGACCGTGGCCGGCGCCCAGCGCCGCATCCGCCCCTGCCTGATGACCACCGCAACCACCATCCTCGCCCTCATCCCCGTACTCACCTCAACGGGACGCGGCGCGGACATCATGATCCCCATGGCGATCCCGTCGTTCGGGGGCATGGTGATCGAACTGATGACGATCTTTCTCGTGCCCATTCTCTATTGCGGGGTGCAGGAATTTCGCCTCCGCCGGGGCCGTTCCGCCCATCTTGAAACCCTCGAGCGCGAACACGCGGACGGAGTGCACGAGCCGTCCACGGACAAGGAGTACCCATCATGATGTTCCTGCTGCTTACAGCGGCCGCTGTCGCCGCCGCCGACGTCGAGCCGCCCGAATTCTACGCTGGAAATGACGAGCTGCGCGGCTATCTGCTCGAAGCCGCCGAAGACAACCCCGTCCTCCTGGCGCGGTACGAAACCTGGCGCGCCGCCCTTGAACGGATCCCCCAGGTCACCGCGCTGGACGATCCCATGCTGTCGTATGGGCAATTCGTCCAGGCGGAATCGGCGCGGGCGCGGTTCGCCGTGAGCCAGAGCTTCCCCTGGTTCGGCACGTTGCGCGTGCGGGGCGACAAGGCCGCCGCGGAAGCCGACGCGGCCCTCCAGGCCTTCTTCGCGGAGCGCAACCGCGTCTTCGCCGACGTCAAGCAGGCCTATTTCGAATATGCGTATCTGGCCGACGCCGTGCTCGTCACCGAGGCGCAGCTCGAAGTCCTCGAATATATGGAAGATGTGGTGGAATCGAAGCTCGCCCTCGGCCTGGCGAACCAGGACGAGCTGCTGCGCGTGTCCATCGAGAAGGCCCAGGTGCGCGACCGGCACGACGGCTACCTCCAGAACAAACCGGCCCGAATGGCCCGTCTCAACGAGTCTCTGGGGCGCGACGTGCTTGAGGAGATCCCCTGGCCGCAGTCCACGTCGCTGCCGCCCGCGCTGCCCCCGGCGGAAACCGTTCTCGCGCGCGTCGAGGAGGCCAACCCGGACCTCAGGACGCTCGAGCATCTGCTCGAAAGCAGGCAACGCGACATCGAACTCGCGCGTAAGCAAGGGTACCCGGAATTCACGGCCGGCCTCGAATATCTGGCGATCAGCAAGCCGCGCCAGATGCGGCCCGACCGCATATCCGCCGACAATCTGGCCACGGGATACCGGCTCCTGAACACCTTCACGGGGAGGACGCCCTTCCAACCCGTCGATACGGCCATCGATGCCTATGGACTGGCCACCAGCCGCGAACCCATGAACTATTCTGACGGCGGGGACGACGAGATCCTGCTCTCGCTGACGGTGAGCGTGCCGCTCTGGCGGAAACGGATCAAGGCAGGCATCGAAGAGGCACGCCTGCTGCACCGTGCCGCCGAACACGACAAGCGCGGCCGCGAGTTCGCCCTGCAGCGCTCCGCGCGTACGGCGGTGTTTGAAGTCGAAGACGCGCTGCGCCGCTACCGTTTGTATCGCGACACGCTCGTGCCTCAGGCCGCCCAAACCTACGAGAGCCTGCAAAGCCAGTACTCGACCGCGGCCGGCGACGCCGATTTCCTCGACCTGCTCGAGAGCGTTCAGACCCTGCTCTCCTTCGAGCTGGAACAGGTTCGCGCGACACGCGACGCCCAAGTCGCCGCGGCCGAGCTCGAATTCCTCATGGGCGGTCCGTGGACGCCGTCCGGAGAGACCCCCGCCCCCGCAAAGGAGGGCGTTTCGGATCAGCAGGCGACGGACCGCATCAATGTTAAACAGCGTGAACACAACGAAACGGAGGGATAATCCATGACACGAATGACACTGATCCTGTTGGCGGCCGCCACGGCCCTGACGGGCGCCGCCGCAACTGCGGGAGAAACGGCTGCGCAATCCCCGGACGGCATTTACACGCTCGCGACCTGCCCGGTCTCGGGCGCACGGCTCGGGTCCATGGGCGAGCCGGTAGTGAAAAAGTACGACGGGCGGGAGGTCCGCTTCTGTTGCCCGGAATGCGTCCCCGCCTTTGAGGCGGATAAGGAGACGTACCTCAAGAAGATTGACGCGGCCGTGGTCAAGGAGCAGAAGAAGATCTATCCGCTCGAGACCTGCCTGGTAAGCGGGCAGAAACTCGGCTCCATGGGTGAACCCGTCGACAAGGTTTACCGCAATCGCCTGGTGCGCTTCTGCTGCGCGGGCTGCCCCGCCACATTCGACGCGGACCCGGCGAAGTACCTCAAGAAACTCGACGCGGCTATCGTCGAAAAACAGAAGGACGCCTACCCGGTCGAGACCTGCGTGGTATCGGGAGAGAAGCTCGGGGCAAAGGGCGAACCCGTCGACCATGTCGCGGGGAACCGGCTGGTCCGGTTCTGCTGCGCCGGATGCGTCAAGGAGTTCGAGAAAGCCCCCCGAACGTACCTCGACAAGCTCGACGCCGCGGCCCGGCCATCGGGCGGGTGATCCCAAGGGACCAGACAGACGATGAAGCGTGTAGCGCAAGCGATTCGCCTGCATTCTTGTTCTTTCGGGGCGCTTCGGATGCAGGCTCAATCGCCGGCTAACGTGAAGGCAGATCGCTCGGACGCTTGCTCCGTCGGGCGGTGGAGCTTTAGTCGACTCACCCACGTGGTGAAATAAGTGACCATTCTGCCTTCCGGAGCGCCGAAGGCGCGATACATTCCAGCCCAGCCCGCAGGGCTGGGGATAGCCGTGCCCATACCTCTTCCCGTCTGAAGGACCGGCACATACGGGTCTCGGAGACAGATGTCGCGGGCTTTCAGCCCTTCTTTTGGGGTACCCGTTTTCCTGGCCGTTCAGGCCAGGCTGGTATGTTCTGCGCCGTTGGCGCGCCGTGGTGTTTCACCGGCCGGGTGATTCGAGCGCACAGGACCAGACACGGGAATCGCGGCGCGTCCGTTGCAGAGAAAACGGCCGGAGCCGTCCAGCTCGATATGCCGTATCAGTATCGCTGCCAGGCCGAGGCCAGCAGGGAACCGGCCAGAAGGGCCGCGCCGAACAGGGCAACGCCCATCCCGAGGTAGAGCGAGGCCGGGCGGTAGGTAAAGGCGATGTCATGCACGCCCGGGGGAACGGCAACGCCGCGGAACACGCCGTTGACGCGCAGGATCTCGCACGGCACGCCGTCGAGCGATGCGCGCCATCCCCGCGCAAATGAGTCGCAGAGCACGACGATGCCCGTCTGGGGTACTTCAACGTGGACGGCAAGCCGCTCGGGCGAGCGCTCTTCCAGCGTCCCCGGAGACGGCGTCACGCGCGGCGTTAACGGCGTCTCTCCCGTCGTCGGCGCAGGGAACTCCGGGGCTGCGGCGGGCTGCGCAGTCGTCATGACGGCGGCGACCACCTCGCCGCGCGGGGCCTCGGGCTGCCCGGGTCCCCGTCGCTGAAACTGCTCGAGATACGGGCCGTGCGCGGCATCGACAACGCACTCCCGCGCAGACTCAAAGCCCGGCGATGCCAGGGCGTCCATGGCCGCATCCACGCCGTCGGCCAGGCGCCATGCAGGCGCCCAAAACACCCGGGGCAGGGCGGATTCGTTGATGTAGACATTTCCGCGCGCGGGCGTCTGGATTTCGCGCAGGCGCAGGCCGTTTGCGTTCCAGGCGTCGGCCGGGATGCGGGTATCGGGAGAAGCCAGGATCGCCCGGACCGTCATGAAATTGAGCAGGGACGGCTGGGTGGCGTCGGGCGACACGTCCCACGACGCCACCGGGTCGCCGTCGGCGCCATGCCGGATGAGACGGGACCACCAGGCGCGCTGTTCCCGCGTAACGAAGAGGTCGGAGCCCCCGGCGACGTCGATGGGCGTGAGCAGCCCGAGATTCGCGGGCAATCCGTAATCGAGGGGCCGCGACATGACCGCGGCGCGCCCGCCCAGAGCGCGTTCGCGCGCGGTTTCCAGGGCTTCGCTGTATCTGCGCGCATGCTCGGGGAAATCCTGGTACGGATGGCCATAGGCGTTCAGGCTGGCGAGCGTGAGGTCGATGAAGATAAGCAACGCAGCGGCACAGGACACCAGGACCGACACCCAGGTCTGGCGCAGGATCAGAAACGGCGCCAGCAGGATCGCGAACGCGATGACATACCCCCGGCCCTGGCTCCCGGCGACATAAAACACCCCGCAGAGGGTCAGGAACACCACGATGGCCACGGGCCACACCTGCACGGAACGATAGTCTTTCCGGGGTTTGAAGATGCGGTCCGCGCCGAGGGCCGCGAGAACGGCGACACAAAACACCGCGAGATACAGAAACGCCTCCCGGGGCAGCCCCGCCACGACCCGCTGCGGACCCACGGCGCCCAGCGCCCAGGCGCCCGCGCCCGCGAGCAGAAACACCAGGGTTTCGCGCCAGTTCTTGCGCTGGAAACACGCGGCCGGAGCCAGGATCAGCGGCACCATGCCCACGTAACACAAGCGGGGCAGGTCGCCCGGCCGCGAGCTGAACGTCTGGACCACGGCCTCCCGAAACGAGCCGGGGAGCAGCCCCCCGGAGCGCAAGTACCACAGCGCGGCTGCGGGTGAATCGAGAGTCATGGCCCAGGCGGCCGTGGGAATCCACTGGACGGCCGCCAGGCAGAGGGCGAGGGTTCCGCCCAGCAGGATGCCGCCCAGGGCGATGCGCAATCCGAACTCGCCCGGACGTCGTGTGAACCCGTGCAGAATGGTGTACAGGACCACCAGGGGGAGAGTCACGGCCACAATCGCGTAGGCGCCGGACAGAATGAACGCGGCGCCCGCCAGCCCCGCCAGCAGGGCCCAGCCCCGCCTGCCGGAACGCGCAAACTCACGGCTCGTCCAGAACAGGAAGGGCATCCAGGCGAGCGCGGAAGCGAGATGCGGCCGCGACATGGCCGCGGCGGACGCCCCCGCGAACGCATAGACGATCCCGCCCACGAGCGCGGGGCCATAGTCCAGATCAAGCGAGCGCGCAAACAGGACGAACCCGAACCCCATCAGGGCCAGGCAGATGAACGAGTGCAGCGCCATGGCCTGGCCCGTATCCGGAAGCAGAAACACGGCGTTGAGCGGCTGAAACAGGCCGAGCCGGTGATCGGCAAGCAGCGGCATGCCGCACATCTGGCGCGCATTCCATTGGGGCACCTCTCCGCTCCGCACGCGTCCGTAGGCGTAGTGCATCGCGGGATAGACGAACTGATAGAGGTCGCTGTTTTCGTACGATTCGCTGGCGGGCACGTCCGTCAATTCCACGTGTTGCCAGAAGAATGGCGCGGCCAGAACAAACGCGACGGCAAGCAGAAACAACGCGATGCTTCCGTAGCGGGTGATTTCGGGTACCGTGGTCTCCACGCCCATAGCCCTTTCTCAGGCTGTCATTTCAACCGTTTATCCCGTTCGATGCGCCGGGTTCTTTGCAGAACGGGCAGGGGACCCGGCCAGCGCCCGGGCCGTGCGCAAGTCTATCATTGCGTGTTCCAGACTGTCCATTGACGCCCGTCTTGCCGCGCGCCTTCCAGGTCAATCCCGCGCGTACGGCCCGGGTTCCCTTGAATCCCGTCCTTCCTTGTCCGTAGGATGGGGCGGTAACACGCGGAATATTCTCGAGGGGCGGAATGCCGTATGGAAACCACCGACCTGACTGTCGTCACGCTGACGCGAGGCCTGCCCCAGGTGCTGTCCATGTGCCTCAGTCATCTGGAGCTGCAGACCTACCCGGCAGCGAAGTTCGAGGTCATCGTGGTTGCCCTTCCCTGCGCGACGGACACGGACGCCATGCTGGACCGGTTCTGTTCGGGCGGGCCGGTGCGCATGCGGTGTCTTCATGCCCCGCGGGATAACGCCGCCGCGGCGCGCAACCTGGCCGTCATGCAGGCCCAGGGGCGGTGGCTCCTGTTCCTTGACGAAACCCTGCTTGCGGGCAGCCATCTCGTGGAACACCATGTCACGTGCCAGCAGCGCAACGGGAATGTCTCCGCGATCGTGGGCCGCATCGACTACCATCCTCAGCTCGATGCCCGCACCGCGTCGAAAGTCGGCCGGTTTGCGCAGCAGACGTTCCACCCCGGTCAGCCGCTGAGTTTTCTGGACTGGCGCGCCCAGAATCTGAGTCTGCCCCGCGAAGCGGTGCTGGATCTGGGGGGATTCAGCGAGGACTTGCCGTTCGAGGGCCTGGAGGACATGGAACTGGGCTACCGCCTGGAACGCAGCGCGGGCATACGGGGCCATTACTGCGACCAGGCCCAGGCCTTCCTCTGGAAACCCGAATCGCTGGATCGCGAGGCGGAACGCTGCTACGCGGAAGGATATTGGCTGCACCATCTGCTCGAGACCACCGAGTCGGACCAGTTGCGCGAACGGTACCGGGGCATCGTGGCGGCGTGGCGCGGCGCGGCGGACCCGGTGATGCTCCCGCTGGCGCACTGGCTGTGCCCCGCGCTCGCGTACAACTCGCGCGCCTTCAACGCCCTGCGCTTCCGGGTGCTGCGCAGCGCGTTCCGGCGGGGGTATCGCGATGCGAACCGGGGCCGGCCCGCGGCGTTGCCCGCCCGGCACGCCCGGGACGGGCAGTAGCCCAGCGCACCCCGGCGAATCGGGGGCCCGGCCGATCTTTCAACCGACCCCGCAAACATATTATGATGGGGACGGGTGTGCGCCGCATCCCGATGCGGAAGCCCATGCGCGCGGGCTTGGGGGCTGCGCGGCCACCGCGAGCGTGGCGGGGGCACGCCGGGAAGCTCCGGCGTCGGCGGTAACCGGGCCTCTGTACAGGATACACCGGGTAGACGACTATGCGTTTGATTCATACAGCGGACGTTCATCTGGACATGTGCTTTGCCTCGGCGCACACGCCGCCGGGGTTTGGCAACCGCAGGCGCCAGAGCCTGCGCGACGTGTTTCACACGATCATCCAGCGCGCGGGCGAGTGGCCCGCCGATGTGCTGTTGATCGCGGGCGACCTCTTCGATCTGGAGCGCGTCACCCGCGACACGGTGCGGTTTCTGCACGCGGAGTTTAAATCGATCCAGCATGTGCCCGTCTGTATCGCCCCGGGCAACCACGACCCCTATGTGCCGGGCTCCCCGTATGCCGAGGAAGAGTGGCCCGACAACGTCATGATATTCGACCGGCCGCAATGGCGGTCCCTGGTGCTCGATGAACACGGCACGACCGTGCACGGGTTCGGATTCGACGGCCCGGACGCGTCGGTCAACCCGTTCGGCACGTTTCCGCCGGTTCAGCTCGGGGCGATTCATGTCGCGGTGGCGCACGGCTCCGCGCTGGGCCATCAGCCGCCCGGCAAGAACGCGTACGCGCCGTTCGACCCCGCCGCGGCCGCGGTGGAGGGCGTGCGGTATCTCGCGCTGGGCCATTTTCACGCCTGGACGCCCATCCAGGGCGCGTTCCCGACCGTGATGGCGTACTCGGGCGCGCCGGAGGGGCACGGGTTCAACGAGACCGGGATGCGCCATTATCTCGAGGTGGAGATCGACGAGGGCGGCGTTCGCGTCACGCCGGTGGCTTCCGCACGCTCCGTGTATCTCACCGCTACCATCGACTGCAGCGCGTGTCTGTGTTCTCAGGAGGTGATCGACGCCATCCGCGCCCTTCCGCGCGAGGAGGGGGTGGGTGCCATTGCGCGCGTCACGCTTACGGGCACGGCCGCGCCCGAGTTGCGGGCGGAAATGGATGCCATTCACGACGCGGTGGCCCCCGCGTTCGAGCATATCGCTTTCGACGACCGCACGGAGCCGTCCGAAGACGTGGCCGCGCTCGCCCAGCAGCAGACCAGTCTGGGGGGATTTGTAGCGCGGCTCACTGCGGAACTGTCCGATGCACCCGGCGACCGGGACCGCAGGCTGCTGGCCCGCGCCCGGGAACTCGGCCTCGCGGCCTACCGGAACCGGCCGATTACGTTCCATGGTCTGGAGAGGGAGTAGCGGTGATCATCCGGAAACTGTTTCTTGACGGATACGGACGGTTTACGGGCCGGGAAATCGAGTTTGCCGGCGGCTTGCAGGTGGTGCTGGGCGCCAACGAGCAGGGCAAGACCACCATGCGCAGCTTCATTACCGACATGCTGTACGGCCAGAAGGCCAGCACCACGCAGCGCCGGTACGACGAAAACCATCTTCTGCGGCGTCCCTGGACGGAATCCGGGAGCTATGGCGGGCGCATGACCTACCTGCTCGACAACGGGCAGGAATTCGAGATCCACCGCGTGTTCGATCGCGGAAACGAATCGGTGCAGGTCTTCAATCACAGCCATGGCCGGGAAGTCACCGGCGAATTCCCTCTGGCCCGAAACCGGGAACTGGAGTTTGCCGCGCAGCAGCTCGGCCTGAGCAAGACCATCTTTGCCAATGTGGCGGTGATCGGACACAGCAGCCTGGAGTCGCTCGGCGACGAAGACGCCCTGCTCCAGATCGGCGAGAAGATCGCTTCCCTGGCCGACACGGCCGATGAAACCAGTTCGTCTGCGGCGGCGGTCAAGCATCTCGACGCCTACACGGCCCGGATCGGCCGCCTGGTGCCGAATTCGAAGCGGCCGCTGCCCCTGGCGAAAGCGCGGCTCGACCAGCTCGAAGCGGAACTGGCCGAGGCGTGCCGCGCCCGCGACGAGGTGGCCGGGCTCGAAAAGCGCCTGCGCGCGACCCGCGCCGAGACCGAGGCCCTCCGCCGGAGCCAGGCGGACCTCGACCAGCAGATCCGCAAGCTGGAACAGACCGAGCGCGTCACCCGTCTGCACAAGGCCGAGAGCCTGCAGCACCAGGCCGAAACCCTGACGCAACGGCTCTTCACGCTCGCCAAGGCCAAAGACTTTCCCCTCGAACAGGAAGACGTGTTCAATCGCGCCCTCAACGCCATGGAAACCGCCCGCGAACAGGTGGCGCGGACCGAGGCGCGCGTCAACGAACTGCTGCGCCGGCACCGGGAAGCCTCGCAAAGCCTCGAGAACGATGCCGTGGAAATCCAGGACCTGCCGGAGCAGTTCGAGGACCGGCTCAAGGAACTCGACACGCAGATCGCGCGCCTGCGCGATTTTATCGAGGATTTTGACAAGGCCCAGAATACGGTGCGCGACGACATCATGCGCGCCGAACGCGAACTCGAAGGTCTGCCGGACTTTGCGGCGGCCAGCGACGATCCCCTGCTCTGGATCAACCAGCAGGCCACGTCCTTCAGCCTGGCGCAGCAGGAACGCGACCGCGCGCTTGAAGCCCTCGCGCGGCTCGAAGCCGAGCGCGCGCGCCGTGACGCCGAACTGGCCCTGCCCGAAACCATCTTTACGCGGTTCGAGGATTTCCCCGCCCAGGCGCGCGATTACGCCGTCGAGGCCAAACTGTCCGAGGAGCGGTGCGCGCAGCAGCGCAAACGCATCGAGGAAGCTCAGCGCGACATCGAGGTCCATGAGGAAGACCTGCCCAATTTCCGGGCCATGGCCATTTTCGGCGCCTTTCTGTCGATCGTGCTGCTGGTGATTGCCGCGGTCACCGGCAACAAGGGGGTGTATTTCGCCGAGGTCTTTGCACTGGGCGTGCTGGTGTACAACATGGCCCACTGGGTGCATGCCCGGCTCACGCTGCGCCAACTGCAGCAGGTCGTCGACGCGGCCGCCGACGAAATCGCCCGGCTCGAAACCGACCACACCGAGCGCGAGCAGGCCATCAACGGCATCATTGCCGAAGCCGGATGCGAGTCGTTCCGGGAACTCGAGGCGCTCTACGAGCACTACGTCAAAGGGCGCAACGAGCTCGAGACGCTGTGCGAGGAACTCGAGCAACACCGCCACCAGGCGCGCGTTGAGGAATCTCACGTGGCCGGCAAGCTCGAGCGGCTGCGCGCGGAGTTCGCGAACCTTGGCGAGACCGTCGAAACGGAGGACACGGTTCAGGCGGCGGCGTCGCGCGCGATGGCGAAATACCAGCAGTACCGCGAAGCCAGCCGCCGGCGCGAGGAACAGGTCCGGCAGCTCGAAACCCTCACGCTCGAGCGGGAACGCGCCGGCGAGAAACTCGCCGTGAAGGAACGCGAGGAAAAACGCCTGTCGCTCGAAGTGCGCAAACTTCTGCGCGAGGCCGGGTACAAGGAGGAGGCCAACCACACCGGCGCGCTGGGGGCGCTGCGCGCGTACGGCATCCGCATCGCCCAGCTGCGTCCCAGACGGGCCAGCGCGGACGCGCTGAAGCAGCAGGCCGACGAATTCGCGCAGCAACTCGAACAGGACCGCCGCGAGCTCGAGCAGGCGCAGGAAGACCTGGTGCAACTGCTCGACAACGTGGGCGTGGACACGGTGGAGGAGTACCGCGCGCTGGCCGCACAGGCGCGGGAGTACCGCGAAGCCCGCATTATGCGCGCGTCGATGGGTGAACAGCTCGACACACTGCTCGGAAACGACACCCTGGAATCGTTGCGCGGCACGGTCGAGCGGGAACACGGCGACGACCAGTTGCCCCTCGAGGACGGCCCGGGCCTGAAGGCGGCGTTCGAACGCGTGCTCGGCGAGATCGAGGTCCGGAGCCGGGAGCTTCACTCCCTGGAACTGGCAATCGCCGAACGCTGCGCGGGGCTCCGGTCGATCAACGAGATCGAGGAAGAGCGCGCGGCGGTGTCCCAGCGCGTGGAGGAGCTGCAGCTTGAACTCGACGCGGCGGCCCACGCGGCCGCCATCATCGAGGAGGTGGCCCGCGACCGCCATTCGCGCATCGCGCCGATTCTCGCGCGAACCGCGAGCCGCTACCTCGGCCAGATCACGAACGGCGCGTATACGGAGCTGATGTTGAGCCGCGACCTCCAGGTGACGGTGCGCATTCCGCTGACCGACCGGCTCAATAGCACGCCGCAGAAAAACCTCAGCAAGGGGACGGTCGACCAGATCTATCTGGCGTTGCGGCTGGCCCTGATGACGAGCCTGTCCGAAGAAGGCGAGCGCGTGCCGATGCTGCTGGATGATCCCTTTGCCAACTACGACGACGCGCGCCTGGAACGGGCGCTGTCGTTGTTGGCTGCGCTGAAGGAAGTGCCGCAGATTCTGTTGTTCACCTGCCGCGACGACGTGGCGGACACGGCGCGCCGGCTCCGGGTGCCGGTGCTGGCCCTGTAACGCGGCGGGCCGGGGCGACGGCCCCATACACAACCATGAACGGCCCCGCAGCGCGGTCAGCGGGGCGCGGGAGGCGACTCGTGAGCATGGACGGCGATCTCCAGGACCTGCGGCGGAAACTTGGCGAGGTCAGCGATATCCATAACGCGATTGCCCTGCTTCAATGGGACCAGGAAACCTGCATGCCGCCGAAGGGCGGGGAGGCCCGGAGCTGGCAACTGGCCACCCTGAGCGCCCTCGAGCACCGCCTGTTCACCGCGGAAAGCCTGGGCAACCTGCTGCGGGAACTGCACGCGCGGGCCAGCGCACTCGAGGCCGCCGACGCCACGCTCGTGGAGGTGGCCCTCTACGATTACAACCGCGCCACGAAGCTGCCCGAAGACTTCGTGCACACCTTTGCGCAGGAACAGAGCCGGGCCCTCGCCGTGTGGGTGGACGCGCACCGGACGTCGGATTTCGCGCTGTTTCGCCCGAACCTCGAACGGCTTCTCGCCCTGGCGCGGCAGAAGGCGGAGTACCTGGGATACGCGGAATCGCCCTATGATGCCCTCCTCGGGGACTACGAGCGGGGTATGACCACCGCCGAAGTCAAACGCCTGTTTGCGGGGCTTGCGGCCGAACAGAGCCGGCTGGTCGAACGTATCGTGGCCGCGGGCCAGCCCGGGCTGGCGTGGCTCGCCGGCGACTGGGACGAAGCCGCGCAATGGGCGTTTTCGCTGCGCGTGCTGGAGGACATGGGCTACGATTTCGAAGCGGGCCGCCAGGACCCCTCGATCCATCCCTTCTCGATCTATTTCGACACCTGCGACGTGCGCGTGACGACGCGCGCTACGAAAGAGGCCTTGTTCTCGTGTCTCATGAGCTCAATCCATGAGGGCGGGCATGCGCTCTACATGCAGGGCCACGCCGAGGGCGATCGCCGCACGCCCCTGTGCGACGCGCCGTCTCTCGGCATGCACGAATCGCAGTCGCGCATGTGGGAAAACGAGATTGGCCGCAGCCTGCCGTTCTGGCGCCACTACCTCCCGATCATGCGAGGCTTCTTCCCCGGGCGGCTCGACACCGTCGCGCCCGAGGACGTCTATGCCGCGGTGAATCTGGCCAAACCGTCCCTGATTCGCGTGGAAGCCGACGAATGCACCTACAACCTGCACATCATCATCCGGTTCGAACTCGAGGTGGCGTTAATCGAGGGCGACCTTGACGTGGGGGACATTCCCGGCGCCTGGAACGCCAAGGTCCGGGAGTACCTTGGCCTCGACGTGCCCGACGATGCCCACGGCTGCCTTCAGGACATCCACTGGGCGCACGGAGCCTTCGGATATTTTCCGACCTACGCCCTCGGCAACCTCTATGCGGCCCAGGTGTTCAATGCGATGCTCGAACAGATCCCGGATCTCTGGGGAAACGTCGAGCGGGGCTATTTCGGGCCGCTCCTGTCGTGGCTCCGCGCGAACGTGCACGTCCACGGCCGCCGCAAACTGGCACGCGAACTCCTGCACGACATCACCGGCGCGGAACTCTCGCCCGAGCCCTATCTCGCCTACCTGAACCACAAGTTCGGCGCGCTGTACGGCCTTGGAACCTGAGCAGCGCGCGCGGGGTCAGCGGCTCAGCTCTTCGAGGACAAACGTCAGCGTCTTGCGCTCGCCCTGGCGGTCGATTTCAAGCGACAGCGCGTCGCCCACGAAATGGTCCCAGATGGCGAAATCGATGTCGCTCGAACGCAGCACCTCCTGGCCCGCGATGCCGATGATGACGTCGCCGGGGCGCAACCCGGCGGCATAGGCGGGGCAGTCCCGGAGGATGTTGACCACCAGGCAGCCGTGGTCGATCGTGATCCCCTGCTGGCGGGCGAAATCGGGACGCAGCCCGGCGATGTCCTCGACCTTGAACCCGGCCCAGGGATCGCGCCGGCGCCCGAACCGCTGGAGTTCGGCCACGACGCGGCGCGCGCGGTCTATGGGGATGGCGAAACCCAAACCGACGCTGCCGCCGCTCTGGGAGAAGATCATGGTGTTTACGCCGATGACTTGGCCCTGGGCGTTCACCAGCGGGCCGCCGCTGTTGCCGGGGTTGATGGCGGCGTCGGTCTGGATCATGTTCTGATACAGGCGGGCGCCGTTACCGATGCTCGGGCTCAGCCGCCGGTTCTTCGCCGAGACCACGCCCACACTGACCGTGGGCTGGGGATCGCTGATGAGCGGCCCGAACGGATTGCCGATCGCAATGACCCATTCCCCGATGTACAGGTCGTCGGACTCCCCCAGGGCCGCGAAGGGCAGGCCGGCGCCCTCGGCCTGGAGAAGCGCGAGGTCCGTGCGCGGATCAACGCCCACGATCGCCGCCTTCAGATCGCGCCCGTCCGGCAACGTTACGGAGGCAATCCCGCTGGCCTCCTCCAGAACGTGGTAGTTGGTGAGAATGTGGCCTTCGCGATCGATGATGAACCCGCTTCCCACGGAATCGATGCGCCGATTCTGAACGCGCTGCCGCGGCGACGGCAGATCAAAAAACTCGTAGAAGTCGCGGAACAGGGGGGGGACTTCCGCGCGGGTTTCCACCACATTGATGGACACCACGGCAGGCGCGGCCTTCTCAATGGCCTGCACAATCGCGTTTCGCCGCGACGCGTCCACGCTGTCCTGCGCCGGGACCGGGACAGCGGCAAGACACGCCATCACACTGCACAAGATCAGCATGCGGTACATGATGACCGCTCCTTCCTGCGTCCGGGGCGCAGCCTTCTCATTCGTCGCGACTACGGCTGGGCAGCGGCGCTTTCCGTGGGCGCGGAAACTGGGGCTTCAGCCGCAGGGGCTTCAGCCGCAGGGGCTTCAGCCGCAGGGGCTTCAGCCGCAGGGGCTTCGGTCGCAGGGGCTTCGGCCGCAGGGGCTTCCACAGGCTCGGGTATCTTCAACGAATCCGGCGACGGGGTCAGGGCGGCGGCGTCTTCCCTGGCCATCACGAAGACCGAGGCCTTGCCCTCCATCACGAACTCCCTTCCGGCATCGGTTTCGGCCCCGAGCAGGAGTTTGCAGGTCTCGCCCGTCTTGACGGTGACGTCGATGGTCGCCTGGGGCACAAAATCGGCGGACGCTCTTCCGAACAGGATGTCCTCCGCCTGAATGTCCGCGATAGTCTCAGCGATGTCGCCCGCGGTATCCGGGTTGGCTTCGGCGTCCCCGAACATCCACGCGCCGCTTTCGTTGCGGGTGAGGACGAGGGCCTCGCCGCCGGCCGGCGTAATGGCCACGGACTGGATGTCATCGGCGATCTTCTCGAGAAGCGCGCGCCGGTAGAGGTTCCTGGGCTCGACGAGGACCTTGCCCACGTCGCCCTTGGTCATGGCCACGACGGGACCGCCGTCCAGGCGCGCGTAATTGCCGTCAATCGACCGCGAGGGGCCGCCGATTTCGAGCACGTGCGACGCGCCGTCGCTTGTGGTGAAGGTGATAGTACGCACCGGCTCGCCCAGCGCCGCGGAATCGGTGTAGTCGGCGGCTTTCCAGGCGGCGAGGGCGCCGGCCAGGGTCGAGATCGCGGTGCTATCCACCTCGAGGTCCGCCGCGGGTTCGGCGACGGTCCAGTTGGCGCCCTCTTTGGCGAGGACGGCTCGCGTTCCCGGCAATTGCATTTCGATGCGCGTGAGGGCTTCCTTGTCGAGGGCCAGGGTCTGCAGGTCGAAGAAATCGGAGCCTTTCGGAAACACCTTGGCGAAGTTGTACGACGACAGCTTGTAGACGACGGGTTCCGCGGCGCCGGCAACCCGCACGTACCCGTCGGCGCTTGACGCCGGCAATCCGCCTTCCAGGACGACTTCCTTGTTGTCCTTGAGGGTCAGCACGCACGTGAACCCGGGCGTGGCCAGGTTCCAGTCCTCCAGCTTGCCGGGGTCCACGATCTCGGTCGCGCTCAGCGGATTGAATGCGCGAACGAGCGCGTCGAGTCCCGCCTGTTTGAACGTCTGACCCGCGACGCCGCCCGACGCCAGCACCCATTCGAATTCGGGCGCGGGCGCTTCGGCGGGCGTCGGCGCGGCCTCCTCGCCTTCGGCCGGCTTCTCTTCCTCGCCCTCTTTCTTCTCAACAGGTTTCTCGCGCTTTTCGAACACGAGCGCTTTGTCCGGCATGGTGACGGCGACCCTGGTGATCTCTTCCGCGTCGACCTTCACGATGTCCTTGTCTTCCCAGGGTCCGGGCTCGGGCGCGGCGCCCGCTTCCTCGCTCCAGATCATGGCTTCGCTGCGGAAGTTGACATCGGCGACGTAGATGGTGTTTCCATCGGCCGTACGCACGAAGACCTGGCCGGATTTCGGGGCCTTGCCGTTCAGGAGGTGCACGGCGGGCGTTTCCGCGTCCCCGGTATACGCGAGCACGTGGAACGCGCTGTCCTCGGCCAGGTCAAACTCGCCCAGATCGTCGCCGGTAACGTCGCCGGCGCGGTACTCGCCCTGCAGGCCGGTCAGTTTCTCGAGGAACTCGTCGATCTTGTCTTTGTTGGCTGGGGCGTTGAAGTGGCTGGTGACGCGCCAGACATTCGGGTCGGCGGCATCCCGCTGGACGGTCACCTTTTCGTCCGGCTTGGCGCCCGTGTAGAGGTCAATGCGGGTGATCGCGCCCTCGGTGACGGTTTCGGGCACAAGCGGGGTGACTTTCGCCTGAAGCTGTTCCTCGATCGCCACCGGGCGGTTCTGGACCTGCTTCAACACGACCAAGGCCGCCAGAATGGCCAGGATCACCGCCAGGGGAACCAGATTCTTCCACTTTCTCATGGCACCTCTCCACAATCCCTATCGGGCCGTTGCCAGTGTCTCTTCGGGTTGCTCCGCCGCCGTCATTCGGCCGGCGGGCTCTCGTTCATAAAGGATACCGTGTACGCGTTGCGCGCCTGCCGCCGCACCACGGTCACGATCACGCCGACCGCGATGATGACCAGGCTCACCAGCACGTAGTTGACGAATTTCCATGCGTTGACCTGGTTCGCGCTCGGTTTCGAGATCGTGCGGTCCACCGGTTTGCGGCTGCGCACGTTCACCAGATCGTCGCCCAGCGTCAGCGCGTCGATGCTGTTGAGGAACAGGTCCGCGTTCGACTGCTGCAGGAAATCGCTGCGGAACATCTGCGACGCGCCGAGCAGAATGAGCTTGCCCGGGGCCGCGGTCAACGGCGGGACGGGCCCTTCCTCCTCGTCCGACGGCGGCATGGGCGGCATGCCCGGCTGCGGCTGGGGCGGCGGCCAGTTCGGCCGTTCCTGGCCCGTGTAGGCGTCGGGGAAGGACCCCGTCACCAGGGCCATCAGCGGATACTGATCGCCGTCGGCGGGCGGCTCAAACAATTCCTGGCTCAACTGCGTATCGGGCGGGGCCGTCCAGGCCTTGTCGCTCGTGTGCATGATGACACGCGCCTCGAGACCGTGCTTCTTGAGTTCTTCCTGGTCAATCGTGAGGGCCGTTCCCCACAGGTACGTGATGAACCCGAGCCGGCTCGTGATCGAGGTCTCGCTGTCCATCTGTTCGCTGGTGACCTCGATGTGCATCGGGCTGGTGATCGGCGTGCCGCCGCCGAGCAGGTTCTGGAGCGGATCGTTGCTGCGAATCCGCAGCGGGAAGCTGTTGACGTCCATCAACAGGTCGTCGTCCACGCTCAGCCCGTATTTTTCGAGCAGCTCATTGACCTGCGGGTTTTCGTCCTGGCGGGCCATCGTGATGCCGCGGCTGCTGGTGCGGTAATCCCACAGGTAGTTCTGCACGGCCAGGATGACCGACTTGCCGGAGGCCAGCGCGCGGCTGATCTCCCACCGCTGGCGCTCGTTCAACTGCCGCGGGTTGATGACGGCCAGCGTGTCGTATTCCTCGGGCAGGGGGCTGTCCTTGGTCAAGTCGACGCGCCGCACTTCATATTTCTCCGATTCCAGGTAGGCCTGCAGCACGTCGTAGGGATCGCGCTGTTCGGGAATGGCCTGGCCCATCTGCATCATGATCTGCCGCATCTGCGGGTCGATGTTGAACGATTCCTTCGGGGCGACCAGGGCCACGACGGGCTTTTTCTCGCGCGTGAGTTTGAAGATGATGTTGATCAGCCGGTACTCGAGCTGCTGCACCGTCTCGGGCGTCACCTGGGGGATGATCTCCTCGGCTTCCGCGCCCAGTCCCACGCCGATGCTCGAATAGATCAGCTTCTGGCTGATCTCGTCGCCCGACATGACCTGCACGCCGAACGGTTCCACGCCTTTTTCGAGCATGCGTTTCTCGGCCTTGTCGGTCTGGTCCTCCTCCGCCTCTTCCTCTCCGAAGGCGGGCGCGCTGGTCATGACGTTTGCCGCCTGCAGGTATACGACGTCGGGCTCGATCATGCCGTTGGACGCGACCCGAAGTTCTTCGAGCTTGCCCGTGATGTCCTGCTCAAGCTGGGTGTAGGCGGTGGGCATGTCGCTCTTGGGCGTGATGTAGAGATTGACCTGCACCGGGCGTTTGACCTCAGACAGAATGCGCTTCGCCGCGGGCGACACGGTGTAGATCTTGTCCTCCGTGAGGTCGAACCGGTAGAGGCTGGTGTCGATGGTGAGCCAGTTGAGGGCGAGGCCGATCCCCAGGCAGAGGGCGATGGCCGCGCCAAACTGGAGGCGGATGCCCGGCCGGCTGCGCCCTTCAATATACAGCGCGTTCAGCACCAGGAAGAGGACCGTCCATCCCACGAAATACAGCACATCGCCCACTTCCACCACGCCGCGGATAAACGCGTTGTAGTGGTCGATCACGCCGGCCATCTGGCTCAGGGCGGAGCCCAGGCCGGGGAAAAATCCGTCAATATACCCCGCGATGAAATTTGTGCCGACGAGAAACACGGCAAAACAGGCAAGCAGGGTCACCACGAAGGCCACGATCTGATCCTTGCAGAACCCCGAGAAAAACAGGCCCATGGACAGGAACATGGCTCCGAGCAGGGTCGCGCCCAGATAGCCGCCGGCAATCATGCCGCCGTCGGGGTTGCCCAGCATGGCGAGCATGAGCGGCACCGTAAACGTGGCCGCGAGCGTGATGAGGTAAAACGCCAGCGTAGCGAAGTATTTGCCCAGCACGAGTTCCCGCGCCCGCATCGGGAAGGTCAGGAGAAGTTCCCAGGTGTTTTCTTTGCGCTCTTCCGCCCATACGCGCATGGTCACCGCGGGGATGAACACGCACAGGATGATGGGCAGGTTGGCGAAGAAATTGCGCATGTCGGCCATGGGGAACGTGAAGAACGACGTCATGAAGATCCCCACGCTCATCGCGAGAAACACAATGATGAAAATGTACCCGACGGGGGACGTGAAATAGGCCCCCAGGTCGCGCGAAACGATTGTCTTGATGTTCTTCATCCTGCCTCTCCCTTTTCGCTCTTCGCCAGGGCTTCGGGTTCCGTGAGCGCCAGGAAGGTCTCTTCCAGGCTCAGCGGGCGCTCGGTGAGTTCGCGCAGCTCCCAGCCCTTTAACCGGGCCAGCTTGCCGATTTCGCGCCACTGCTGCGACCCCGGCTTGCCGAGTAATTGAAATGACACGAATCCGTCGGATTCCCTGAGGAAATGCACGCGGCGCGTGCCCTCGAGGCCCGACAGCAGGCGTTCGATCTCGTTGCGTTCACCCCGCACCGAGACCTCGGCGCGGTCGTGTTTCTTGGCGCGTTCGCGCAATTCCTCGAGCGTGCCGTCGCCAACGATGCGGCCCCGGTTAATGATGACGATCCGGTCCGCGGCGGCCTCGACCTCCTGGAGGATGTGGGTGGAGAGGATTACGGTGCGACCGCTGGCGAGCCGCCGGATCAATTGGCGAATCTCAATGATCTGGTGCGGGTCCAGGCCGGAGGTGGGCTCGTCGAGGATGATGATCTCCGGGTCGTGTATGAGGGCCTGGGCCAGGGCCGTGCGCTGGCGGTAGCCCTTGGAAAGCTCGCGTATGATCTTGCGGTACATGGGCTTAAGCCCGCATTCCTCCAGCACCACCTCAGTGCGTTCACGGAGTTTCGCGCCGCCGAGGCCCCGCGACCGCGCCACGAAGCTCAAGTACGCCCGGACCTCCATGTCCATGTACAGGGGAAGCACCTCGGGCAGGTACCCGATGATCTTGCGCACGCCCAGCGGATTCTCGAGCACGTCCATCCCCCCGACAGTGGCCGTGCCGCTCGTGGGGTGGAGATAGGTCGTGAGGATCTTCATGGTCGTCGATTTGCCCGCGCCATTGGGGCCGAGCAGGCCGACAATCTCGCCCTGCTTCACCTCGAACGACACACGATCCAGGGCCCGCACGGGCCCATAGTGCATGGTGAGGTTCTGTGTCTTGATCATGTCGCGAATACTCCTGAGCCTGGACCCCGCGCTCCGAAGACCCGGGCGCGTTTCTCGATCCGTTTGTTCAGCAGCCGTTGGGGCCGCGCAGCGCCGCCACATCCCGTCACACCAGACAGAGCAGGCGCCCCTGACCGGCCGATGACATACATCCCCACCGCGAGGCCTGCAATGATCGTGCCCGCATGGGGGGATGCAGAGGAGACGCTACGATAGCATTGATTTTCAAGGGTTTGCAACCTCCGCCCCCCCCCGCACGGCGCCTGCGGCGCGCCGGGCTGACGCGCCCAAATGCGGCATCCTGCCTCAAATGAAGCAGCGCCGCGGCCGCGGGCGGCCGAACCCCGCGCGAACGGGAGCGGCTGGGACGAAAAACCGGCGCCCGGACATCCCGGGCGCCGGCGCAGACACTGCATCGAGAAGGTTATTGCGGCACGGCCTCGTTGCCATCCACCACGAGTTTCGAGCCGTCCCACGTGCCGTTGAAGCTCTGGCCGAGCACGCTGACCGAGAACTTGCCGTCTTCGACCTTGTACTCACCCTCGGCGCCATCCGGCATCAGGGTGGCAATCTGGCCGCCTTTGACAAGCACTTTTCCGTCGTCTTTGAAATCCACCACGTATTCACCCAACTGCCACTTGGTGCCGGACAGTCCGGCTGCGCCCGCGGCCGCGGGGTCGGCCGCCGCCGTGTCGCCCGGGGCCTCGACGGCGGGTTCCACCGGCGCGGCAGGAGGCGTCTCCACGGTGCCGGCCGGAGGCGGAGCCAGGGTTTCTTCGGTTTCGCCGCCCGCGGGCGCCGCGTCTTTCGCGCCGCCGCTGCAGCCTGCCATCATGACCACAAAAACACCCACCAGCAATGTCGCCAACAGTTTCTTCATCGGGGTCTTCCTTCCTCGTTTGCGTCCCGGAATTCACTTGCACCTGACAGGGTTTTACTCCGGACGTAATGGCGGGATCTTAGCACGGTGTTCCGCATTTTCCAAGTGTTTTCGCGTTATTCGCAGCCACCCCGGCGCAACCGGCCCGCACCGGGCCTGGACGCGCTGTAACGGCGGCATCGTGCGGATTGTAGTATGGGCGCTTGCATTGAAGGGTGCGCTTGCGCGACGGAACCGGCATTCCCGCCGGGGGTGCGGCCCGAAAAACGCCGTGTCCGGCGGTTTCCCATAGGCAGTTTGGCATTCGAGCGGGGTGTCATGTCCGAATCGTCGGTGGAAGGAGGCGCGCTGACAATTCCGGCCCAGCCCGCGCGGTTATGCGCGACGGACCGGCCTCGTGCACGTCTTGACGGCATGACACTCCCCCGAATGCCCGCAGAAGATTCAGGGCTCCCAACGAGGCTCATTCGGCTGCGGCACAAAACACGTCGCGTGAAATTCAACCCAGGCCCACTGCACGCAACCGTGGCCGGGCCGAATGAGCCTCTTGCCTGTTTCAGCGCCAGGGAGCGGCGCCGGAATCTTCTCTGCAATGCGCCGACAGAACCGCGTTGATGCGAGCGGCGATCTCCCGGCAATCGGCGGCGGTATACCACTGATTGAGATTCACGTTGATCATCCGGTCGAACAGGTCGTCGGCCACGGGGCAGTCGCCGCGGGCGTAGCGGATATTCCCTCCGGCCTCCCGGTACCGCGGGCAATGGAGCGGGCAGCCGGGCCCGTCGGCATTCGACTTGAGCGTCACGCCGAACATGGAATGGTAGATGTGCCAGTCGGGAGGCGCGCTTGGGCCGCGCATGCCCGCATCCAGCCGGGCCGCCTTCAATCCGCGCACGATTCGCTCGCCCAGCGCGAAGTTCTCCGGGAAAAACCGCAGGGTGTAGCCGACTTCCCCGTCCGGGTCGTTGAGTTTCTGCGGGGTGATGCCGCGGAAGGTCTTGAGCCGGCCCAGAATGCGCTGTTTCACCGCGTTGAATCGGCGCACGGTGGCGTCGGACTTGCGGAGTTGCACCACGTCCACCGCCGCTTCGAGTTCCGACATGCGGTAATTGGTCCCGGCGAACAGCTCGTCGGGATAGCGGGGCGGCGCAAAGCGGTCGGGACGCCACAGGCCGCCGCATTCGGCCACGCCGTTGGCGCGTTCCCACAGCCGCTGGGAATTGGTAAGGAGCAGGCCGCCTTCCCCGCCGCCCACGATCTTGTACGCGGAGATGCTGAAACAGCCCAGGTCGCCAAACGTGCCCACTTTCCGCCCCCGGAAACGGGCCCCGCACGACTGTGCGCAGTCCTCGACCACCCGGAGCTTGTGTGCGCGGGCCACCTTCATGATGGCCGCCATGTCCGGGACGCTCCCCATGACGCAGGTCGGCACGATGGCCACGGTGCGCTTTGTGATCAGCGGGGCGATCCGGGCCGGATCCATGGCGAGCGACGCGTCGACATCGCAGAACACCGGCACGCCGTTGGCCTGGACAACCGCGGCCGCCGTGGCATAGAACCCGATGGCCGGGCAGATCACCTCTTTGCCCGGGCCCACGCCGGCCGCCACAAATGCGCTGTGCAACGCCCCCGTGCCCGAGTTGACCCCGATGGCATGCTTCACGCCGAAGACCTCGCGGGCCGTCCGTTCAAAGGCCTGGACGCTCGATTCCTTCAGGTTGCCGTAGTAATTGGCGAAAAACGGCCCCGCGCCCAGGTCTTCTTCGGAAAGGGCCTGCCTGATTTTGGCCAGGGTTTTTCTGGACAAACCGAAGCGCCGGGCCAGCGCCAGGAATTCTTCGGCCCCGATTTTGGGTTTTCCCTTGCGTTCGATGGCGCTGACCGCCTTCATGCTTCCCTGCAAGGCGGCTTGTTGAGCGGCTCGTTCCTTGTGCATGACGGATGACGTCTCCCGGTTGCGGTTGTGGCGTTGGCGATGGGTAGAGTGTATCCATTCGAGGCGGCGTTTTCCACGTCAGGACGGTTGCGTTGCGGCCGCGCCGGGCGTACAGTAGAGGCGCATATCTCCCCCCCGGCAACACGCCGTGGATGGGGGAAAGTCAATACCCTGACATGCGGTTTCTTCTGTACAATATACGCTACGGAACGGGGGCGGGATGGGACTACCATGTCCCGTTTCCGTTCAGCGGATACCTGCGCCGCACCCAGACCAATCTGAAGAAGATCGCGGAGTTCCTGAAATCGGAACGTCCCGACATCATCGGTCTGGTGGAGGTGGATAACGGGTCGTACCGTTCCGCCAAGACGAATCAGGCCGAGGCCATCGCGCACGAGCTGGGCCAGACCCACGTATACGAATCGAAGTATTCACGGTCGTCCGTTCTCCACCGCATGCCGGTCCTGCGCGAACAGGGCAACGCGTTCATCACCAACCAGGCGATCGAAGCGCATCGCCGGCACTATTTCAGCGAGGGCATAAAACGCCTGGTCATCCGGCTGGAATTCGAGACCTTCGAGATCTTCCTGGTCCACCTGTCGCTCAAGTACCGCCATCGCCAGTACCAGTTGAGCAGCCTTTACGCGCTGTTCGCCGAGGTGCGCAAACCCAAGATCGTTGCGGGCGATTTCAATGCGTTCTGGGGCGACCGCGAACTGGGCCTTTTCATGGCGGCTTCGGGCCTCCAGAACGCGAACGCGCAGGCCTGGCCCACCTTCCCGAGCCGGAAACCCCGCCGCCAGCTCGATTTCATCCTGCACAGTCCGTCCATTCACGTCACCAATTTCCGCATCCCTCCCGTCACGTACTCCGACCACATGCCGCTGATCTGCGATTTCGAAGTGGAAAACGGCGTGGTTCGGAAGCGTCGGGCGCCAGCTCGGCACGCGGTCTCCTGAACAGGCTGGCGAGGTCCTTTACCCCAGGTTCAGAGGCGAAAAGTAATACCACACGGCGCAGACGATGCCGAGCAGGATGAGCGTGAAGGCGAGGCCAGCGCGCGACCACAGTCCTTTCCGGAGTTCGACGCCTTCCGTGGTGGCGAAGGTGAGGCCCGCGAGCTGGCTGTCCGGCGCGGGACGCGTCAGCAGGCTTACGATGACGAGGATGCCGCAGCAGAGCAGGAACAGGAACAGCGCGAAGTGCAGGAAATGGATCGTGGCAAACGTGTGCAGCCATCCTGTCAGGTTGTGGCGCATGAGTTCCGCAACGAGGCGGCCCATGCCGAGAACGAATCCGGTGAACAGCGCCGCCAGCGCGCCCTGGGCGTTCACGCGTTTCCAGAAGATCCCCAGCAGGAACACCGCGGTGATCGGCGGCGCGATGTAGGACTGCACGCTCTGGAGGTAGGTGTACAGCTCGCCCGAAATGAACCGCATGAACGGGATCCACGCCAGGCCCAGAACCACCAGCACCACGGTCGAGAGCTGCCCCACCACGACGAGGTGGTGCTCGGAGGCGGCCGGGCGCAGTTTGCGGTATACGTCCCAAGTGATCAGGGTCGAGCACGAGTTGAACACCGACGACAGGGAACTCATCAACGCCGCCAACAGCCCCGCGACCACCAGTCCGCGAATCCCGGCCGGCAGCAGCCGTGCGATCAGCACCGGCAACGCCTCGTCGGGACGGCCCAGCGCGATGCTGCCGCGCTGGACGAGGACGTACGCGATCACGCCGGGGATCACAAAGATAAACAGGGGCAACTGTTTGAGGAAGCCGGCGAAGATCGTGCCGCGGCGGGCTTCTTCTTCGTTTTTGGCTGACAGCACGCGCTGCACGATAAACTGGTCGGTGCACCAGTACCAGAGGCCCAGAATGGGCGCGCCGAGCAGGACCGCGGTCCACGGAAAATCGGGATCGCTGAAGGGCCTCCACATGCTCATCATACCGGGGCCGGCCTCCTCGCATAGTGAGTTCCATCCGCCGGCTTGCTGGAGACCGATAACGGTAACCGCGGCCGACCCGCCGATCAGGACCAGGGCCTGGATCATGTCGGTGTAGAGCACGGCCCGCAACCCGCCAAACACCGTGTAGACGCCCGTGGCGAGTACAACGATGATGGCGCCGGTCCAGAATTCGATGCCCATGAGCGCGGTAAACACGACGCCCCCCGCGTAGATCGTGACCGAGATCTTGGTCAGGACGTAACTGATGATCGAAACGACTGCGAGATACCACCGCGCGGCGGGCGAATAGCGCCGTTCGAGGAATTCAGGCATGGTGAACACGCCGCTCTTCACGTAGAACGGCACGAACAGCCACCCGAGCACCAGGATCGCCAGCGACGCCTGCACCTCGAACTGGCCCAGCACCACGCCCGTCGATGCCCCCGCGCCCGCCAGGCCCACCAGATGCTCCGAGCCGATGTTCGACGCAAACATCGACGCGCCGATGACAAACCAGCCCACGTTGCGCCCCGCGAGGAAATAGCCCGCCGAGTTGTCGCGCTGTTTCCGGTTGGTGAGCGCCGCCCACACCGCCACCCCGAACACCACGCCGAAATACAGCACGATGATGCCCCAGTCCAGGCCATTGAGTTGTCCCATGGAACCGCCACTCCTTCCGCGCGGGATGCGCGCTTCTCCCCATGCCCGGCACGATAGCAGATGCGCCGGGTCGCGTGCGAGAGAGAGTGCGCCGGGACCGGAACGTCAGCGGACCGGCGCGGGGGCTTCGGGGGCAAGGGGCGCGGGTTCATCCGCGAGCCCCGCGCGCCGTTTCATCGCGTCGATATCAAGGTTCTCGAACCATTCCGGGAGGTTCTTCCAGAAGCGGTGGAACCCGAATCCTCCCTGGGTGAGCTCCCGGAGGGCCTCGTCTTTGGTCCACCCTTCGACGGCGACGCGGTACACGGCGGACAGGACGCCCGTCCGGTCGGCGCCGTGCATGCAATGGACGAGCACGGGGGTCCGGTCGGGGTCGGTCACGAGCTGGAGAAACCGTACGATCTCTTTCTCCTCGGGATGCCAGGCCTTCATATAAATATGTTCGTATCCGAGGCCCGTCTCGCCGATCTCCTGGCGGTCGGAATGAAACGAGCGGAGGTTGATGATGGTCTTGACGCCGAGTTCCTGGAGGTTCCGCATGCCTTCGGCGGTGGGTTGCGCGCTGCGGTAGAGCGTATCGGATACCTTGTGGAGATTGGGCACGCCCTCCATCTCGAGCGGCTCGGCCCAGGCTGCCGGTCGTGCGGTGGACGGCGCGGCCTCCACGGCAGGCGGTTCCGCGGCAAATCCAGGCAGACAGACCGCCAGAAACAGAATCGCCAGCGTCATGCGCCGGTACACGCGCGGCCTCATCGCAATCCCCTCCCTGTCTCAGCATACCGCATGGCCGTACCCGGCACAAGCACTCGCGCCGCCGGTGTCGTGCCGGCAATTACGGGGTAATTCCGCCGAAGCCGCGCGGCCTCGATGGCGAAGGAGTGTTCGAGCAGACGGATGCGAATGCCGCCGTGGCGGTCCGTACGCAAGACCGTGATGCCCCGTTCACGGCACCGGTCGAGTACGGCCTGGGAAACGGCCTCCCCACCTTGCCAGGGCCCCGTCGATACCAGGGCGTAGCGCGGCGCGACGGCGTCGAGGAAAGGCCCGGTGCTCGAGGTATCCGACCCATGATGCGGAACCTTCAGCAGATCGCTCCGGCACGCGGACCCGCACAAGGCCTCCTCCACGGGTTGTTCGATGTCTCCCGTGAGCAACAGGCTGCCGCCGGACCACCGGAACCGGCACACCACCGACCGGTTGTTCGGATTGGGCGCGTCGGCCCGGGCCGGGTCGGGATGCAGCACGTCAAGCGCCGCCCCGGCCAGCGCGATGCTGTCGCCGGCCCGCAGCGTGCGCACCGGAACCGCGTGTTCGGCGCAGAGAACGGCCAGCCGGGCCTCCTCCGTCTCCGGGTCGTGCGTGTTCAGTTCCGCCCCGGCCAGCAGTTCCCCGACCGGCAGTTCCTCGAACACGGTGAGCAGGCCGCCGAGGTGGTCGCGGTGCGGATGCGTCAGGATGACTTTGTCGAGTCGCCGGATGCCGCGCGCGCGCAGAAACGGTACCAGCACGCGTTCACCCGCGTCCCCATAGGGAGAACGATCGCCGCCGTCGATCAGGATCGTATCGCCGCCGGGCGTGTGGATGTAGATGGCGTCGGCATGGCCGATATCCAGGACGACCGCTTCCGGCACGGGCGCCGGCCGCCAGCTCAGCACCGCCAGAACCAGCAGGAGCGTTGCCGCCACACCCGCCCTGCGCCGCCATGGCGGGTTTTCGAACGCCAGGACCAGAACGCCCAAGGCCAGCCAGTAACACAGCAGGGCCGTGCCCGAGGGACGCGAGACGTCGACGTGGGCGCCCGGAAGACCGCGCACGGTGTCGATGATCCATCCGATGAGCAGTGTGACGGGCAGCAGGGCGTGACCGAACAGGGCGGCGGCGCCCATCCAGACAAAAGACAGGGCGCTGGTGGCGAAACAGAGCCACAACCCCATCCCCAGCAGGGGCACCACCAGCAGGTTGGCCAGCGGCGCCGCGAGCGAGATGCTGTTGTAGTGGTAGGCCGCCATGGGAAGCGGCAACACCAGCACCGCCACCGGCATCGCGAGCGGCTGGCGAAGGTAGTACGGAAAGCGTTCCAGGAGCCCGGAGAAGTGGGGAAGAAACAAGAGCAGCGACGCGACACTCAAGAACGACAGTTGAAACCCGGCATCGAAGAGGATGTCCGGCCGCCACACGGTGAAAAGCAGCGCCGCAATGCTCAGGGCCGTCGGCGCGTCGCGTTCCCGCCGGGCGAAATCCGCCAGCACATACATCGTGAACATGATGGCCGCCCGCAACGCCGGGGCCCGCCCGCCCGCCATCAGCGCGAACAGCCAGACCAGCAGCAGGGCCAATACCGAGGCCCGCCGGCGGGTGGAGGTCAACGCTTCGAAGAAGGCCGTCGCCGTGACGAACACGATCGAAACGTGAATGCCCGAAATCGCCAGGATGTGCGACGTGCCCGTGTCGACGTACCGGGCATAGCCGGCCGGCGTCAGCCCGCTCCGGTCGCCCAGCCACACCATCAGCGCGAAGGCCCGCGCCGGCGCGGGCATGGCCCGCCCGAAGCGCTCCGCCTGAGCCCGCCGCAGCCGGGCCGACCCGTGCTTCGCCGAATACCAGGGGGCCGGTGCGAGCGCCTCGACGCTATCGTCGCCCCGCGCCGTGAGGGCCGTGTGGATGCGGTCGCGACGAAGGGCATCCTCCCAACTCGGCATGCCCGGATTGACACGGGCCAGGGCCAGGTCCCAGCGCCCGGAGACCGCCACCCGGGCGCCCGGCCACGGCAGCGGGCCCGGGTCGGTCCATTTGACAAGCACGCCGCCCCGGACAGTGGTTTCGCGGCCGTCGAGCATCAGCCGGTCGGCTTCCAGAAAAAACCGCGCGTATTCATCGGGCGGGCTGGCGTAGGGCACGTCGCGCACCACCCCTTCGATGCGGCACGGGCCCGGTTCGTACCCCGCGAGGAAGCGGCTGAGCGGGTCGCCGGGCGGACCCGCGTGGCCCGCGTTGTACAGCAGGGCCCCAACGCCCAGAAAACAGAGGAACACCCCGAACGGGCGCGACAGCGACAGCGCCGAAAAGGCGTACAGACAGGCCACGCCCCCCGCGCACACCAGCAGTGGAACCAGGAGGCCGGGCGCGTATCCCCCCGCGCCCGCCACAATCCCCGCCGAAACTCCCCCGGCCACCCATACCAGCGGCCGGTTCACAACGCCTCACCCCGTTGGACCACGGCGTACCCCCGCATGCCTGGCCTCGCCTCGTTGTCAGAAGATCGTCGCGAACAGCATCAGCAGATTGTACAAAAGGTTGTAGAGCTGCGACAGCGTGTTCGTGGGTTCCAGCACGATAACCTGCGACAACAGGAGGTCCCACAGATTGCCCAAACCATCCAGAATCATCACCCTGTCTCCTTCATGCGCGGCCCGGCACGCGGAATGTTCAAATTACCCCACCAGACTAGGCATCGTTACACTGGGAATCAAGTGCCGCCGATCACCCGAATCCCGGTAAGCACGATGCAGACAGGGGCGCCGTTGAAGGCGGGCCGTAAACTGAGCGAAGTGGAAGATGGGCGGTCTCCCTCTGGTGGACGGGGTGGACGTCCCCGCCCCGGCGAACGACACCGCACGTGACGCCCGTGGCCGGGCGGACCGGGCCTCGCGCATACAGTACAGTACCGGCGCGAGGCCCGCGTCCCGCGAGGCTACAGCGACCAGCCCTCGCGATACGCCGTGCGGACGTACTTGTTTGCGTCGGGAAGATTCGTCACCGTCATGGCGTCGCCGTCCCACTCGATGGGCGCGTCCTCGAAACGTTTGGCGATGTTTCCCAACGCGCAGATCTCCGTGAGCGGGCCCGAATAGGAAAAGTCCGCACAGGCTTTCGTTCCGCTGCGGATCGCGCGGACCCAGTCGCCCTCGATGCTCTCGCCTTCCACGCGCGGGATGGACGGTTCGGGCGCCTTGAACTTCTCCATGCGCGCCGCCGGGAGCAGGCGGGGCCGCTCGCCGTAGGTGTCGCAGGTCATCAGACCTTCGCTGCCGATATACAGCACACCGCCGGTCGCGTCGCCGATCTGTTCGCCCGCCGGCGCCTCCGCCGGACGCGGAACGTGCAGGCCGGTATACCACGTGACGGTCGCGGGCGGCATCTTCCCGCGTTTCGGGAATTCGAAGGTCACGACCGCGGACACCGGATGCATCTCGTCCGTGGTGCCCGTGGAGGTGGCGCTGATCCGGGTCGGGTGGCCGAGATTCAACGCCCACTTGACCGAATCGAGGCTGTGCGCGCCGCGGTCCGCCATCCAGCCCGAGCCAAACGCCTGGAACGCGCGCCACGCGCGGGGATGATAGCAGGGATGGTAGGGGCGCGCCGCCGCCGGGCCGAGCCAGAGATCCCAGTTCAGCGTATCGGGCACGGGCACGGTCTCCTCGGGCACGCGCCCTTCCTTCGGGCTCCAGCTTTCATGCCCCCAGGGATAGTACGAATCCGTACAGAAGGCGTGGACTTCGCGTACCTCGCCGATGACGCCGGCCTGGATGCATTCCACGACCGTGCGCGTGCCGTTGCCCGCATGCCCCTGGATGCCCATCTGGGTGACCACCCCCGCCTCGGCGGCCGCCTGAGCCAGCATCCGGCATTCGTACACGTCATGCGCCAGAGGTTTCTGGCAGAACACGTGTTTGCCCGCCTTGATCGCCGCCATGGCGATCACCGCGTGCGTATGGTCCGGCGTCGCGATGACCACGCCGTCCAGGTCGCTCTCGGCGGCCAGCATCTCCCGGTAGTCCGCATACCGGCGGGCCTCGGGAAACGCATCAAAAATGGGTTCTGCGTATTCGGTGTCGACGTCGCACAGCGCGACAAACTGTTCGCCGGACAGGTTCCGGATGTTGCCCGCGCCCATGCCGCCGAAGCCGATGGCGCCGAGATTCAGCCGTTCGTTCGCCGGGGTCTTGGCAGCGGCGGCCCCCGTCACGACGTGCGGTACGGTCGCGCACGACGCGGCCGACAGCGCCGCCGTGCTGGCCAGAAACGTTCTCCGGGTCATTTTTCCACGTGTAGTGCGTTGATTCATCAGGGTTCCTCCTTCGCGACGCGAGCGCGCACCGGCTGGCGCGGACCGCACCGGGGACATGCCCCGGTCGTTGGCATCATAATGGCGTACGCAGCCGATGGAGCAGCATGGCGCACGCCCGAACGGATTTCAAGCGTCATCTCAACCCCTGTCAAAACTCTTTGATAATGTCACCCCTGGGACTCGTTAGAAATGTCACACTGGGAGCTTTTCGAGAGGAGGGCTCCCTTGGAAGGACATTTGGTGATGAGTCACAAGGAAGTGCGCCGGAAGTCGGTGCTGGAGGCGGTGCAGTCCGCCGCTGGAGCTCTTGCGACTCACCCACGTGGTGAAACAAGAGACCATTCTGCCTTCCGGAGCGCCGAAGGCGCGATAACATACCAGCCCAGCCCGCACGGCCGATATGGCGAGGGGAACGGCGCAGATTCGCGTGTCCGGAGCGCCGTTGGCGCTAAGGAAGGCGCAGGGCTCCAAGTCCCGCAGGGACGACAGATAATAGCCCACCACTTCAGTGGTGGGAGCCTCCGCATCCCTCAAATCACAAGTCCCGTAGGGACGGCAGAATCCTCCCCCCCCGCGGGCGACACAAGACCGGGACGCGTAGTCGCGCCTGCATGGCTGCCCATTCCCGAGCCCCATTGTATTGTAGGGGCAGCCCCCCGTGGCTGCTCTCCGGTTCGCACGGCGACACGCAGCCGCGCCGGCCCGGCATGCTTGTTCTTGTAGCGCAGGCGCCTCACCTGCATCCTTGCCTCCCGGTGGACGGGATGGACAGGATAGAAACGTACGCCTTGGCGTCTTGGCGCCTTTGCGTGAGGCGCTGGCCCCCCGCATCGCATTTCCCACCCGCGATTCGGATGCAGGCGAGACGCCTGCGCTACACCGGAAGGCCTCCGGGGTTCACGCAACACCAAAGCGTGCGTAGCGGCGTCCCCACAGCTCTTCCGGTCTGAAGGACCGGCATATACGGACCTCGGAGTCAGATGTCGCGGGCTTTCAGCCCTTCCATCACTTTGGACATCCGTCTACCCAGCCCTCCAGGCTGGGCTGGTATGTTCCGCGCCGTTGGCGCGCCGGAGATGTACACGATGTGGACAAGGAGGCCGTGACCGCCGGGGCATATCGCGCCGTTGGCGCGCCAGAAATCTGTACAATCGCAGACCTCCGTGCGCTACCGTCCCCACCGGCATTGGCCTTGCGGAGGTTCCTGCACCTTATCCGGCGATTCATCTCAACGGCGCTGGCAACGCCGCGGGATCAGTCGTCGAGTTCCACGTGCACATACTTCTGGCGCGGACCGGGGGTCAGGCCCTCCGCGAACGCCACCCACATGTCGTTGCCGCTGTTGTGGTAGATGATGCTGACCAGAGTGCCGTCCACGCATGCGGCCTTGGCGATCTCGATGGCTTTCTCGGCGTCGATCTGGCCGTAGCGTTCCAGGATCGCATCGTGCAGCACGTCGTTGTCGCGCCCGTTGTGGTTCTTCCAGTACACGACATCGTCCATCGCCTCGTGGAACGGCTTTACATCGGCGCACGGATGCGGGTTGACGGACTGGTTGTCGGTGTACTCGTCAAACCGCGTGTTGCTGGTGAACAGCAGCCGGCCTTTCGGGTCCGGGGCGCTGGGATCCGCGAGCGCGTAATGGTACTGATTGGTCCGGGTCGCCGATTTCATGCGGGCGAGGGCCGACTGCAGGTCGCGGTCGAAATACAGCACGTCGCGCAGCAGGAACGGGAACGGGATGCCTTCCAGGGTCTCGTTGTCGCAGAAGTGGCCCATGATTTCGCTGACCGCAAGCCCCTCGACGTTCATGCCGCCCACCGACACCCCGATCACGCCCGCAAACCCGACGACGGCATGCTTCACCCCGTCTTCCGGGCTGTACACCGCCACGACGGGGTAGTTCTGGAACCCGGTGTCCATGGACCAGTCCAGGTTGCGCATCTGATAGGTCTCGCCATTGAGCGTGGCGGCCCCCCACGCAACAAAGAGGCTGCAATTGTATTCGGACAGGTCGGGAATGGCCGCGATGCGCTTGAGCACGCTGAACGTGAGTTCGGGATGGCCGGCATCGGCGCAGCCGTCGGCAATGCCCTGCACCTCGGTGCTCCAGGGGCCCATGTCGAAATTCTTTTCCTGCCACAGGGCCGCGGCGGCGCCATCCACCATCTGCATGGGAATGCCTTCCCGCTCGGCCATGGCCTGCACCAGCTTCCAAGTCTCGGCGATCTGGTCCGCGATAAGTTTCCCGTACCAGTAGCCGAGTTCGTACCGGTTCCCCTGGATCCGGAGCAGGGTCATCGTGTCTTCGCCCTCGCCGATGGTCTCGGCCGTGCCGGAACCCCCGATAGTCTCCGGGCGTTCGCAGCCGCGCGGCCCGGCCGGCGCCGCCTGGGTTTCCGTCGCCGCGCCGGTGTCCCCGGCCGCGGCGAGCGCGGCCGACTGTGCCCCGGACTTCTCGTCCTGCCTCATCGAGGCCAGCACCGGAAACCCGACCGCGAGAACCACCAGCAGCCCGGCCGCGCAGGCCAGGAGGGTGTAAACCCATTTCCTGGACGACCGTGCGGGCCGGTAACCCAATGCGGCAGGCTCCGGCATCGGCGGAAGGTCCAGCAGACCGGACAGGTCGGGCAGGCCGGCGCCCCCGCCCGCGGAGGGCGCGCTGCTTCCCAGCAGGCTCGCCAGGTCCGTGGGGTTCTCGAGCGTGTCGAAGTTGTCCCGCTGAATCCGGGCCTTCAGTTTCTTCGCGTTGGCATCGTCAAACCACTCGATGGCTTGATCGCACACGGCAATGGCCTCCGCGTGGCGCTGCAACTCCGCCAGGCACTGGGCCCGTCCGTACAGGACCTGTTTCTGCTTCGGAAACGCGGCATACAGTTCGTCCAGCAGGATCAGCGCTTCCACATAGCGTTTCTGCGAAAACAGCCGAACCGACTGTTGAAACTTCTGGGATGCTGTTGTCTTATCCATTCGAATGACCCTCAACCGGTGGTTACCATCAACACGCCCGCGACAATCCGGGCACCCAACCCCCATTTTAGTGATTTTCCCCCGGGGAATTCAAGGACGCATGGGCCATTTGTGCGGCCCGAGCGGGCCGCGCACCTAGATCGCCGAGGCCGCCTCCGCGTCCAGAAACCAGATGGCATCGAGTTTTCCGGCAGGATTGGCGCGGGCATCGGCTGCCGCGACTGCCTCGGCTTTCGCGCTCCCGGTCACCAGAAACCAGCGCCGGTGGGCGGCTTCCAGGACGGGAAACGTAAGCGTGATGCGGGCGGGTTCGATCCCGGGGGTATCGGTGCGTACGACCAGGCGTTCCCGCTCCTGGAGCGCCGGGGTGCCGGGGAAGAGCGACGCGGTGTGCCCGTCTGCCCCGAGGCCCAGCAGCACCAGATCGAGCCGGGGAATCCCGTCCTCCCCGGCGGGAACGTGGTTTCGGAGCACCTGTTCGTAGGCTTCCGCGGCCCCGTCGCGCTCGGTCTCCATCCGGTAGGCCCGGGCTTCCGGTATGGCCCACAACAGGGCCTCGTGGAGCAGTTTCCAGTTGGAGGCGTCACTGTCCGTGCGCACGCAGCGTTCGTCGACCTGAAAAATGTGCGTCCGGTCCCAGGGGAGCACGGTGCGGTATTCCCGCGCCCACAGCCGGTAGAGCGGTCGCGGCGTGCATCCCCCCGACAGCGCGATACGGGGGTGTTCGATCCGCGCCATCTCCCCGGCGAAGGCCTCAGCGAAGGAGCGTACGGGGTCGGCGCAGACGCGGTATTCACTCATGGTCACACCTCCGTTGGGTTAGGGATTGCGCCAGGCGCCCTGGCAATGCCGGAAGATGCGGTCGGCTTCCGCCGGCCCCCAGGTGCCCGGGGAATACGGCACGGGCGGCCCGGCGCCGTCCCACGCCTCGCGAATCTTCGTGACAATACTCCAGGCGCTCTCGATCTCGTCCGCACGGGTGAACAGCGTGCTGTCGCCCCGGATGGCATCCAGCAGCAGCCGTTCGTAGGCTTCCGGGATATCCTCGTCAAAGGTGTGACCGTAGGCAAAATGCATGGCCACGGGCCGCACGGCGAAATCCATGCCGGGCGGTTTGGCATTGAACGTCAGGGAAATGCCTTCGTCGGGCTGAATCCGGAACACGAGCACGTTCGTCTCGGGCAACGCGCCCCCGAGTTCGCGGAAAAGATGCATGGGCGGGTCCTTGAACCGCACCATGATCTCGGTGAGCCGTTTCTGCATCCGCTTGCCGGTGCGGATGAAGAACGGCACCCCGGCCCAGCGCCAGTTGTCGACAAACAGCCGCAACGCGACGTACGTTTCGGTCCGGGAGCGGGGGTCGACGCCGTCCTCGGCCAGGTAGGCCGGGCCGTCCGCCCCCTCGCCGTATTGTCCGCGCACGCACCATTCGGCCAACGGCCCGCCCTGCGGTGTCTCAATGCTGTTGAGCACCTTGAGCTTCTCATCCCGGATGTAGCGGGCGTTGAAGCGCGCGGGCGGCTCCATGGCAACGAGGCAGAGCAGCTGGAGCGCGTGGTTCTGGACCACGTCGCGCAGGGCGCCCACTTTGTCGTAGAACTCGCCGCGCCGCCCTTCCATGCCCACGGTCTCGGACACGGTGATCTGGACGTGGTCAATGTACTTCTGGCTGAACAGCGGCTCGAACAGGGCGTTTCCGAAGCGCACGGCCAGAATGTTCTGCACCGTCTCTTTGCCGAGATAGTGATCGATGCGGAATACCTGGCTTTCGTCGAGGACGCCGCTGATCGTGCGGTTGATCTGGCGGGCGGACTCCAGGTCGAATCCGAACGGCTTTTCCGCGACGACCCGGGTCCAGGGCGAGCAGCCGGGGGCGTGGGTGCATCCCGACGGCCCGAGATGCTCCACGATGGTCGCAAAGAACTCGGGCGCGACGGCCATGTAGTACAGACGGTTGCCGGGGGCCCCCTGCGCCGCCTCAATGGCGTCGAGCCGTTCCTTGAGACGTGCGTAGTCGCCCGGCTCGTCGAACCGCAGCTGCTGGTAATACAGGTTCGACACGAACGGGTCGCAGCGGTCGCTGTCGCCATGGCCGGTGCGCGAATGTTTCTTGAGCGCCTCGCACATGCTCTGCCGGAAGTCGTTTTCGTCGATGGCGCGCCGCGCGGCGCCCACCACGGCGAGCCGTCTGGGCAGGTACCCCGCCTGCCACAGATTGTAGAGGGCCGGGATGAGCTTGCGCCCGGCCAGATCGCCCGTCGCGCCGAAAATGACCACGGTGGCCATCATCTCGGGTTCGATGACGAACCGGGAGAGGTCGCGCTCGGGAGGATGCATGAAATTCGTGGTGGCCCGGCCGGGCATGCCGTACTCCTTGTTCGTCAACGCTTCCACGAGAGGCAAACAGCCGCGGCCGGGTCCGCATTTCCGGAACCCGCGGCCGTATCGTCACCGTGCTCCGCTCCACCCGGTCTCAGGGGCTACGAGGAACGGCTTTCCTCGCGATGTTTGAGCAATTGTTCCCATTGCTTGATGCGCGCGTCAAAGAAGGTCAGCAGCTTTTCGTGCAGTTCCGCATTGGCGGCGGCCACCATCGACTGGTGGTTTCCCGTGGCGCTGTCGAGGAGCAGCACGTCGCGCAGGCTCTTGCCGTAGGCGTCCGTAACCACGCAGCCGGCTTCCTCGGCGATAAGCAGTGAGGCGGCGATGTCGTACGGGGCGATGCCCAGGATGGCGCCCCGCCCGGCGTTGATGAACTGGTCCTGCACGGCCTTCGGAATGTCGCGGTAATAGCGGTTCGCGATGTCCACGCAGGCGTCAAGCTGGTTGGTGAGCAGGCGGGTCAGGCTGTACGAGGTGCTGTTGCAGGCGTAAAAACCGCCTTTCAGGCTCGTCAGATCGATGAGTTTGGCCGCCGTCGGGAAGATCAGTTCGGCGGGGCGGGCCGGCACCGTCATCGACCACACCACGGTCTCGAGGTCCGTGTTCTTGGACAGCTTGGGTTTGCGGTACTGGCCCTCAACGTACACGCGCGCGCCCTTCCCGCGTTCGGCATAGAACGCGCGCGGGCCCATCAGTTCCATGACGAGCGCATTGTCGATGTCGCCCAGCCGGGGACGCTCAATCACGCGCGTGCTGCCGATGGCGATCACGCACCATTCGAACCCGGATTTCGCGGCCCGCGTGCCGTCAATCGGGTCCACCACGAGCAAATGTTCGGGCTGCCCGCTCGTAAAGGTCGTATACCCCGAATCCTCGGAATAGTATGCGACCGGAAGCTTCGCGTCCCGGAGAAAGGTGAGCAGCGCCTTTTCGGCCAGCCGGTCGAGCTGGAACGTGGCGTCGCCGCTCGGGGCATTGCCAATGACCTCGCGGCCCTTGGCGGCATCAATGGCGGGTTGAACCACCTCGCGGATGGCCTGGGCCAATTTGATCAGGAATTCCCGGTCCAGCGAGGTGTTTTTCCCGCGGGAAACCGCATTTATCGCGGGCGCGGGAGATTCCTGGCGCTCTTTGGGTTCGGGTGCCTTTTTCGGTGCGGCCTTCGCGGGGCTCGGGGTCTTTTTCTTCATGGTGGTCTTCAACTTCGTTTTGGGACTGGCCTTTGGCGTTGCCGCAGGCGGTTTCTTCTTGGTTTTTGCGGTTTTTTTGGAGGCATCCTTCGCACCCGGGCGCGGTTTCGCGGCGGCCTTCGCGGGTTTGGCCTGTTTCTTCGCCGTGCCCGGCGCCGCTTTCTTCGCCCGGCTGCTGGCTTTGGTCTTCGGCTTCGCCTTGGTCTTCGCCATGATTGCCTGCCTCCTGGTACCGTTGATGTCAGAGAACCGCGGCCGGCCGGCAACCTGCGGCCGCCGCAGAAGCACGCCTCCTCCTCACGTCCGAAAGCCGTTAATCACTCCGGAGCATACGCCGCCCCCGGGCCCCGCGCGATGCACCGGGCCGGCCGGTTCCCGCCGGGAACCAACTAGGCGAGGGCGACACGAGGCGGGGCGACAAAGTCCAGGAACCGGTCCTTGACCTTGCCTCGCGCCGCGTCTCCCGGATGAATAAAGAGCCGGTACCGCCACGTGGTCCGGCTCCCCTTGCCAAACGTCATGTCTCCCTTCGTGCCTGCTTCCGGATGGTAGTGTTTCCATGCGAAACAGTTGGCGGTCATCAGACCGTAATCGCGCACATGCCACCCGGTGGGGTATCGCGGGTTGGTCTCGTGATCCATGATGGCGATCCCCACATGCACGCCGTCGGCCATTCCGCTGTAATCGCACCACGGGGCGTTCTTGCCCCAGGTTTCGGCCTCGTTAATCCCCCCATACCCGTTTTCGATCCGCCCCGTGCGGGGGACATCCATCGAACTGGCGACCCGGACCGAGACCAGGCCGCCCTCTTTCGTGTCGTAAAATGTGATGGGACCTTCCGTCATCCGGAACGTCACGGCGATGTCGAACAGACGCATCCCCCCCGGAAGAGCGTAAAACCGCATGTCGCGGGTTTCCTCGAACTGCTTCCGCTCCTTGTTGGTGCACCAGTCGTTTTTCGCCACGATCTGCCCGAAAACCGGCCCCGACTCCTTCTTGAGAAACCGGACATGCCGTTGCCAGCCGTGACCGGGCAGCTCCGCCCAGTTGTCGACCTTTCCCGCGCCGCATTCGCCGTATGCGACCCAGATGGACTTGTGGTGGGGGTGGTCGCGCTGTTCGTCCGCTGCATGGTCGGACATGGGCCAGTTCCGGGTGACCTGCGCCCCCCCGGGGCCAATGACCGGGTACAGGAACGGGCGTACCCATTTCCTGCCGTAGTTGTAGGCGGTAAACGGCTTGCCAAAGACCGACACCGTTACCACCCCGTCGTCCGGGTTGTCCGCGACTCTCACGGCCGGGGCGCTCTGTGCGCCCGCAACGGGTTTGGCGGTCATTTTCCGGATCTCACCGGCTTTCAGGCCGGTGGCGATCCAGGTGAGGGTGGCGCCTTTGCGGTGGGGAGTGACCTGGCACGGTATGGTTTTTCCGGATTTCGCGTCGGTCAGCAGGACGCCCTTGTTCTTACCGTAATCCACTGGTAAATCGATACTTACGGGGCAATAGGAACGGTCGTGAGGCCCCGCATCGACAGTGAGTCTAAACACAGTCGTCACTGGCCCTTTCCTTCCGCCTCACGCTGCACTGCGGCAAATCCGGTTGCGCGGGTAGTTTATCACGTTACGTCCTGTAAGTCTAGTGTTTATGCCGTGTTTGCCGGGGCGGGGCGCGGGGGACCAGGTGGACTAGCCGGACCAGGTGGACCAGGTGGACCAG
>DDYW01000207.1:16265-16527 GCA_002348185.1 Candidatus Hydrogenedentes bacterium UBA2224 | reverse complement strand
GGCACCGTGTCGATGAGGAAATGCCGCCCGAGGATCGCCTGCTCCACAATCATGCCGCCGTCGGTCAAGTCATGCGCCGTATCGCCCAGGTAGCCTATGCCCGCCGGGGCGAAAACCGGAACGACAATGGCCGCGTGACCATCGTTCAGGTAGTCGCCCTGCGTCGGAAGAATGGTGCCGTTCACGTCACCGACAACGGTATAGATGGGGTAGACATTGGTGCCGAAATAGATGCCGTCGCCATAGTCTTGAAGCTCGATGG
>DDYW01000207.1:7983-16257 GCA_002348185.1 Candidatus Hydrogenedentes bacterium UBA2224 | reverse complement strand
ACGACTTCGGCGTAGTACCAGTACGGCAACACGCCGGCGCCCGCGCCGCCCAGGATTTCGTCCGCGCCGATGTCCGGCAGGCGGGGCTCGTCGCTGTACGCGCCGGTGCCCTGCACATGCTCGGGCTCGCCAAGGTCGGGACGGCCCTCCAGCTCGTAGTCGGTCTCGGTGAACGGCCGCTCAATGAACTTGCCGGCCTTGTCGCGCATGGGATTCAGCTCGTTGCGGCCCCAGGCATCGAGACTGCCGTCGCCCACGACCTCGAGTTTGCCGCGCCACCACGGCAGCGTGGACGGCGCGCCTTCGGGCAAGAGCAGCGGGTCTTTCGCGATGCTGCCCGTGCCCGGGTTCACGTTGACGTAGTCGCGGTAGTTCAGATACACGTCGTTGAACAGCAAGTCCGCATCCGACGGATCCATCAAATCGCCGTTATCCACCACGTAGTAGATGCTGTCGGGATTGCTGGTCACGGCGCTGTCGCCCAGCAGCACGCCCAGCGGCAGGTCGCTGGAATCGTCAACGTAATTGGTGACCGTGACCGACACTTCGTAGTGGTTGCCGGCGCTGGTGGGATCGGGCAGACCATCGGGCAGCGCGGCGCCCGTCAGGTTGTCGAGGAGATCCAGCGTCGAATCCGGCTCGGGATGCAGCAACGGGTCGAGCAGCCTCATGAAATCGGCCGCCGCAATCACGATCATGTTCGGCGATACGCTGAAATGCTCGAGCGGCACAGTGACCGTCGTGGGAATCGCGCTGCTCTCGTCGGTGAACGTGAACGTCACAATCACCCGGTCGTCGAAGTTATAGCCTGTGATGGTAATAAACTGCTCGGGATCCTGCATCGGCTCCGTCACCCGGGACGTATCGACGAAGATCTGGTTGGGCTCGATCTCGACGATCTCAGGCGGCCCGTCCATCACGTAGGTGAACCACTCGCTCCTGGGGGCGCGCGCTTCCACGGGCGCGGGCTGGGTGTTGCCGGTCGCCGTGACCAGCCACACCGAGCTCACGTCATACGTGCCCGGCAGATCGAACGGGGCCGGCGGCGTGCGCACACTGATGTACCCGCTGTTGTAGGTCATCACCCGCGCTTCAACCGGCCCGATCCGCATGTGCGGCATGTTCGCCATCGGAAAATCGGCGCCTTCGACATTCAGCACGTCGCCGCCGCTGGCGGGACCCCAGTGCACCGGCTCCACGATCCGCCATCCGCCGTTTGCGGGCGGCGCCGAGGTGTGATGCAGCGTCAGGGCATTCGACGTATTGCCGGTGATCAGGAAACTGTCGTTGTTGACGTCGATCAGGTACTGCCCGGCCAGCGCGCCCCAGCCGGGATCCGGCGCGGCGGTGAACTGTTCCGAAACGGCGTTCCACGTACCGCCCAGGCCCGAATCGATCGGGTAGGCCCCGCGCTCGACGCGCCACGCCCCGTTGACCGGCGAACCGCCGTACAGGGTCACGTCGCTGTCGGTATTCGTCAGGATCATGAACGCCTGGAACGACGCGTCAAGGAGGTAATGGCCGCCATACGCGCCCGGCTCCAGCGTGCCCGCGCCCACCGTGAACGTGCCCGGGCCGCTGATGCCGCCCGCGCCCGACGCTTCGGTGCGGGGCGACACGTTGGTCGCGAGGATGCGGGGCAGGCTCTCCCAGAAGATGATGCCGTTCTCAATGACGTCTTCCTGGACGGGCAGTCCCGTGCACCCGTCGTATGTGACCAGGGCCACATCAACCGGATTCACGTTGCCCGGCGAGCTGACCGGCACCCCGTAGGCCGTCACGTCAAACACCGTGAACAGCGCTTCAAAGAACGAGAACACCGTGTAATTCGCCTCGGGAACCGATGCCAGGCTGAGCACGGAGGCGCCCCAGCGCAGTTCGACGTCGGTCCACGGCCAATCGCTGCTGGGATCGCGCGGATAGGGCCCGGCAAGCCCGCTGCCGAGCACGCGCACCTGGTAGGCCTCGTTGGGCAGAGGGGTAGCGGGCACCGTGCGCGGCGCCACCACCCGGCCGTACGTGCGCCAGTTCGCGGCGGACGGAGGCACATAGAGCCCGTCTTTCATCGTCGAATACAGGTCGCGGCCCACGGGATTGAACGCGCTTCCGCCGCGCAACACGACCGTCACGTCCTTTTGCCCGTAGAACCCGTTGGGCAGACTGCCCAGACGGCACTGGATGAACGTGACGCCAAAGAGGGCCGGCGCCGGCTCGACCTGCAGAATGTCCGACGCGGGGATCGCCTGATTGTCCACGAACACCGCGATATCGTCGAGCGTCCACGAATAGACAAAGGCGCCCGGTCCCGCCGCGGTCGACGGCATCACCGAGAGGATCACCGTGCCGTCCGTGCAATTGGCCGCCGCGGCCTTTAACTCGAAGTAGGCGTTGGGCTCCTCGATCCAGAAGAACAGCGACGAGGTCCGCTTCAACTCGTTCACCGGGCCGGGCCCGTAGGTGTCGCCCAGGTCCGCATTGCGGACGTTCTCAATCATGACCTGCAATCCCGCGGTATTGAACGCGGGCACACCGGGAAGTCCGGCGGTCCGATCGATAAATGCATTGGCCACCGTGATGTCGTCGGGCCGCGCGGGCAGCGAGAACTCGATGAAGCGCTGCGTGTGCCGCACGTGCTGGTCGACATTCTCGTGCGGCATGGCCACGCCGTCGGCCCCCGAATCGCCCGGGTTGTTCAGCGGGTCGTCAATGACGTACGTGTTCCCCTGAAGGTCGTCGAAGGTGATGCGCAGCCCCGCGTCGAACCCGTCGCCCGACAGGGTGCGCGTCGTCAATGCGGCCGAGTTCAGCAGGGCGCCCGAGTTGTAATCCATGAAATTCGAGGGAGACCAGTCGAACTCCGACGTGGTCAGGAATGGCAGTTCGGAATCGCTCTCGACCTTGGGCGTGCTGTCGCCAAAATACGTAAAGCCCGTGGGCAGCAGGTCGTACAGGCCGCTGGGATTGGTGACTTCGACGTCGTAGGAGCCGCCCGCGCCGAATTCCGACAGCGGCACTTCCACGTCGATGATCTTGCGCCAGTCGCCCTGGGGAAGTCCGCTCACCAGGGTCGACACGGACGTGTAGGGACACTCCTCGCCGCCGATGCGCACCGAACACCCGTCGTCGAGGTTCCAGCCCAGGATATCGACCCGGAACACGTTCCCTGAAGGCGCGTCGGTGTTCAAGCGCCGGTAGAAGTTTGGCGTAATCTGCANNGTCGAATCCTTGCCGCGGTACTGGTACTCGCTCATCCCGTCGTCGCCGGGCGGGCTGTCCACAGGCGTGCCGCCCGCGGGATGGTAGTTCCGCACCAGCACGTCCATGGGGGCGCTGTTGTGGAAGATCGGGTCGTACCACGAAGGCGCGCCCGGCGCTTCCACATGCAGCAGCGCCGACGACAGCCAGGTGCGCTCGTTGGCCCGCAGGTCCGCCGGCCGCACGATCGCCCACGTCCCGTCAAACAGCGTTGCCGTCGAACCCACCAGGGTCAGCGTGTCCGCGGTGTTCGACGCGATGAGCCAGCGGGTCGACCCCTGCAAGAGGTAGTAGTTTCGGTACTGGCCCGGCGTCCAGGCGGGGATCGGGTTGTACGGGGCAAACGTGTTCGGGCCCACCGTGCCGTTCGTGCCCTGGGCGACCGCGCCGCCGGTCGCGTCGATCCGCCGGTTGCCGTTGAAATCGAACCACACTTCCGCGTCCACGTTGAAGCGCAGGCCTTCCACCAGCACCCAGTTGCCGCCCTCCACCGGACCGTGCGCGGGCGTCACCAGCGTCACCTGGGGTCCCCCGGAAGGAGACTCGATATAGGTGAACGCGTTCTGCAGCGTGTACGTCCGCTCGTTGTCGGTGCCGTAGGCCCGCACGATGTGCACGTCAACCTTGCCCGGCGCGCTGTTGTACGCGGGCGGGACATACCCGACGAGCCGGTCGGGCGCGGTGAACGGATCGAATACGATGGCGGGATTGTGGTCGCCGATGTCGCGCGGGCCGAAATAGACCCGCGTATCCGTGCCCGCTTCGGCCAGATTCTTGCCGTAAATGGTCGCGGTCGCGCCGCCGGTCACCACGTCATATTCGGGAATAATCGTAATGCCGTTGGACCACACGAGCCCGCCGCTGTTGCGTTCTCTCTTCGGCGGTTCTGGCTCTTCTAATTTTGAGCTCGCCGACCCGTTGTTGTAGACAATGCTGTTGCGGACCCGGGCGTAGACCGGCGGTTCGGTGCCGGAGGCAGGCGCCCACGCGCGGTTCACCCACACGCCGCGATCGCCATTTCCGATAATCGAACAATGGAGGATGTCGGTGAAGGTCGTCTCGCCCACGAGCGGGTTGGTGTCGACATGCACGCCGTCGCCGCCGTTGTCCGAGATGCTGCAGTTAATCAGCAGCGCCTGGGCGTTGTCGCCCTCGATCGACACGCCATGGTTAGCGTTTGAATCCATCCAGCACCGGTTGATGGTCGGCCGGTAGGCGTTGGGATTGTCGCCCACGACCCGGAGGCCGTTGAATCCGTTGATGAGGCGCAGCCCTTCCACGCGCGGATTGTTCAGGTCCTCCAGGTTGTTTTCGAACATCGGAATCGACCCCGTCCCGATGGTGATGACGTCGAGGTCGCCGCCGCCGTCCAGCACCGGCTGGAAGATGTCGGCGCCGATGGGGCGCGCCTCGCCCATCAGGCGCACATTGGCATCGGCGGGCATCCAGACGCCGCCCGGCCACGGCGCGCTGTTGTTGCGCGCCACGATCAACACCGTGTACGGCTCATTGTCCTGGCGGGACAGGGTGACTGCGTCGACAATGGCCGCCTGTACGTCGCTGTAGGCGAGGTTAATGTCGCTCACATAGTCTACCCAATAGGCGGACGCATCCGTCGTGTCCACCACCACGAGCACGTTGGGGATGTCCTGCGCGGCGGCGGGCAGGGCGGCGAGCAACACCGCCACCGCCAGCCATCGGAACCGTCGGCGAAGCAATTTGTTCGTCATCGGCCATTCTCCAGTATCCTGGCACGCGGCATGGCGCCCGCCTGTCCGGGCCGTATGGTACCTACCGCTCATAGATGGTTCGCACCTTTTTCTGGGCGGTCGTCACGAAATCGTAACGCCAATCCCGATGGCCATCGCTGTTCACATCTTCGTTGGAGATGTACCCGGCTTCGGCCGTCACATGGATTTCAAACACGTCCGAATACGTCGAGATGAGGTTAGCCATTCGCCCGTACCGGCCGATCAGTTCCAGGAATTGCGCTTCCTCGCCGGCGGCGGCGCTGGCAGCCGTCACCAGCGGCGGCGCCACGGCCGGGCCTTCCGGCGAGCCGAACGTTTCCGCGTCGTAGGCCACCAGGTCGGCTGCCGAACGGTAATAGCGGCCGTCGGGCCACGCGTAGCGGCCCTCCACGATTCGGGCAGCCAAGTTGCGCGCGGCCACCACATCCGGATCGCTCGGGCCGTAGTTGTTGGTGTCGGCCAGGAAGCCGAACAGCCCCGCGCCCGCATTGAACCCCGCCAGCACGCCGGGAATGCCCATCAACGGGTTGTACTCGTACCGCGTACCGCCGCTGCTGACGTAAGGCGACATCTGGGCCGTGTTAATGTTGATGCGGCCGTGTGACCGGGCGCGCGGCGCCAGCACCACGCGCGAGAACCGGTTCAGCATGCCCGGCCGCGCCCAGTTCCGCAGGAACAGCGCCAGGTAGTTGTTCTCGACCTTCACCATGCCGTAATGGATCACGCCTTCGGGATTCGGCGTGGCCCCGTATTTCATCCCAAACGACTCCTGGTTCTCGGCCCGGAGCAACTCCGCCGGCTCGGGGAAGAAATTATTGTTCGCGTCGACCCACACCTTGCCGTCGCCGTAGCCCTCGTCGCGCTCGCCGTCCGGGTTGAGTGGGTCATATACGGCCCCATCCCACTCGTCCAGCCCGCGGTCGGTGAAGAACTCGACATCCACGGCAAGGTCGTCCAGGAAGGCGGCATCGGTATTCAGCGCATTCATGAACTCGCTTCCGAACGTCGGCTCGATGAGGTTGGTCAGGCTGGGCCGCGCGTTCGCGATCTCCTGGCCCCAGCGCAGCAGATTGAGCTCGACGTCGCCCGTCACCACGTAGACGTCATACTCCCCGTCCGTGATCCCGTCGTCCGCGTCCCACACAAACAAGGCTTCCGCAGGTCGCGCGTCGAAGGGAATTGCTGGGTCATAAATGTTATCCCGATCTATGCGCGGGTCGAAATTGGGCATGTTGGCCGAGACAAACGTGACCGGGCGGTCCCAGAGCGGCCAGCGTTGCGCCAGATCGGCCGCGGTCACTCCGGGCGGGAAATTCTGCGGCTGCGCCAGCAGGAAGTTGAGTTGCACCCGCCAATCCGGGATGCCGCCGGCATTGATCGCCGGCTGCCAGTGGTAGGGCTGCAGGAACACATCGTTCGCCGGCGCCGTCACGGCCTCGCCGAGCGGATGCAGGAAGATCGGCACCCACGCATTCGGCAGATAGGTCGTGCCCGAGCCCCACCGGTGGTAATCCGCGCCGCCCGCGGCGTTATCAATGTCGAGCGGGCTGGGGACCAGCGGGTAAAAATCGGCCTGGGCACACGTCAGCACGATCGAATCGCCGGTCATGCTGCCCGCCAGCGCCACCGCGTCGGTATTCAGCGCGACGTTGGGCGTGCCGGTCGTCGTGTTGTAGGCATGCAGTTCCGGCTGCCCCGCCAGCGCGCGTTCGGCGACATTTCGCGCAAACGCGTAATCGACTCCGGCGCCGACCGACGTGGAGAGCTGTTCGCGCATCATCAAATGCGGCATCTCGAGCACTTGCTGGGGCGACGAGAAGACGCGGTTCCGCACCGTCTGCCAATCCAGTCCCCATCCGCCGAACGCGACGTCCCAGTCGGGCGACAGGGGCACGGGGTCCAGGACTCCGCCGGTCGGTCCGAGGTTGAGCTGCCGTTCAAACACGTTCTTGCGCAACGGCGTGCCCCAGAACGCGTGTCCGTATTCGGCCGGCCCGCCCGCCACGTCCAGCCAATGGGTCGCGGCGTCTTTCCACGGGCCGAAGCTCGGCGCCCAGTCGTCGTAGGCGCCATCGGTGGCCGTCCAGCGGTTCGCGTCGCCAAAACGGTCGCCCGTGTAGAACGGGTGTTTCCGCGGAAGCGAGCGGTAGAAGTCGATGCCCATCGTGTTGTCGGGCCACCACGACAGGAACCGCGGATCCAGCCCGGGCGTCTCGGGAAGCGCGCCGCCGTTGAAGCCGATCGACGTGCCTCCGTCGCCGTTCAGGTCCACAAGATAGGGGCACGGGCGCACGTCGTCAACCGCGCGGTTGACCACATCCTTCTCCGAATAGGTCACGCGATCCACCACCTTGCGGTCTTCGCTTGGACCATCGTAGAGCGTCACGACGACGAGGTCGCCCGGGAACATGCGCCGTTCGACCAGCGCCTTCCATTCCGGGTGGTCCCGCCACGTGCCCAGATACAGCGGATAATCAACCGGATACCCCGCTACCGTCGGATCCCCGGGCAAAAACGTCTCCAGGGTCGTGGCGTACTCCAGCGAATAGATGCTGTACTCGCCCGGAGCCGTCCTCTGGGTGGTCTGCCAGCGTTCGCGGCGGCCCTCGTCAATGCCTTCGCCGGGGCCGTCCACCCCACCGTTGCCGTTGTTGTCCAGACCATCCTGTACAAGTATCGCGTTGTCGCCGTCGTTGTCGATGCCGTCGTGTTCGGGATAGTTCGGCAGCACGCCGCCCCGCAACAGCACCATCGCGAGCTGGCGAAGGTCGGAGAGCGCGGTCTCGGGCACGATGGCCCACGCGCCGTTCAGCGGCCAGGGGACCGGATACTCGTAGCCGGGAATCGTCTCCAGACTCAGGGTGTCGACGGTGTTGGCCACGATACGCCAGTAGACGAATTGGCCGTCGATGATCTGGCGGAGATATGCGCCCACGTACATGTTCGGATACCACGGGCCCGGAGGCATCATGGGCGGAATGGGGGTAAAGGTCTGTCCGCCCGACGTGCCGTCATTGCCCGAGGCCAGGATCATCGAGTAGGGATCATTGTGCCCGCTCACCGACACCTGCGCTTCCACGATGCGGTCCCAGGCCTTGTCGGGCACCGCGCCCAGCAGGAGGTCATTCGTCGATTGCAACTGGTTTTCCCAGAACGGGTCGGGCCAGTCCATAAAATCGACATTGGCCGTGCGGTAGAACACGCTTTCGAGCCCCAGCCCCAGCAGCCCGTTCCAGACCGGGTTCGGGATGGGCGGCACGGTCACATT
>DDYW01000207.1:7756-7927 GCA_002348185.1 Candidatus Hydrogenedentes bacterium UBA2224 | reverse complement strand
AGCAGCGAGCCGCCCGGCGCGATAAACGTGCCGTCAGGGATGCGCAGCGTCGTGTGGCCGGCGTTCTGCTCGTAGCCGACTTCAAGCTGCCAGCCCGAAACGTTGACCGACGCCTTTTCGGCCCAGCGCGCGCGTTCCGCGTCGCTCAGCGTCGCGTTCCTCAGGTCGGGG
>DDYW01000207.1:0-7639 GCA_002348185.1 Candidatus Hydrogenedentes bacterium UBA2224 | reverse complement strand
TCGTCCTGCTCGTAGCCCGGGATCGCGGGCGCGGGATTCCGCGTCAGCCGCGTCGGCAGGAAGACTTTGCCGTCGAGCTGCGCTTCGTCGGGCCCCTGGATGAAATCGCCCATGGCATAGGGATCAAGCTGCTGCCACGGCACGGGCGGGTTCGGTGCCGCCACGTTAAAGGGATAGAACTGGTCGAAGACGTCGTAGAGGATGTCGTCCCAGTCGGCCCGTTTGCCCGAACCAAATACCGGGTATTCGGTCGGATAGGTGGGCGCGGCGGGCGGCGTCAGATTGCGGACGCAGTATTTCACCGCGTAGTCGAGGTTCCAGGCTTCGGGCGCGGTGGGCGCGCCCGTCCCGTCCAGCGTGCTGACCAATAGATAGTAGCGGCCCGGCGGCAACTGGGCGCTGGGCGCAAACAGGAACTGCACCACGTCCGGCGGGTCCTCGGTCAAACCGAGTTCGTAGGCGGTATCGGGGGGATTCGTGAGATAACGCGCCGCGGTATACATATACGCCCGGTTGCCCAGGAAGAGCGGCGCGGCGTTGCCACCGGCGTTCCACCCGGACGTGGTCGCCGCGAACGTGACCCCGGTCAGCGCCTCGTAATCGGCAATCTTGTTCAGGTAGTCCGGATGCGTTTCGAAATTCTCCGCGAGCATCAGGAAATCCGGCGCGCCGGGGTACGAGAACCCGTTCGGATCGAGATACGTGGTGTAATCGGGCGGGTCGGCGGGATCAAACTTGAACAGGGCCTGGTAGGTCGGATTCGCCGGGTCCACCGTCATTTCCGCTTCGACGCGGCGCACCGGCCGCACCATCATCTCGTTGATGCGAATGCTCTCGAGGCCCGCCGCCGTGTATTCGATTCGGCGTGGATCACCCGCAGCGGACCCGCCGAGAGTGTCATTCCACCACCGGTCCGGCACGCCGGCAGTGAGCTCGGTCTGCGCATGGTCGGCATCTCGCCGGTCGACCAGATCCGCGGCCAGTTGCAGGCGCCGCAACCCCGTGTCGGCCGGGAAACGCCCGGTGTCGCCGATCAGGTTGCCGAGAATGCCCTGCGGCAGGGGCGCGGCGTTCCCGCTCATCCCGACCGGCACCACCCCCACGTTCTCGCGCAGCAGGCCCAGACTGAAGTTCTCCGCCTCCAGGGGCAGCCCCAGCGGGAGCAGCCGGTTGCTAAAATTGTAGCCCCAGTCCTGGGACAGCATCGCATCAATCTGCCCGGCGAGCGCATAGTTGTAGTCGAGGCGAAGACCGGATAACTCCGGCTTTTCGAGCAGTTCGCCTTCCGCATCGAAGAGCCGGTGGCGATCGTTACGGCTGAAGCTGTGCGCGATCGTCAGAGGCCGCCACAACGCGCTCGTCACCACACCGATACCGGCCGGCAGGTCCAACTGGCGCTTGGTCCGGTAGTACCAGTCGCCCAGCTCGCCGAATTCGTCCGTCAGCGTATCGCTCGTGGTGGCGTTGAGGATAAGATCGTTGTTGAGGCCGTCATTTTCGGCCACGAGATTGCGGGGCGTCCGGTACGGCGAGTATTCCTGGGGTTCGTCGACCCCCTGGAGATTGGGGAACTCAAACGCATTGTCCGAATTGTAGTCAAAAGGAATGACGCCGTCGTACGGCCAGCCGTTGCCGTCCCAGTCGATGCCCGAGATCGCGGCCCAGAGCGCGTTCCCGTTGTCGTCGACCCGGCCGTAGCCCGGGAACCCCGCGTCATACATCAGGGGGTCGCCCGGCAACGCGCCCGCGACCGAAAGCCCCTCGCCGTCGGGCGCGCCCGTCCGCATCTGGGCCAGGCTTCCGGCCTTGGCGGGCCCGCTGAGCGGCAGAATCCGGGCGTCCCATTCGCTGGGGTCGAGGCCCTGATCCAGGTTGCGCGTGATGGGCGGCCCCGCCGCGTTCCCGCCCGAAGCCATCCGGTCCTGGTTGAACCCATCGCCCGCAAGGCTGCCGTAGTGCGGCGCATAGCCGTTAATGATGTTGAGGTTGGCTTTGGCCGTCGCGTCTTCCACCAGCACCGCCACACGCCCCACCACCCGGCACACCGGCTCGCCCGTCGACGTGAGGTGAGTGCCGGCCGCGAATCCCAGCGCAGTGAGGTAGGAGGTGTCGATGTCATTGAAGGCGTTGATTACGAGGTCTACATTGGCTTCGCGCGTGACCACGTCCCACCGCTGGACAGGCACCCAGGCGCCGGAGGGATCCGCGAACGCATATTCCTGGCTGTTATTGATCACAAGGTCGTAATCGTTGTCGAGCACGTCGACGTCGCTCACGGTCACGGTGGTGTTTGGCGGCACGCCGTTCACGGTAAGTCCGATCGGGAAATTGGGCGCCTCGATGTTCACCCGGACGTTGATCGGGCCCAGCGGATTGCCACTGCCGTCGGTCAACGGGGCGGTGAAAAAGAGCCGGTTCTGTTCGTCGTTCTCGTCGATCAGCCCGTCGCCGTCGTTGTCGAGCCCGTCATTCCCGCCGTAATACACAAAGAGAGCGCGTTCGGGCTCAACATACTTCGCATCAGTCACTTCGTCGGCGTCGTCGATCACCCCGTCGTAGTTGTTGTCGAGCCCGTCTTCGCCCATGCGCTGGCTTTCATCGATCAGGCCGTCGAGATCGTTGTCGATGCCGTCGTCCAGGAAGAACACATCCAGCGGAAGCGGCAGCCAGACCGAGTCGCGCAGGCCGTCTTCATTGTTGTCCACATCGGCCCATACATCGATCTGTTCGGCCGGAGTCAGCGCGCCAAAGGTCTGCTCCACGACAAAATCGCCGGTAAAATCGTAGGGGGCGACCACCGGATCGGCGCCCTGCACCCTCGGGATATACAAGCGGTCGGCCAGAGTCTCCGCGACGTCGCGCGGGACCTTCGGCACGGCCGAGCCCGCCGGGAACGCCCAGTCCTTCTCGCGAAACGCCGCGCCGTTGAAATACGTGCTGAACGCGAAGTCGTAGGAGGTGTAGGTGTTGTGGATCACCGCGTCGTGCCGGAGGAACGCCTGGGCCATGGCGATGCCCGCCTCCGCCGCCTGGGCCGCCTGCACCCGGTTGGTCACATTGACGGCGCGGCGGAGCTGCATGGTCGTGCTCGTATAAAAGGCGATGGCGATCGCCGTCAAAAACGCCAGCACGAAGATGGCGACGACCAAGGCCTGACCCCGCCTGTCGCTTCTGCGCATCATAACTCCCTTTCTCAATTCCCTTGCGCCGCGCGCCGCAACCGGACAACGGACAACGCCCGCGGCGCACGCATGCTACGGCTGCTCCAACGTGGGGCGGCGGTACCCCACCGGTATCTGAAACGTGTGCGCCAGTCTCCGGACGTAATGACGCTCGCCCAGATTCGGCGCCGGGAACGCAAAGGCCATATTCACTTCGACCAGACTCGGCGGGAACGGATACAGTGGCGAACCGGCCAGATTGATGAACGGGTAATTGGGTGTCTCCAAGCCCGAAACGGGATCGCGGGGAATGTCCAGATTCGCTTGATCGATCGCGTTCCAGTACGGCGTCATCTCCACCAGGCCCATATCCTCAATGAATTCCACGTCGCGCGGCGTGTAGCCGTACCGGAACCAGTGAACCTCATCGAAGTTTTGAACCTCGTACACGGTTTCGCCGCCGGGCCCGATTGTGGTCGTATAGCCGCCCGGGAATGGCCTGTCCGGGTCCGCCTGCGCGACCCCTTCGGCAATGAGATAATCTTCGGGGTATTTGCCGTCCCACAGCGCGGCGAAATTCGGGCCGCCGCCCCAGGTGGTGCCCGGCGCGGCCGGATCATCCCACAAGCGCGGAAGCGCGCCGAAGGGCTCCTCGCGGTCGCCCAGCATCGCCAGCCACAATTCGTGTTTCCTGGCCTGAAGCATCGCCTCCAACTGCGCGGCGGGAACCGGCCAGTATTCGCTGGCTAGGACGAAAGAGGGGTCGGGGCCGAAGTGCTCGTAAATGTAGCGCAACGGTGTATACAGATTCTGCTGCGGCAGCTCGATGGGCGGCGTTGGGCTGGTGTAATCCGGCCATTGCACCGGATACTCGTTCAGCTTGTCGACGCCCGGCTCGATGTAGCGGATGATGCCGAAGGTGGGGAGCAGCGCATCGTCCGGGCCATCGCTCAAGGTCTCCACGGGGTTGCTTCCCGCGAAGCTGTGCACAACATACGAGACCCGCGCGGTGCGGGCCTGGCCCGCGGCGTCCAGAGTGGCGATCATGCTGAACCCGTACGGGCATCCGAAGAAGTTGGCCGAATCGCCGTAATGCTTGGCCGCGTAACCCTGCGCGAGGTCGCGTTCCAGCACGCGGAACGCCGTGTGCGTCTCCTCGCTGGCGTCCATCGCCTTCTTGGTGCTCTTGAACGCTCTCAGGCTCGAGCTGAACAGCATAAAAAGCGCCAGCGTCAGGATGCTCAGAATGGCCATGCTGATCAGCAGCTCGGGAAGGGTAAATCCCCGTGCCGCCCCGCGGCGTTTACTGGATCTCATGTGTTGAAGGGCCATCATGGCCTGCACTCCACCTCGGGATACGCGGGTTACGGGCGCGTTCCCTATTGTTCCACTATGTACGTAACGAAGGTTTCGTCGCGGCCGTCGGGCATCTGCACGCTGAATAAGGCCCGCTGGTAGTACACCTCACTCGCACCCCGCAAGCGTTGCAGGATGGTCGTGTAGCCATCGTACAGGGCGTACGCGTCGCCCGCGGCCGACAACAGCTGTGCATAGTGCGGGTCGGCATCCAACGCGCCGGCCGGCATGCGGAGGAAATTCAGCATGGGACCCTGCGCGCCCGACGAACGCAGCCGGCCCAGGCGCGAACTCGCCAGTTCCGACGCCACGATCTTCTCGTCGGCCAGACGTGCGGCACGCATCGACATGGGGAACAGGCGGTACACGGCAATGATGCCAATCATCAATATGGCCAACGCGATGAGCACCTCGAGCAACGAATAACCGTTTTGCCTCTTCACGCCTGCCTCCTCATTCCACAATCTTCACGCGCGCCGACGATTTCGAGATCTGCACCTTCACCGGAACGATTGGATAGTAATTCCGGGCATAACCCACGGGCAGTTGACTGGCCTCCAGGGGCGTTTCCGTCAGATTGAGGAACCGGTCGTCCTGCTCACTCTCGGGCGTCGGACCCACCGTGACCATCAGCCGCTCCTGCGTCACCGGCGCGTCGACATAGCCCGCTGGGGAAAACACGTGCGCCATCCAGCAGTTGTCCACGGAATGAAATTCGCCCGGAAACGGCTCGAATTCATACAGGTACGGGACATGCGGGGCGAGCAGCTCCACCAGCACCCCTTCCTCGTTGCGAATCCGCACGGGGCGCAGCCCCTTGACGGGATTGCCCAGCACGTTTTCCCAGAACGGCGCGTGCACCGGCGGATCCACGCTCGTATCCCAGTCGCCGAGCACGCAGGCGCCTTCGCCCAGCTCCGTCAACTCATACTCCGCCACCGGCACGAACACGGGCGTGTAAACTACCGTGCCAAACTCTTCGCTGAGCACCTCGTTCGGGGTGCCCGCGTACCAAGTCTGCCAGGCCGCCAGCTCCTCGTCCGTCGCCCGGCGAAACACGCCCACGCTGCGGGCCACCACCACCGGGGCGTACGCCGCGTCGCGGCGGCTGTCGTCCTGCGCCTCCGCCGCGTAGGCGAGACAGGTCTCCACGTTGTAGGTCGACGCGTAGAATTCGGCGGCCTTCAGCATGTTGTAGACCGTCCGCCCGCCCTGCTCGATGTACTCCTTCTGAAACGCACCGGCCTTGACCAGCGTCGGGATCGTCACCGCCGCCAGGATCGTGATAATGCTGATCACCACCAGCAGCTCAACCAGCGTGAACCCTCGCATCCGTGTGCCTTGCGTTTTCATCGCTCCAATCCATTCCGGGCGGGGACGGCGCACCGTGCGCCGCCCCCGGTCCGCGGTTCATTAGCTGTAGAATCCCGCCCAGCCGGCCTCGGAATCCCAGTTGTTGATGTCGTCGCCGCCGCCCTGGAACTCATAGTCGGGCGTGTAGCCTGGCGTAAAATCAGTGAACGCCAGCGGCTTGTCGCTTCCACTCAGACTGATCCCATCCTGGTCGCAGTTCTGATTGGTCCCGGTCGAGAAGATGTAGATCGGCAGTTTGGTCGGCGCGGGATATCCAGGCCTGTTGTCAAATTTCGGCGCGCCGGGGACCTCGGCTTCAGCATTTTTCATCGCGGGCTCGTCATATACGTACGCTACGTACGTGGTGACATCGTTGATATCGCCCTCGCCAAACCGCCACGAGCGGAATGGGATGTCGCCCACGGTTGCGCCCAAAACCCGGGCGTTCCGCCACGGGCCGAACCAGAACTTGTACTGCTTGTCCCAGGGGTCCTGGCCGATCTCTTCCATGTAATTGATGCCCAGGCGGCCAACCACCTCCGTGTTGAGTTCGATGCCGTTGGCCGTCACGGCCGCATCCCAGCTGCCTATCGCGCCCCGGCCCTGGCGCAACAGCATGTAGCTGGTATAAGTGCACACGTAAATCTGATCCGCGAGCGCCAGGCTCTCGTAATTGTCGCGGCTCGCCGGGGTGAAAAACTGCCGGAAGTCCTTCACATTCGCATCCGTCAGCATCTTGGTCATCGCGAGGTCGGCGCCGCGGATTTCCTCGACCGCGCGGGCCATGCGTGCGCGGCCGAGCCAGTTGGCCACGTTGGGCACCACAATCGCCGCCAGGATGCCGATGATNNCCAGCAACTCGACCAGCGTAAACCCGTGTCTTCGTGTCATCGCTCACACTCCTTGGTTGTTGCATCGCCGCGCGGGCGACACCGGCTACACGCCGCTCATAACGTCCGCTAATGAGAAAATCGGCAAATACATTGAAATAACAATGAAACCGCAGATGAAGCCGAGGATCACGATCATGACGGGCTCCATCAACGCCAACAGAGCTTCCACCGCGGCCTCGACTTCCGCATCGTAGATGTCCGCCACCTTCATCAGCATGGCGTCGAGGCTGCCCGTCTCCTCGCCCACGTCGATCATGTTGACCACCATGGGCGGAAACACCTTCGATTCGTCCAGCGGTGCGGCGATCGTATCACCCTCTTTGATGCTGTCGTGCACCTTCTGGATGGCGTTCTCGATCACCTCGTTGCCGATGGTCTCCTTCGTGATCCGCAGCGACTGGAGAATCGGCACGCCCGACGTGATCAGCGTGCCCAGTGTGCGCGAGAAACGCGCCACCGCCACCTTGGTAATCAGATCGCCCACCAGCGGAATGCGCAGCACTACCCGGTCCGTGATCCGTTTCACCGTGTGGATTTTGCTCAACACCTTGATGGTGATAATGGTCCCGTTGAAGTACAGGGCGACTTTCCACCATTCAAACCGCGCGAAATCGCCGCACTTGATCAGGAACTGGGTCATCCAGGGCAGCTTCGCCCCGAAATCCTCGAAAATCACCGCGAACTCCGGCACCACGTACGACAGCAGGAACCACACGATGCCCACGGCCACCAGCAGAACCGCCACCGGGTAGACCATGGCGCTCTTCACGCGGCGTTTCAACGCCTGGCGGCGCTCCATGAAGGTCGCGAGCCGTTGAAGCACGACCTCGAGCATACCGCCGACCTCGCCAGCGCGCACCATGTTGACGTAGAGCC
>DDYW01000161.1 GCA_002348185.1 Candidatus Hydrogenedentes bacterium UBA2224 | reverse complement strand
GACACCTTCGGTGTCGTTCGGAAAAGGCGACGATACCGGGTTCATGGCCTTCGCCTGCGACCTCGACCCCTGCGGAGTCGTTAAAGGCCGGGCCGTCCATACCGTCCATACCGTCCATACGGTCCATACGGTCCATACCGTCCACCACGCCGGCGCTAGAGCAGGTTCCGCCCCTCGAAATCGTCGGGCGACGGCACGCCGGAATACGCCAGCGTGGTGACGCCGAGATCGCGGATGTCGGGGTCTTCGATGGCCAACCGCCGGTTGACGAACAGCATCCCGGGGATGCGCGTGTGGTTGGCCGCCACATGATCGCCGCTCCACTTGTCGAGATTCGGGATCAGCAGCTCCTTCGGGACGGCGCCTTTGGCGGCGCTCTTCGTGTTCTGATAGCCCCGGGCATAGCCCAGAGAGATGTCCGGCGCGTCGTACAAGGCCGCACCGCTGTACACGTCGCGCGAGTACAGTTCGTCGAAGATGGGCTGGCCCGTTTCCGGGTCGGTGACCGCGAGCAGTTTCTCCCGAAGCTCCTGTATGAGCGCGTCGGCCTGCTCCGGCGGGACGATGCCGTGGCGTTCCCGGCCCTGGATGTTGAGATACATCGAGCTGAGTCCGATGGCGTAGGCGCGCGTGCGCGACCAGTCGAAGTCCAGAAGGAATCCCTTCTCGCCGACGGCGGTCGCCGGATCGTCCTGGCCCTGCACAGACGCATAGCCGTTGCGCACCAGCCAGGTGTTAATATTAAACCCCTTGAGGAACGTCTCGAATCCGTGGTCGGACATGACAATGAACAAATCGTCCTCCCGGAGTTTCGGCATCACCGTGCCCACGATTTCATCCATTTTCTCGTAGGACTGTTCGAGAGCCTCGCCGAAGATCTTGGCCCCTTCGGCGTCGTACAGGGGGTGTTTGGGGTCGCGGTACCGCCAGAACATGTGGCCGATGCGGTCGGTAGCGGTCCACGCCGAAATCAGGACATCGAAATCGTCGCGGTCCAGTTCATCGAGCGTGAGCATGGCGCGCCAGTCCATGGTGCGCAGGGAGTCTTCCATGAACCCCGCTTCGGTCAATTCGCCTTCGCGCAGGGCATGCGTCTCATGCGCCCAGCCCAGGGTCTTGAACAGCCCATATCGCTCCGCGAGCTCGCGGGTAAACTCGTCGGGACAGCTCATGGGCGCGTACGGAGCGCCGGGGTGAAACTGAAACGCCGACATGTACAGCCGCACCCGTTCCCCCGCCTCCATGAGGTAGAACCGGCTGATCGCCCTGACGGTGAATTCTTTCGCCGGTTCGAAAACCCATTCCAGCCAATCGGACCATGTCCCCTCCGCCAGCGTGACCGTGTTGGCCTGGGCCGACACGGTGAGGGTGCGGGCGTCGCGGTCCACCACAAACTCGAACGGGAGTTCGGTGTCTTCGGAGCGTTCGCGGCGCACACCTTGTCCGCCTTTCGGGATGCGGGCCCCGCGCACGTTCACGGTCGCCGTGCCGTCGACGAACTCGAGGGCGTACCGCGCGCCGCCCGCCACGTCCTCCTGGAGCTGTTCGGGCGTGTACGCATCCGAGAACGCCGAAAAGGAATTCTGCGAACCGCGGATCTCGGGTACATCGAGCCCGCACAGCATTTTGCCATGTTCGAGGGCGTCCGCGGGGAACGCATACGGCACATTGAACAGCTTGCAGCGGATGCCGGCGCGGTCGGCCACCACCCAGAACGGGTCGCCTTTGCGGAACCCCACGGCCTTGGCCCGTTCCGTGACCGTGCCGTCATGCCGTTTGGACGGATGGAGTACCTTGGAAGTGCCGATCTCGGGCAGGTGCGTGGCGGGGTTTCTGCGGATGAAATCGTAGATCCCGTGGCCACCGGGGTTTTTGCAGGTCGTGAATGAGTTCCAGGCCGCCGGAGACTGCGGGGGAATGGTCGAGCGCAATCTGGCAAACGTGCCTCCGTCGCGCAACTGCTTGAGATGAGGCAGGCGGCCCGCTGCCATCATCGCTTCGACAATCGTCGGTTCCGCGCCGTCGAAGCCGAGAATGATGACCCTGCCTTTCCCCCGGGGGGATGGGGCGGCTTTCGGGGCGGACGCTTCCTGCTGCGCCTCCGGAGGCGTCTCGGCCGGGCCGGACTGCTGTTTCCCGCACGAGATCGCCCCGCCCGCCGCGGCCAGGGCGCCCGTGGTAAGAAAATGCCGCCGGGAAAGTCTCCTTTGCATTACTTCGCTCCCCTGCAACTGATTGGTCACACAGTGTTTATCCTGAGCAGACGAAACAGAGGCCCGATCAGGCTTATTCCTGCGCACGGGTTGCGCGCGCGGGCAACACTTCGGGAGACTATATCGATGCGGGAGCGTCTGCGCAAGTCGTTGAAAAGCGTCCGGGACCGGACGCTGGGGAGGACGCCCGGTCCCGGGGGAGGGAAGGGTCCAAAGTGGGGAACTTCAGACCTGGTCATGCGCCACATTAGGCCGATTGGGATCGCGTGGGTATGAATGCCTCAACTTTCACTTGATTAGATACGCAATCGCGGTGCCAAGTTTCATTGCTTTTCGCAACCCGGTGCTAAATCGATGTTTAGCGTTTCACGGCAATTTTTCCGCGTGTTTCGCACACCGCAAATCGGGTATTTTCGCCTTGACTTGGCGATTTATGCGCTTCAAATGGGGCCGTGCCGATGCTGAAAGCCGCCCTGTTCCTGCACCGAAATTGTACCATATCGAGGAATTCTTTGCAGAGCCCCCCTCCGGTTCTGATGTAATTGAATTTATTGAATCGGAGCGCGGCCGAGCGGTGCGCGAAAGCGCCGGGCTCGGGCCGTTTCCGCCGCTTCAGGCGGCGGTCTGGGAGGAGGCCGTTTCAGCCAGCATCACCTCCTGCGGCGCCAGTTCGAGCACGAAACCCCGCTTCGGAATGGTGCGGATCAGCCCGGTGCGCGCCGGAAGCACGTTCTTGACCCGGTCGAGGATCTTTCGCTTCTGGAAATGCATCTGGTTGGGCTCGACGACGGTATCCCCCCAGACCGCTTCGTAAATGCGATCGTAGGGGACGCATTCTCCCGGGGTCTCCGCCAGCACGCGGAGGAGCCGGTACTGTTTGTCCTGGAGGCGGACAGTCTGCCCGTCGAGCAGGACCTGCCCCGGATGGCGTTCATCGACAATGAGCACGGGCGCGGGCGGGCCGGCCTCGGGACCGGGCGCCGCGCCCTGCACTTCCCGTTGCGCCCAGGCTTTGAGGATTTGGGCGTTCGCTTTGCCCGCCCAGCGCGCCACCTGAGACTCGGCCGCGGCGTGGAGCGTTTCGGGGGAATCCAGGTGCTGCGCCTGCAATGCCAGCAGTGTGTTGCGATCGACATCTTTCAAGGGGAGCCGGGCGATGGGCAGGAGCTCATCGCGGATGCCCCATTGCACCCGCTCCGCGAAGGCGAGCAGGCGTCTGACGAACGGTTCCTGCGCGCCGAAAGCCGTGGCGACCGCCGCGGTGGCGTCGATGAGCCAGCCGAGCTGGTCGGCCGTGGCGAAAATCTGGCCCGCGAACACCCGGAACTTTTCTTCGATGTCATACAGGCTGGCCTGTTCCATCCATTCCAGCATGACGAGCGTGGCCTTGATGGCCCGAACCTCTTCAAAGAAAGGCATGAGGTCGCAATTGCGCAGGCGGTTGAGCGGCACGTTCGCCGAGAGGTCTTCGTCCAGGGTGAGGCGCTTGAGACGGCCGGGGTAATCCGCGTGATCATATTCCCGGGTGGTGAGGGAGAGGTAGGGGCCGCGGGCGTCGGGGGTGAGCGCCATCGCCAGCAGGAGATCGGTGGGACTCCAGTGGCGGGTTTCCGATTCGCGAATCCAGGCGGCCAGTTGCAGGCCGGTGGCGATGGTCGCCCCCTTTGCCGTTACCGCGAGTCCCAACGGCGTGGCCTCGAGGCCGTGGTTGCCCACGCGGGCCAGCATGCCCGCGTCGATGGCCCGGTTCACGGCGGCGCGGACCCGGAAATCCACTTCTTCGAGGGTCAGGGTCGCGTTCCACCGCCATTGTCCCGTCAGGGTGCTCTCAAAAAAGGTCCGCAGGGTGTCTTCGCTGTGGCAGGTCCGGGCGGCGACCAGGCGCAATGCGTGATCTTCGAGGGCGCCCTCCGCCAGTTGCGGCTGGATGCATTCCCGTTCGCCCTCGACGTAACGCCGCCAGAAGGTCTCGTGGTCAAACGGCGTCTGGGCGATGAGGATCGAGCGCCCGAACGGCTTACCCGAACCGTAGCGTCCCGCGCGGCCGCCCATGTTTTCGTATTCGCCCCGGAGAATGGGCGTTTTCCAGGGCATGCCGAAACGGTTGTCGTATTGCCATTTCTCCGAAGTCATGAAGACGTTTTGCGCGGGGAGGTTCATGCCCGTCGCCAGCGTACTGGTCGAAACCAGCGCCTTAATCTCGCCCTGGCGGAACCCCTCCTCGACGATGCGGCGTTCCTCCGGCGAGAGGTCGGCGTTGTGGAAGGCCGCGCCGTTCGCCAGGGTCTCCAGGAGGGTATCGCGCGAGTGGGTGCTCTCGAGGCGTGAGAGGCGCTCGATGCTGTGTTCGGCGGCCGGCAGCGAGAGGCGGCGGGCGAGCAGTTCCGCGCCCCGGCGCGATTCGTGTTTCGCCTTGACGAAGATCAGGCAGAGTTCCTCCTGCGCCGCGAAAGCCGCGACGTTTTCCATCAGGGTTTCCCAGGTCGAGCATTCGAGGTCCGTGCCGGTCAGCCGTTCTTCGCCTTCCGACAGTTCGTTGTACGTGCGGTAGCGGAACAACCCCTCATGAAGCACGCCATACCGCAGCTCGACCGGACGGCGGTCGTGCTGCACCAGTTCCGCGCGCATCCAGTCCGCAAGTTTGCCGGCTTCCCCCAGCACCGCCGACATGCCGATGACCCGGCACCCGCTCTGCAAGATCTGGGTCAGGAGCAGTTCCACGTTCGCCCCCCGTTCGGGATCAGACAACAGCTCCAGTTCGTCCGCGATCACCAGCTCGACTTCCGTGAAACGTTCCGGACGGCGCACCAGAACCTGGCTGAGTTTCTCGTAAACCACGATCGCGATGGAGAAGTCCCCCGATTCCAGTTGCGCGTCAAACTGGCGGTGGTCTCGCGTCGAAATAATGACCTTGAGACCGTAGGGGGCGTATTTCTGCTCGAAATCAAGATGCTTCTCTTCCGCCAACGCCTTCAGCGGCACGAGATAGACGACCTTCTTCCGGCGCAGGGCCGTCTGAATCGCCGCCATTTCGCCCACGAAGGTCTTGCCGGAACTCGTGGGCGCCTGAATCAGCAAATTGCCCTTGCCAAACAAATTGTGGCGCTTGATTGCCAGCTCCTGGATCGGCAGGAGGGCGTCGCTTTCCCGCGCCTGCCACAAACGAATCACCTCCGGCGGAATGTCGTACCGGAGCAGTTCGGTCATCTTCATCCCAGCATCCTCCGTGGCCCTTTCCGCACCGGAGGACAGAATACTGAAAATATAATCAGATGTCAAGGCCGCGGTCCCAATTTCGGGGACACAATACTAAAATTATCTCTTGACAGAGGCGGCCGCGGCATCTGAACGGGGACACGTTGTCGCGCCGGGGCCAGAGCCTGGAACCTGTCCCCGCGTTTCAAAGGGCGGTCAGGTGCGTCATAGCCGCACGCGGCGCAGGCGCAGGGCATTCGTAATGACCGAGACGGAGCTCAGGCTCATGGCGGCAGCGGCAAACATGGGACTCAGGAGGAGGCCCACGAAGGGATAGAGGATCCCGGCGGCGATGGGAATGCCGAGCGCGTTGTAGACGAAGGCAAAGAAGAGGTTCTGCCGCGTGTTGCGCATGACCGCGCGGCTCAAGCGCCGGGCCTTCACGATGCCCCTCAGATCTCCCTTCACGAGCGTTACGCCCGCGCTTTCCATCGCCACGTCCGTGCCCGTGCCCATCGCGATGCCCACGTGGGCCTGAGCGAGCGCCGGGGCATCGTTGATGCCGTCTCCGGCCATCGCAACGATCCGCCCTTCTGCCTGCAGCCGTTTGACGGCTTCTCCCTTCTGCCCGGGCAAGACCTCCGCCTGCACTTCGTCAATGCCGAGGCGGCGTGCCACGGCTTCGGCGGTGATGCGGTTGTCGCCGGTGATCATGACCATCCGGATGCCCTCTTCGTGGAGAAGACGCACCGCCTCCGGCGTGGATGCCTTGACCGGGTCGGCCACGCCCAATAACCCGGCAACGCGCCCGTCCTCTCCCACGAACACGACCGTCTGGCCCTCGCCGCGCAGGTGGTTCGCGTGTTCCGTCAGGCTCGAAGTGTCGATCCCGGCATCTTCCATCATGCGGCGGTTCCCCAGGACGACGGCCCGCTTCCCGACCCGTCCCTTCACGCCCTTGCCCGTCACCGAATCGAAGCCGTCCGCCTGCGACACCTCCACGCCCCGTTCCCGGGCTCCGGCGACGATCGCCGCGGCCAGGGGATGTTCGCTGCCCTGCTCCAGCCCCGCCGCGAGTGCCAGGATCTCCGCTTCGGCGAATCCATCCGCCGCCTCCACACTCACAAGCCTGGGCTTGCCCTCGGTAAGAGTGCCGGTCTTGTCCACGACAAGCGTGTTCACCGCCTCCAGGATTTCCAGGGCTTCAGCGTGCTTGATGAGCACCCCGGCCCGTGCCCCTTCGCCGGTGCCGACCATAATGGACATGGGTGTGGCGAGACCCAGGGCGCAGGGGCACGCGATGATGAGCACCGCCACCGCGTTCACGAGGCCGTAGGCCATTGACGGCGGAGGTCCCCAGACGGACCAGACAATAAACGTAATGACCGCCGCCACCAGCACAAGCTGCACGAAGTAGGCCGCCACGAGATCGGCGAGGCGCTGGATGGGGGCACGGCTGCGCTGAGCCTCGCCCACCATGCGCACGATCTGCGAGAGCAGGGTCTCGCTCCCCACCCGTTGCGCCTCCATCACAAAACCGCCCGTGGTGTTCATCGTCGCACCAATGACGCGGTCTCCAGCCTTCTTTGAAACCGGCATGGGTTCGCCCGTGATCATGGACTCGTCCACGGCGCTCCGGCCTTCAACCACGACGCCATCCACCGCCACCTTCTCGCCGGGGCGCACCCGCAGACGGTCCCCGACGTAAACCTGGGCCAGCGGGATGTCTTCTTCCGTGCCGTCCGGGCGCACCACACGGGCCGTCTTGGGCGCGAGACCCAGCAGCGCCCGAATCGCCCCGCTCGTGCTGCGCCGGGCCCGAAGTTCGAGCACCTGACCCAGCAGGACGAGGGTAGTGATGACCGCCGCCGCCTCGTAGTACACCGCGACGCGCCCGGCATGATCCCGGAAGGCGGCCGGAAAGACGGCGGGGGCGACCGTGGCAACGACGCTGTAGCCCCACGCAGTCACGATGCCCACCGCGATGAGCGTGAACATATTGAGATTGCGGGTCATGAGCGAGCGCCAGCCCCGCAGCAGCAGCGGCCATCCCGCCCACCAGACGACCGGCGTCGCCAGCAGAAGTTCCAGCCAGGGCTGCACGTGGGGGGCGATCAACTGTTCCAGAGGCCGCCCCGGAAGGAGATGGCCCATCGCCACGACGAAGACTGGAGCGGTGAGGGCGGCGGCCCCCCAGAACCGGCGGGTCATCTCGCGCAGTTCCCCGTCCTCCGCGCCGCTTTCCGCCGCGACCGTGCGCGGCTCCAGCGCCATACCGCAAAGGGGGCAGTCGCCCGGCCCTTCGCGCACGATCTCCGGGTGCATGGGACAGGTGTACTGGACGCGCTCTTCCACCGGGCGCGGCTCCGCCGGTTCGAGGGCCATGCCACATTTGGGGCACGCGCCCGGTCCCTGCTGCCGCACCTCGAGATCCATCGGGCAGATGTACACGTTGGAACGTGACGGTTCAGGCGCGGCCGGAGGAGCCGCGGCCGAGAAAGGGGACCCCGTCAAATCTCGCGCGTCCGCTTCCTCGCGTCCGAGGTAGTGCTCGGGCTCGGCCTCGAACTTCTCTCGGCATCCCCGGCAGCAAAAACGATAGACCCGCCCTTCGTACTCGACCCGGTTGGGCGCATCCGGCTTCACCTTCATCCCGCACACAAGATCGAGGGCCTCATCGCCTCCTTCCGGCTCCGCGGCAAGCGGACTGCGGTGACGGTGCTCGTGCATGGCGGTACTCCTTGCCAGCTGTGTGAACGCGCTTCCGGGTGCACCGGGATGGGCCCGTGAGGATCGAGATGCCGGTCAAAAAAGGGGACGAATCCCAGACAGCCTGTCCCTCATTTCGAAGTCATTCACCCTCTCGGGCCGGGCGCGTTTAGAAGCACTACAACTGCCCTGTGAGGCATCCGCGAGGCCGGGCGCGGAAGCGGCGTCCAAGGAACGCCGCGGTCTTGCTGCGTATTCCGGCGGAATCCGGCCCGTCCGCCGGGGGGGACAGCCCACGCGGCATTCCCCCGGTGTCGCTCGCCAATAAACAGGGACAGTCACCGTTTAGTTGCTCTAGCAGTATTATAAACGGTGACTGTCCCTGTTTATTTTAAAGACGCCATCTACGCCTATATCGAGGCCCACAACGAAAATTCAAAATGCTTCACTTGGACGGCCAAAGCCGAGGTCATCCTCGAAAAGTACCGCCGCGCCAAAAAAGCGCTTGATAAGTTCCAAACAGCATGAGTCAATACACTATCAGTATTATAAACGGTGACTGTCCCTATTTATTTCGGCATTAGACCAGTTGGAATTGAGCAATTTCCATTCCAGTCTGTTCCTTCATTTCTTCCTCCTCATATCGCTTCATTTCCCTGCAATATCATCCAAAACGGAGAGCGTCGACTCTGTCATCGGCCATTGGCCTGGATAGGGAACAAAATCAACGTCACCGTTCGAGTAAGCGACGACGCCTCCAAGCTGAGGAGAAGAAAGTGGGAGGGTAATCCCACAGATGAGGAGCCCCCACGGCCCTGGATAAAGACGGGGTCTCTCCATAAGTATTGGAAATCTATCTGTCCCAAATCCGGCTCGATCATATGTGTGTGCAGATTCACCGATTGCGTCCTGCAAAGAGGGGGGAGCATTCAGCGAGATCGTCCCCTGATTGGTAGATGCCAGCAGGACGCCCAGATACATATAGCTGCTTCGCTGGAAAGACTCCCGCACCGAAGTATCTGTGCTTGTGAGATATGCGGATTCCTTGTCCAGGGGACTCACGAGCATGTCAAGGCTGTGCACGTACTTCGGGTACAGCAGAGTCATTTTTCCTGTGAGCGGATAATCATCATCGACGGGAGGCAGAACGCCTTCATTATCATTCGCGTATAGCCTGTACGCCATTGCAAGCGTCTTCAGATGCGTTCCCCTGTGCAGATCCGAAGCACGCATGCCCCAGAAAACGAATGACAGGCACAGCAAGAGGAGCAGGATCAACACCCCTATTGCCATGAAAACCGCCGCCATTCTCTTCACGCTCTTCACGCTCGGGCACCCTCTTTCAGACATTTTCAAAAACCGCAATACACCAACATATGCACCGGGTAACGCTTCGTGAAACTATCCACGGCGTCCGTCTTGTATTGCCACACCCGTTGCGGCAAATCTCAGGTTGCGCCGGTGTAGAGCGTGCCTTTGCGTTTGCTCCCCATCATATATACTGCTGGATGCCTTTCATGCACACCATCTTCCCATCAAGGCCGCCCCATTCGTCTCCCCTGCGAAAGCAGGGGTCCAGTGTGCATTCACACCGTCTTGTTCGTGAGCCTTCTGGATTCCTGCTTGCGCAGGAATGACGATGGGGGCATCTCCTGCAGTGCGCCCCATGGGATACGCGCCTCTCGTGGCCCGCTCCCCGGCCTTCCCGTAACCCCCATTATGATGTTCGCAATACACCGCGGACGTCATCCGGCCCCAGGCGTCGCAGGCGAAAGACGTGTTCGTGCCGCCCACGGCCTGGCTGACGAGTTCGTTGGCGCCTATGGATGTTGTATCCGTCATCTACACAGACCCCTATCTGGTGCGTATGCAGTATGGCAGATGCGGGCGGATTTGGGAAGGGGGGAGCACGTTGATCATTGCGGGGGCCCAATATTACAGTAACTGCAACTGCGTCGGCGCAGCAGCGGGCTCGATGTTGTCAAGAGACTATTTTAGTATTGTGTCCCCGAAATTGGAGAGGAACGATGCGCGTAATTGGCGTGGTGCTGTGTGTGGCGGCGGTTGTTGCGGGGGATGGGTTTACCCCGGAGAACTATCCGCTGCTGGAGGGGGCATGGCCGTCGGCCTCGGGCGAGAAGTTCAGTTTTGTGATTCTGGGCGACAAGACGAGCGGGGGAGAGGGGAAGTGGCCCATTTTCGACCGGGCCGTGGACGCGATCAACCTGCTCAATCCGGATTTTGTGATTACGGTGGGCGACCACATCCCCGGGCATATGCAGGAGCGCGAGGCGTGGGACGCCGAGTGGGCGGAATACCTGGAGCATGCCCGGCGTCTGAAGGCGCCGCAGTTTCTGACGGTCGGGAACCACGACATCGCGAACGTCGAGTGCTACGGGTTCTGGAAGGAAGATCTCGGGCCGACGTATTACGCGTTCGATTATAAGGGCTGCCATTTTCTGTCGCTGAACACCGAGGAGGAACGCTTCGACGGCCGGGGCCCGGTCTGGAACGCGATGATGACGTTTGCGGAAGCGGATTTGGACGCGCACCGGGAGGCCCGGCACACGTTCGTCTTTTTTCACAAGCCGATGTGGGACGATCCCCGCTTTGAAGACGATATGCGGCGGCTCGAACGCGCGCTGGGGGAGCGGCCGTATACGGTGGTCGCGGGGCATGAGCATTACCTGATGGCCGAACGCCGCAACGGCCGCCTGTATGTCATCCAGAATGCGACAGGCGGGGGGATCGATGTGAGCGGGGTGCGCGAATTCGGCGCGTTTCACGGATTTGGCTACGTCACGGTCGATGGCGATGAGGTCACCTACGCGATCGTGGAACCGGACGGCGCTATCTGGCCCGTGGACATTGCCCCGGCCTCGTTTCGAAAGGCCATTGCGCATGACGTCGTGCGCTGGGACGCGCTCGAAGCGCCGGAGACTGACGGCGACACGATCGTGCTTCGCACGGCCGCCCGTCTCGCCAATCCGTTCGAGGAGGAGATTCATATCGAAATCACCGTGCCTTCGCTCGACGAATTTCTGTGGGAGGCCGAGTGGGCCGACGGTTTGCCGTGGCGGCGTGACGGCGGCGCGTTGCTCGCGGAAACCGTGTTGGCGCCCGGCCAATCCGCCGCGCTGGACATCGTGTTTCGCACGACATGGGAGCAGCTGTCGTATCCGCCCCGGTATGCGTTTCGCGTGCGTTACCGGGACGCCTGGCTGAACGGCGAAAGCTATCCCATGGTCCAGGAGAGCGTGATTCCGGCGTATCCGGTGGAATCGTTGCGCGCCGTGCCGGCGTGGCAGGTGGTGGGGCCGTTTCCCCTGGGCGAGATCGATACGGGCAAGCTGCCCGGCGAGCCCGCCGCCGCGAATCCGAATTTTTTCCGCGCGTTCGGTCCCGAGGCGGGCTATGACCCGGAGCGCGAATATGACGGCGGCCTGCAATGGCAGACGGTGGCCAGCCAGGGACGCGGGCTGTTGAACTTCAATGGCATCCTCGGGACCCGGGACCTCGCGCTGGGGTATGCGTTGTGCGGCGTGTATGCCCCGGAGGCCCGGACGACCCATGCGGTCATGTACAGCGACAACTTCTCGTACATGATGCTGAACGGCGAGATTATTCAGCAGGGCCAGGACTTCGGCGCGCCCGGGGGATTCACGTATGTGCCGCTCCGCCTGCGGAAGGGGTGGAACACGCTGCTGGTGAAACTCATCAACAATCGTGGCGACTGGTTCGTGCGGGTGCTGGTCGCCGATCCTCCCGGGAATCTCCAATTCGACAGCAGGACCCGCGGATGGGTGGCGAAATAGCGCCGGGGACGGCGCTTGAACTATGTCCCCGTTCGCCCCGGAAACGAGCACGGCGGGCCGTTACCGGCCCGCCGTGCGCATGATACGGTCTTGTCTGGACTACATGTTGCCAATGGCAGCCACGAAGCACGCCCACAGCCGGTGGCCGGGATATTCGTCGGCCGGGTAACGCAGAAACTCGACATGGCCGTCCATGTAGAGCACGTTGCCGCCGCCGGGGACGTGGTTAAAATTGTCGGCTTGCGCCGAGAAGTTGTCGTAGAAGATGGGCAGTTCGCTCTGGGCCTTGGCGGCGCCGGAGGGGTTGTTGATGTCGGTTACCATGAAGCGCTCGATGCCTTCGCGAAGACGATAGGCGGTCTTCGGGCCGACGGCGAGGTCCGCGTCGACGAGCGCAGCCGCCTGCTCGACGGTCCCGCCTGACCCCGCGTTGACAGCCAGATTGGTGATCAAAGCCACGAGGCCGTTGTACAGGTTGATGTTGAGGTAGCCGCCCGCCACCACGGTGTCCGCGGTGATGCCCGCGTCGTTCACGTTGATGCCGGGGGTGGCGATCAGCTCGTCGGTGAGCGCCCAGGGGACGTAGACATACGAGAGGTCATCGAAGCGGCAGGGGGAGATGGGCAGTTCCGGATCGCTCTGCTCATTCCACCGGCCTTTGGCCATGGCGCTCTTGCCGTCTTCATCCGAGGGGCAGACGAGAATGTTGGGGTCCGTGAGGTATTCCGGGTAAATCTCGCTGCCCTGCATCATGAAACCGATGCCGCCGATTTCGTTGCAGAAGAGCCCGCTGGCCTCGTCTGTCGAGTTCGAGTCCGCGTACTTGGCGTTGGGGAATTTCTCGCCTTTGGACTCGTTGGCATACATCTTCAGCATGAGACCGACTTGCTTGAGGTTGTTGGCGCAGCTTGCCCTGCGGGCGGCTTCCCGTGCGCGGGCCAGGGCGGGCAGGAGGATGGCTGCAAGAATGCCAATGATGGCAATAACAACCAGCAGTTCAATGAGCGTAAATCCACGTTTGGTATGCATTTCATTCGTCTCCATAGTTTTCGATTCACTGCGAATACGCGGGAATTGCGGATAGTGCGGGAACTGCGGTGTGTGGTAAGCGGGAACGGCAGTGCAGATTCACCTCCTCTCCTCATGGGTTGACCGAAGCAGAACGCTTGCCATGTTGTGAGGTGCACAATCCTTCGTCCCAAGTTTCATGATAGTAGTATCTTGACGAAAAGTCAAGGAGATTGAGCCGCGTGTGGGCGGCGGTTCCAGGGGACGAGCGCCATGAGCCGCGTCGGCCCGAAATCGCCAGAATTATAGAGTTTATGGATTTTAGAATATCGTCTCAACTCAATAATTTCAATTAACCTGTGAGCAAACTGCGTTTTTCCAGCGGGGGAGCTTGCGGCCCCTGGAGTCTGCGTGACCCTTGCCCCGTCCCGGTTGCGCGCAATTGGGGGCCCGCCCGGTTTTTGGAAATGCCGCACTGTGATACATTGGAGTGGTCTGGCGACGTTGTGATCGAGCCGGTTCGGGGGGACTTGTGCAGGGGACTCCGGGATTTCCGGTGACTTTTCTGGCCTCAGAGGGACAGGCGAATGGCGGCAACGGAATTCATCACGGATCGCGAGATTTACGAGCGCGTGATTCTCGACGCCGTTCCCCGCGCCGAGGAGTTTCTGTGGATAGCGACGGCGGACATCAAGGACCTGTACGTGGCCGGGAGCGGCCGGATGCGGCCGTTTCTGGAGGTGCTGTCGAACCTGATTGAGGATGGGGTACTCGTGCGCCTGGTGCATGCAAAAGAACCCGGTCCCGCGTTCCGTGAAGATTTTGACAGGTACCCGAATCTCATTGAGGGCCTGGACCGGCTGCTGTGTCCGCGCGTGCATTTCAAGTCCGTGATTGTGGATGGCGAATTCGCGTATACGGGCAGCGCGAATCTGACGGGGGCGGGCATGGGGGCGAAAGGCGACCACCGGCGCAATTTCGAAGCGGGCATCATCACCACCGACCCGGACCTGGTTGCCCGGATCATGCGGCAATTCGACGAACTCTGGATGGGGGTGCATTGTCCCGAATGCCAGCGCAAAGAGTTCTGCCCCGAACGCGACCTCATGCCGTGAGTTTCGGGGACACAATACTAAAATATACTCTTGACAGAGACCGTCTCGCGCTTCTCGATCGTGAACATGTCCCCGTTCTTCGGCGACGATTCCATTCTGATTCGTCTACGGCTGAGCCAAGAGGTCCGCTCCTGCCTGTCCGGTGTGTTTGAGGACGAAATCGACGATGGGTGTGGGATCGACGAGGCTGTGGGGATGGTGGGCGCATCCTTCCTTGATGATCAGCGTGATGCTGCCGCCCAGCGCCCGGTAGCGCTCGGCGAGGATGGCGGTGTTTTCGGCGACGGGCACATCCATGTCGGCTCCGCCGCAGACGTGAAGCAGGGGGATTCGCGCCTTGGCGATGGGTTCGAGATGATCGATGGGATTACCGGTAAATGTCGCGGCCTCTTGTTCGGTGATACCGTAGGCTTTCAGGCAGGCTTCCCACTCGGGCGGGTTGCCGTTGCCCTTGCCCTTGCCGCCGGGCCAGCTTCGAATATCGCACACGGGCGCGTCGGCGTAGATGCAGGCTACCTTGTCCGGATTCTTTGCGGCCCAGTTGTAGATGATGAGGCCGCCGCGGCTCATGCCCTCGAGAGCGGGTTTACGGGCGAAACCGTGCTGTTCCGTGAGAAACGCATAGAAGGCGTCCCAGTGTTTGACGGCCTGTGGATTGCCAAACAGCCCGGCCACGTCGCAGTAGACCACGTGAAACCCCTTTTCGAGGAGGGCCAAGTCGGTCTGGGGCTCGTGACCCCAGAACCGCGCGCGCCATATCCAGGGTTTTCCGGCGGCAGGGGTTTTGGGGAGCACCACGTAGCAGGTGCGGCCGTCCACCGGAAAGGTGTACTGGAGGTAGCCGTGCCAACTCGACTGCTCGCCGGGAAAGGGGGCCTCCGCGCCCGCGAACACAGCCTGGACCACGGTCATCGATAAGACAAGTACGGTCATAGCAATACTCCCAGAGCTTAAGGTTCTCCCACCGGCCTGCCCATCGCGTCGACGGGAGCGACGATGGCGGTATTCTCGCCGGCAAGGCGCGCGAGGTCCGGAAGATCATACCAGCACAATGCGGCGTGAACCGCGTTGTGCAGTTGATTGTGGGTGATGCCGAGCTCGATGGCGTTGGACCACGAGAGCAGGCACGTCTCGATTCGGACCGAGGCGAAGCGGTCCGGCTCGAGGGCGGCGGCATGCAGGGCCGGGACGCCCACGTGGCCGAAGGAAACGAGGTGGACCGGCGCGCCTCCCGCGAGTTGTTTCACAAAGTCCGCGGCAGCCAGCACGTCTTCGGCGCGCATGGCCACGTTGGGTTTTTCGAGGAGGTAGGCCATGAGCGAGTCTTGCCAATCGAGTCCGACGGCCTCGCCGAACGCGGTCTGGCCGGTCTGGCGGGACTCGCCGGTGCCGCGCACATCGACGGCGAGCACCGCGCGCCCCTCGGCCAGCAGGCCCTCGGCGGGCCCGCCGGGTGCGCAGGCGGCGGCGATGCCGGCTTCGTGGAGCAAGAGGGTGACCGCGCCGGGCGCGGCGCCGCCCCGGGTGAGGTACGCGGCAGGCAGGGTGATGCCAAGTCCGTTGGCTAGGGCGAGCTTCTCGATGCGGATGCCGTCGCGTTCATCGGCGCCCAGACGCACGACCTCCAGCGGGGGCACGGTGTCACTGATGCCGGCGACCTCCCGCACCCGGGTCCGGAGCGCGGCATCATCGGCGCTCTTGAGGAAGTCCGCGCGCCTGGGAACGAGCGATGCGAGGTATTCGCGGTTGAGATCATAGACGGATCGCGCGCCTTCGAGTCGCATGACCTCGCCCTGGGGCGTGCAGTGGGTCTCCTCGACCGACAACAGGTCGAGCTTGGGCTCGGTGATGGGCTGGTCGACGCCGGTCAGCCACCGGGCGAGCCAGCGGACGGCGGCCTCGCGCTGGGACGTGTCGTAGTTGTGTTCGGCGTCGTTCTCGAGGAGGTCGACCCGTTCGGAGTAGCCCAGCCGCGTGTACAGGCGTTTGGCGTACCGGAAATTGACCCAGGTGGCGTTGATGTCAAAGAAGTCGCGGGTCGCGGCCAGGATCTTGACGGGCATGGGCGCGCGCATCATGACGTAATCCGGGTGTTCCATCCCCCAGCGGAGCTGGCCGTAAATGTTCTGTTCGGCGTCGCCCATGGCGTTTTCCGCCTGGCGTTTGAGCAGGTTGAGGTAGCAGCTCGGCGCCGCGGCGCCGATGCGTTCGTCGAGGGCCATCAGGTACGAGGTCTGGGTGCCGCCGCCGCTGTTGCCGGTGATGCCGATACGTTCCGGAGCGACTTCCGGGCGCGACTGGAGATAGTCGATGCCGCGCATGCCGTCCCAGATTTCGTACAGGGCGGTGTTTCTGCCGAGGAGGATGCTTCCCGCGCCGCTCATGGTGTGGGCGGTAGTTCCCTGGTAGGGGGCTTTGCCGGTCTCGTCGAGGTATTGGCATCGTTCCCCCTGCTCGATGGGGTCGAACACAAGCGCGACCATGCCGTTGAGAGCCAGGAGCGCCCCCACGGACTGGTACGGTTCGTGGTGTTTGGCGTCCTGGGCGTGTCCGCACGGCACCAGCACGCCGGGGAACGGCGGGGCGTATTCGGGCCGTTCCGGCACGAACAGCAGGGCGGTGACGTAATGCCGGGGCTGGCTTTCAAACAGTACCTTCTCAACGCGGTACCCGTTGCGCTGGACGACCCCCGTTATCTGTGGATTCAACGGCGTTCGCTCGGGAAAGCCTCCGATGCGCTCAACGAATTTCGCCTGAAGCGCCTGGTAATGCTGCGCGATGGCGCCGGGCTCGGTGCGCGCTTCGTACGCCTCCTGCCAGGCGGTCCACGTGGCTTCCACCTCCGTGAGCATGTAGCGGCGAACCATGTTGGACGGGTCGTCGACGCCCGCGGCCTTCAGGATGCCGTCCAGGGGCGGGCCGTCCGCGAAAACGGTTCCGGAAACGCCTAGTGCCATGAGAATCGCGAAAAGGACCGGTTTGCGCGGCATGATGCGAGCTCCCTGAGTCGGTGTCGTTGGTGTTCACGCTTGGATGTCGAGGGAAACCATAGCGCAACAGCGCGTTGCGCGCAAGGCGGACGCGCCGCGAAACGCCGGGGAAACCCGCGGGACGGCGCGTTGACGTTGTGCTTTCATTGGAAGGCGGTAGGGGGTATGATTAGGGCGGTTTTGTCAGTCACGCAATCCAGAGGAGGTTTGAGTATGTCACAAGGCACGACCCGTCGTCAGTTTTTTCGCAACGCTGCCGTTGGTGCGGCGGCGATCAGCATGAGCGCCGCGAGTTATGCGCGGATCAAGGGCGCGAATGAGCGCATCTCCATCGGCATCATCGGCTGCGGCGAACGCGGCCGCAATGCCCACATGACCAACATACACCGCTACTCGGAAGAGCAGAATGTCGAAATCACCGCGGTCTGCGATCCCTGGAAGGTGAACCGCGAGCGGGCCGCCGCGGACACCAAGAGCTGGTACGGCCGCGAAGCCCGCCAGTTTGTCTCGTACCGGGATCTGGTTGCGCTGGAAGATATTGACGCGGTCATGATTGCGTCGTGCGACCACCTGCACACCACCCACATGAAGGCCGCGGCCGAGGCGAAGAAGGACATCTACTGCGAGAAGCCCCTGGCCATGGATTTTGACCAGCTCAAGGCCGCCTGTGACGCGGTCGCGGCGAACGGCCTGGTGTTCCAGGCCGGCACCCAGTTGCGCAGCATGCCCAGCATGACCGGCGCGCGGGAAGTCTACCGCTCGGGCAGGCTGGGCACCGTGGGACGCATCGAGCAGTGCCGCAACGCCGCGCGGCCGTATTGGTATTCCTACGTGAAGGAAGTCAACGAAGCGGATGTGGACTGGAACGAGTTCCTGCTGGACCGCGAGCCGCGGCCGTTCAGTGCCGCGCAGTATTCCGGGTGGTACGGCTACCGGGACTTCTCGGACGGTCCGGTGCCGGGGCTGGGCAGCCATTTCATCGACCTGGTCCACTACATCACGGGGGCGACGTTTCCGACATCGGCGGTCTGCATGGGCGGGACCTACACGTGGAAGGACGATTACAACTTCACGTGCCATGACCATGTGCATGCCCTGTGGGAGTACCCGGACGGGTTCATGGTGTCGTATTCGACCCATTTCGGCAACGGCAGCGGGAATTCGTTCAAGTTCTTCGGTGACACCGCGGTGCTGGACTGCCAGAACTGGAATCAGCCCGTGCTGACGTCGGATGGGATCAATACGGATAAGGGCGAGACCTTTGAAAAGGAGGACGTGGCGCCCGTCGAGCGCCCCGACCATTTCCTGGACTGGCTCCAGTGCCTGCGCAGCCGCGAGACCCCGAACGCGTCGCTCGATGCCGGGTACCAGCATGCCGTCGCAGTGCTCTTGGCCATGCGGGCCTGCAACACCGGCCAGCGGCAGATCTACGACGCGGAAAAGCGCGAAATGCGCAGCGCCTGATTCCTTGCCAAACAGCATTCACGATGAAGGAAATCGCACAATGACAAGCACTCGACGCGAGTTTCTCGGCCGCTCCGCCCAGTTCGGAGCGGCCGGTCTTGCGGCCGTGGCGCTGGGGGCCTCCGCGGCCGAATCCCCAGCCGGCGGCCCGTGGAAGATCGGCATCTATACCCGCCCGTGGGACAAACTGGACTACCGTGTGGCGCTCGACGCCATCGCGGCGGCCGGTTACAAGCATGCGGGGCTGATGACGACCAACAACGATACCCACCTGGTGATTTCGGTCAAAACCACGCCGGAGGAGGCCCGGCAGGTCGCCGAAGAATGCGCAAAACGCGGGCTCCAGGTCCCGTCGGTATACGGCGGGGGCATTCCGGTCAACGAATCGCTCGAGGCCGGCATCGCGGGCATGCGCACGCTCATCGACCACTGCGCCACCGTGAAGGCCGAAAACCTGCTGATGGGCGGCATCGGGGACGAAAAGCTGTACGCGCTCTACTACCAGGCGATCGCCGAGACCTGCGATTACGCCGCGGAGAAGGGCATCGGGATCAGCGTGAAACCCCACGGCGGGCTCAACGCGACGGGGCCCCAGTGCCGGAAGACCGTCGAGGAGACCGTGGGCCACAAGAATTTTCGGATCTGGTACGACCCGGGCAACATTTACTATTACTCGGATGGCGCGCTCAGCCCCGTGGACGATGCCGCGACGGTGGACGGCCTGGTCGCGGGCATGTGCGTGAAAGATTACGTGCATCCCAAGGAGGTTGCGGTTACCCCCGGCGACGGCATGGTGGATTTCGCGAAGGTGCTGGCCCGCCTCAAGCAGGGCGGCTTTACGAAAGGCGCGCTGGTTGTGGAGTGCCTCAAGCCCGGAGACGAGGCGCAATTGCTGGCCGAGGCGAAGCGCGCGCGCGAATTCGTCGAGCAACTCGTCGCCCAGTAAAAGCCGCGTCGTCAAAGAGTCCGGAAGCGCGTGTGCGCGCGGGGAGGCTGGACCATGCGTAGTGGTATGCTTTGCGCGGGTCTGGGGATCGTGGCGGTTCTTGCCGGTGGTGTTACGGCGGACGCGGCGGAGTATCCCGAAGACGCGCAGCGCAACATCGCGTGGGCGGAAGGCGCGTTCGCGGTGCATACACAAGACGCGGCGCCCGGGAACCGGCTGGTGGTGGTTCATGAAGACAGCCCCGGAGAAACCAAGCTCCGGCGTTGTTCTTTTGGGGGGCCGCTGCGCCTGGGCGAGCGGGTCTACGAACACGGCATCGGCGTGAATTCGCACAGCGTCCTGCGGGTGAGTCTGGCGGAGCCGGCCCGGGAATTCGCCGCGGACATCGGTCTCGATCGCAATGTCGACGGCAGCCCCGCGTCGGTGCGGTTCCAGGTGCTCGTGGCCGGGGAGACGGCGTTCTCGACGGAGGTGATGCGCCCGGGCGATCCGGTGCAGTCCATCGTGGTCCCCTTGAACAGCGCCCAGGAGTTCGACCTGGTGGTGGACATCGGCGGCGACAACCGAAGCTTCGACCAGGGAGACTGGGGCGATGCGCGGGTGACGCTCGCCAGCGGCGCCGTGGTGTGGCTGGACGAACTCGATTTCACGCAGCCCTATCTTGGCCGGCCTCCGTTTTCATTTGTGTATGGCGGGAAACCCTCCTCGGAATTGCTCGGCGCGTGGGAACAGTCGGTGGATGACCCGGCGCCGGGAGACGGGCCGCGCACACGCACCCTGACCCTGCGCGACCCGGCCACGGGTCTCGAGGTGCGCGCCGTCTGCACGTTGTATGCCGACGTGCCGGGGGTGGACTGGACGCTCTACTTCACCAATACCGGCAATGCGGATTCGCCGGTGCTCGAAGCGATTCGTTCGCTGGATGTGGTGGTCCCGGACGTCGCGGGACCGGTGCTGCACCAGCTCGAAGGGAGCATCGCGGGCGCGACCGACTGGCGGCCGTTCTCGCAAGGCCTCGCGCCCGGACACGCGGTGACGATTCAGCCGCAGTCGGGGCGCTCGTCGAAGGGCGCGTCGCCGTTCTTCACCTGCGCGTGGCCGGGCGGGGGGGTGGTTACGGCCATTGGCTGGACGGGGCGCTGGACGGCGTCGGTCGAGCATACCGGCCATGTGCTTCGCCTTCAGGCGGGTCTCGAGAAGTTCCACGCGAAGCTGAGACCCGGTGAGACGGTGCGTGGGCCGCGCATCTTGCAAGTATACTGGCAGGACGACGATGTCTGGTACGGCTATAACGCATTTCGGCAGGTGATGCTGCGCCACATCATGCCGAAGATTGACGGACAGCCCGTGGTGCCGCCGATTGCGCACATGAGCACCTCGTTCTACGAGATGGACGACGGCACCGAGGCCGATGTGATGGCGCATCTCGAATCCGCCAAAGGCCTCGGGTTTGAGTATTTCTGGCTGGACGCGTACCGCGGTATCACCCGCTTTCCGGTGATCGGGCATTACGTGTTGCCCGTCGACCGCGAAGTCGACAAGAACCGCTTCCCGAATGGATTGGCGCCGATTTCGAGGGCGGCCCACGACGCCGGCATGAAGTTTCTGTTGTGGTTCGAGCCGGAACGCATCTCCCCGGGTTCCTTAATGGACCAGGAGCATCCCGATTGGGTGGTGATGCCCCCGCCGGAGCGCATGGGGCATGGCGGCATGCTCAATCTGGCCATTCCCGAGGCCCGGCAGTACGCGACGGAGTACCTGAACGCCGCCATCGACGCGTACGGCATCGAGTGCCTGCGTATTGACAATGCGGTGGATTACGAAGTGCTGTGGGGAATCCTCGATGAGCGCGACCCGGACCGGGCGGGCATCGACGAAGTGCGGTACGTTGAGGGGCTCTATCGCATGTGGGACGACCTCCTGGCCGCCCATCCCGGCCTGTTCATCGACAACTGCGCGTCGGGCGGCCAGCGCATCGATCTCGAATTGTGTGCGCGGTCCATCCCCCTCTGGCGGACCGACGGCACCATCATGCCGCTGTTGGAGAAGAATTACGAGGAATCGGCGCTGCGCAACCAGGTTATCACCGCCGGACTGAACCGGTACCTGCCGCTCCACACCAGTGGCCAGATGGGCGTGACGCCGTACTTGTTCCGCAGCGGGTTCAACGGAGGCATGGCGTTCAGCGAGGACATCCGCGCGGCGGATTATCCGCGCGACCAGCTCGCCGCGGCGATTGCCGAAGGAAAACGGCTCCGGAAATACTGCTTCGGCGACTTCTATGCGCTGACGGACGTCTCGACCGATCCGGCGGTGTGGCTGGTGATGCAATACCATCTTGCCGACTCCGGCGAGGGGATGGTGCTGGCGTTCCGGCGGCCCGCGTCGCGCTACACCGGTTTTGCGTGCCCCCTGCGGGGGATTCGTCCCGACGCCAACTACGAAGTCATTGTGTCGCGCGGGTATGTGCCCGAGGCGCCAGTCCGGATGACAGGAACCGAGCTCGCCACTTTCGATGCGCGTATTGAGGAATGCCCCGGTTCGCTGCTGATGGAGTATCGGGTGGTGGACTGAGCTTCGGTGTCCTTGTAGCGCAGGCGTCTCGGGATACGCCCCGGCCTACCAGGGCGCGGTGCCGTCGGGCCGGGTGATGCGGAGCATGAAGTTCCAGCCGCCGGCGCCCTGACTGATTTTGACGAGGATGCGGTTTTTGCCCTGGATGAGTTGACAGGGGGCGATGTCCTGGTCGGGCGCGGCGCCGCGGTCCACGCGGTTTTCCCAGATCTTCTCGCCGTTCAGCCACACGGCATTGCCGTCGTCGGAGCCGATGCGAATCTGCGCGGGCGTGGCTTCTGGAACGTCGATTTCCGTATAGGCATAGGCAAAAACGCGGTCATACTGACCGATAGTGCCCATGAGGTCGACCAGACCGAGGGCGTCGCCGGAAGTGACGGGGGTCCAGCGGCGTTCGGCGTCGCCGTCCTTGTATGCGCCTTCGAGCGTGATGGCGGGCTCGCCCACGAAGGCCGCCGCCCAGTCGTCGTCGCTTTTCCATTGGAAGGGGCCGATGACGTGCCACTGCTTGACGACGCCGAGGAGTTGGGTGGTGTCGAGTGCCGTCTGAAGGCCCTGCAGGCGCGACGCCATGCCTACGAGGACTTCGGGGGTCGCTCCGCCGCGGAGCACGCGGTCGAAGATCTCGAGGGCCTTGTCCTGTGCACCGGATTTGACCAGCGCTCCGAAGAGTCCGGGCAGGGCGGCTCGTGCCGCGTCGGCCAGAGCCTCGTCGGCAAGCGCGGAGACGACGGTGTCGTGCGCCGCCGCGACGGGATAGCGTGCGAGGCCTTCCAGGGCGGTGCGCCGGACGGCCGGGTCGCCGGTGAGGGCGTAAAGCTCCAGGAAGGCGTTTCCGGCGGCCTCGGCGTCGCCCGCGCTGCCGATGCTGCCCGCCACGTTGGAGGCGGCCTGGATCGCGAGGGCGCGTTCTTCTTCCGAACCCTCGCGCGCGAGGGTCACGAGCACGGGCAGGGCATCCACCGAGCGCGCGGAAGCCAGCGCATCAAGCGCGGCCCGGCGAAAGGCGGCGTCCGGGCTCAGGGCGGCATCCTTGAGGATGGGAAGACAGGCCGGGTCGTTCTTGCGGCCAAACATCTGGAGCATGCGAAGCTGGGTCGCGGGCTCGAGGTTCGGATAGGCGGCGAGGATGCGCCGCGTGGCGGCGGGCCCGCGGAGCGCTTCGAGCGCGGGAACCACGGTCGCCTGCACCAGGGGAGCGCCTCCCGCCGCGGCGGCAACGATGGGTTCGACCACGGTCTCGTCGCCGAACTGGCCAAGGCCCATCATGGCGGCCCGTTTGATAATGTCGTGCTGCGTTTCAGCGAGGATTTCCTTAAATACGGCGAGGGTATAGTCCCAGCTTCCGCCCTTCCGGCCCATGGTTTCGGCGAGCCGGATAACGGCGCGCTCGCATTCAAGGCGGGTGGCCTCGTCGGCCTTGGCGCGGACGTCGCGGAACAACGCTGCGAACGCGGGGTCGCCGGTCCACGCCAGGGCATGGAGTGCGGCGGCGCGGACTTCCGGGGCGACATGCTCGGCCGCAATGCGTTTCAGGGGCTCGATGCTTGACGGATCCTGAACGCGGCCGGCGGCATCCGCGAGGGCGCGCGCGAAGCCCGGGTCGGCGCCGGGAATCGCCGTGAGCAGCGCGTCGGACGCTTCCTGCGTGCCGATGTGCTCGAGGCATTCGCGGGCCTTTTCGCGCAGCTCCGGGTCCTGGAGCAGTACCGACACCGGGTCGAGAGGCACGTCCGGAGGCATGATCAAAGGAAGCAGCCGCATGCCGGTTTCCTTGACGGCCGGAGTCTGCTCGGGCTGGAGCAGTTTGAGGAGCTCGGCGGTGACGAAGAGGCGGTCGTCGAAGCGGCCCGGCGCACCGGCCATGTTGGCGAGATCCTCGAGCACGTTGAATGCGGTCTTGCTGACGGCCATGTCCTCGTGGCTGAGCAGCGGGAGGAGTCTGGGAATGATCTCAACGCCCTGCCGGGGCAGGAGTTGACGCGCCACCGCGCGCGCGTGCTCGTCGCCGCCCGCGATATCGGCAAGGAGCTGGCCGGTGGTCGCAGCGAGCGCGCCCGTAGCGGCCGCGAACCCGAGAATCCCCGCGAAGAACAGTCTGTGGATGCGCATGATCGGCTCCTTCTATACGTCCAACCGCCACGGCGCCCGATAGGGCCGGGTCAGGTGTTTGTTGGCTTCCGCGTCTCCGATGAAGCGTTCGGCGTCGCCGTCCCATACGAGCTTGCGCGACACCTTGAGGGCAATCCCCGCGATGAGGATGGCGGATGTCGAGCGCACGCCGATCTCGACATCGGTCCGGGGTTTCCTGCGTGCGCGGATACACTCGAAGAAGTTGTTGTGGTGGTCGGGGTTGGCCCAACTGAGTTCCGGGGCGCCTGCGACCTCGCCGGGGGTGAGATCGGAATCCGGTGCGAGGTTCTCGAGCCAGTATGAGGCGCGGTCGAGGGTGAGGCGCCCGCGCGTACCCTGGAACCGCATGCCGTACCCCTTGGTCGAATGGGTGTTGCTGTGGCGCTGCTCCCAGGTTACCGTGCAGCCCGGGTATTCGAGGAGGGCGTCGACGACCTCATAGTTGTCCGAGCCCGCGCCGCCGAGGTAATTGCCGCCGACGGCCTGGGCGGTCAGCGGGCGGTCCTGGCGGATTCCCCAGTGGAGGATGTCGACGAGATGGACGCCCCAGTTGGCGAGTTCGCCTCCCCGGGCGTAATCCATGAAGGCGCGGAAGGCCGTGAACCGCTCCTGGGTGTAGTCGTGCCAGGGAGCGGGACCGAGCCACAGGTCCCAATCGAGGCCCCTGGGGATCTCGCGCACGCTCTCCTGGACGAGCGAGCCGTTGGTGCCGACCCACGCCGTGGCGGAGGTAATGACGCCAAGCCGGCCCGAGTGGATGATCTCGACGGCCTGCTGAAACAGGGGCATCGAGCGCTGCTGCGTGCCGACCTGCACCACGGTCCCGTACCGGCGGGCGGCGTTGACCATGGCGCGGCCTTCTTGAACCGTCGTGCAGGCGGGCTTCTCGACGTAGACGTCTTTCCCGGCTTCGCAACCGAGAATGGTCAAGAGGGGATGCCAATGATCCGGCGTGGCAATGAGAATGGCATCGATGTCGTTGCGTTCGAGGACGCGCCGGAAATCCTGGTAGCCGTCGGGTTTCTTGCCGGTCAGTTCCTCGACGACCTTCTGCTGGGCGGCGTAGCGCGGGATGTAGACGTCGCAGAGGGCGGCGAGGTTGCAGTTGTCGTTGACGGCGAGGGCCTCGATGTGGCGCGAACCCATGCCGCCGCAGCCGATCACGGCCAGGTTAATCTTCTCGTTGGGCCCGATGCCCGCGCGGGCGGTCCGCGGCGCCAGCCCGGCCGCCGCGGCGGCGCTGGCGAGGCTCAGAAACGTGCGCCGGGTAAAGCGCTTCTTCGTCATGGGTGGTTCCTTTCGTGTGTATACCCCGCGGGCACATCATACCGTGAGCGCACGGGGGAATGTCCAGTCACGAGCGTCGCGCCGGGGGTCATGGCTTTGCCGCGATGGCGTCGGCCGGGGCCAGGATGTGTTCGACGATGGCCCGGGTGTCTTCGTAGGTGCTGAAATGGCCCTGCTCCTCGCGGTAGATGACAAGGACGTCCCGGCCCATCTTCCGGAGCACGTCGGCGAGCCGGAGACCGCTCTGCGGGGGTACGGCTTCGTCCTGGCCGCTGAGCGTCATGGCGAACGGCATGGTGAAGCGTTCGGGCCAGTATTCCGCGCTGCGTTTCTTGTACTCTTCCGGGATCTCGGCTTTTGTCCCCCCAAACGATTCCCGGATGGCATCCTGGTAGTTCTCATATTCGAGATGGTTGGCCGTACCGTTCATCGCAGCCACGCCCGCGATGAGGCCGGGGTGCAACGCCGCGAACGTGAGCGCGCCGGAAGCGCCCATGGAGCCTCCGCAGAGGAAGAACCGCGTTACGTTGTACTTTTCCCGCACTTCCTCGATGATCTGCACCAGATCAGCCTCGGCTTTCGGGCCCATCCAGGAGGTCGTGGCGCGGTAATCCGGCGAAATGAAGATCAGACCGCGTTCCTGGGCGATGTGGCGCGGGGCCGCGCATTCGCCGCGTTCTTCCCGAACGAATTGCCAGCGGTCCGAGCCATGGCCGTGGAGGGCAATCAGGGCGTCATGCGGTGCACTCGCGTCCAACCCCGGCGGGAGGCCGATGACGTAACGCTGCTCCGTGCCATCGCAACGCGCGTTGAATGCCACGTCTTCGAACGAGAGCTCCACGGCGCCTGCGGTAAGGGCCAGAAGCATGACCAGCGGTGCAAAAATCAGGCCAGGGGTGTGCATCGGACGCCGTTCCTCTCTGTTGCGGGAATGCATGCAGCGCAAGCATACCTGCAGGCGCCGCCGCGACGCAAAACGCGGAGATCCGACGGATCCGGTGAAGGGCGCGGGCGGCTACGGTTCGGCGGCGTAGCCGGGGCCGGTCTCGAGGGCGTTGTTTTCCCAGGTCATGTTGGCGGCGCCGCACTGGTTGAAGCGGATTGGGCCGCCGGAGCAGTTGTAGATGGTGTTGCCAACGACGTGGAACCCCTTGCTGCCCTGATCGAAAAAGATGCCGTTGTTCGGGGCGCCGCCGTGCGCGAACGCGCTGCGGTGGGCGTCATGGAAAACGTTGCCCCGAATCACGGCGCCGGGTTGCCAGCCAAGCGTGTACAGACATCCGCCGTCCGCGAGCATGCGCATGGTGTCGTAGACGTGGTTGTATTCGATGACGGCCCCGCGCTGGCTGGTGGGGGATTCGTCCCAGCGGAATCCCGCCGAAATGCCGGTATAGGGCATCGCGTGCACGACGTTGTGAGCGATGCGGGTCTCCGCGCAGAAGGCGTCGAAGATGCCCACGCATCCGTGATTGACGGCGCCGCAGGTCTGGACCTCGTTGGCGACGATCTCGTTGCCGGTGGGCGTGTCGTCCGGGTCGGCCCAATCGGCCGCGAGGTGGTGGTCTTCGGCGGGGGCGGAGCCCGCCAGGCCGCCCTTGCCGCGCCAGCCGGTCATGATGCCGTTGCCGCCGATGTCGGCGACGGCGCAGCCGGCGACGCGGTTGTAGCGGCAGCGCGGGCCGAATCCGATGGCCGAGGCCCCGAAATGCTCCACGCGGCAGCGTTCGAGCGCGCACCGTTCCGCAAAGGTGAATTCTATGCCGACGGGAAGGACGTACGTGCGGTCCGTCGTGGTCGTGCCGTAATGTCCGGCCTGGATGCCCTGGTAGCCGAACGTGGGCAGGGTCCATTCGGTATGCGCGAAGGTCAGGCCTTCGAACCGCAGGTTGATGACGGGGGCATCCGGCTGCCCTTCAACGACGAGCAGGTGTTCGAGTTTCGGCGCGATGAATGTCTTCGCGTTGGGGTCTTCGCCTTCGGCGGCCTGGTAGGTCAGCAGGCCGGACCTGCGGTCCAGGTACCATTCGCCGGGCTGGTCCACGAATTCCAGCGCGTTCTCGATGATGGCGGGTTTGCCCGGGCTGGCCGTGGTGGCATCGCCGTGGCCAATCCAGCCCATCGGGTTGGCGAGTTGGAGTACGTTGTTTTCGGAGGAGACGATGGCCGCCCGCGAAATGGACCAGTTCTGGTACATGACCAGTTCGGCGTCCTGGCCGGCGAGATTGGCGACGGGCGGTGCACTGGCGAGGGTGATCCCGGTTACGTCGGGGGATACGGCTTCGACGCGAAGCAGGTCCGGCGGGTTCGGGAAGCGTCCGCGCGGGAGGCGTTCCCCGTCGGCGAACAGTTGCCGGAATGGCCACGCTTCGCCGGCGGTCCCGGCCACGTCGAGGGTCCATCGGTTGTTTTCACCTTGTGTCCAGCCCGTGAGGCGGCGTCCGCCCGAGAGGACCGGCGTCTCGCCGGGGTACGTGGCGTAGCGGACGATGAAATTGGCGGTGCCGGCGTCCGTGGGGCCGAAGAACAGAGGCTGTTCCAGGACGTATTCGCCCCCCCGGATGAGCACGGTCACGTTGTTGTCGAGCCCTTGAGCGACCAGGCCGCGCACCGCCTCCTGCGCGCGCTGGAGGGTCGCGAACGGCGCCTCAAGCGAGCCGGGGTTGGCGTCGTTGCCGTCCGTCGCGACCACGAAATCGGCTTCCGGGAGTTCGGCGGCGGCGAGGAATTGCGACAGGAGCAGCAGCAGCGGCATGACCAGGACCATGGTGGGGTTCTCCTTGCGTTGACTGTGGCGAGAGGATACTGGAACGGCGCCGAAATTGCACGCGGTCGCATCGACGTAAGCGTCCGGTGAAGCACAGG
>DDYW01000186.1:75653-120005 GCA_002348185.1 Candidatus Hydrogenedentes bacterium UBA2224 | reverse complement strand
ACGCGTTTAGTGCCGGGTCAATCATGTCATTCCGCCCGAGCCACATCCCGAGTTCCAGGAGGGCGTGTGGGAGTTTCGCATTGCCCCAGGTCAGCCGCTCCTCCCACCAGGGCCAGTCGCATGTGGCGCTGGCCTGCCAGATCTTGAGAAGACGGTTCCCCACCCGCTCGGCCATGCTCCGTGCCATGACGTCGCCGGGGCAAGCACGCAGATAGTGCCGGATCCCGAGCGCGCTGTAGGCGAGCGGCCGAATGAAGCCGAACCCGTCGACCGCCACCATTGCCTTCTGGAACAGCTCTTGCGCGAGTTGCGCAATACCGTCCTTCCGCGCAAAAGCCGCCGCGGCGCCCAGTCCCCAAAGGGCTCGAGCATGGCTGTCTTGTGACCCGGACTCCTCAAGCCATCGGCGGTCGAAACTCATGAAGTTTCTGAACCGTCCTCGATCCGCGTCGAAGGCGTAGTTGAGAAACGCCAGATATCGCTGCAACGCGACCGTCAGGCGGCCGGGTTCCTGGCAGGCGCCCGGCGTGCCGCACGGCTCATACATGCCATTGGATCGCATTGCCATAACACCCGCAATCAGGGCTCGGGCGTTATCGTCTGTGCAATACCCGTGGCCCAGGTCCGGTGTCCCGTGAGAGGCATGCTGGGCCATGCCCGTATCGTCTGTGAGAACCAGCATGTGCCTCAGATCGATTTCGGGAAGTGGGATGCGCCATATGTCAGATGGACTATTCACTCTGCGCCTTTCTGGATTGGCGGTGATTTCGCTGCATGGATGAATGCAAGTCAGATGCCAACGTGCAGGGTCAGGCATCAGAACCGGTGTGTGCGCCGCCCGCTTCCGCTGTCCATGACGATTTCCGAGTCCGTGGCCCTGAGACAGACCCGGCGAACGCCCCAAAAAGGAACACAATCGTATATTTTCGACACACCTGAGCCGCAACGAAAGGCTTCGGAGGTCATCGCTGCTAACCTGAGGGCCGTGTCGCCCAGAAAGAACGGATGGTGCGCGTGGATGATATCCGGATCGAACTCCTTCATTGCCGGGCCCAGGTCCAGATGAAAGGGAAGCGGGACAGAGAACTTGCTCTTGTTGAAGTTCTTCAATGCCGCAATACGCACGACATTCTCTTCCTCTTCCGCCTGCCCGTCGAACATGGGGGCAACAATAAGAACCCGATGGCCCGTCTTTTCCATCTGTACCGCGAAACGGCGGATCGAGAGAGAAACGCCCCCAACCATAGGCAGGTAAGTATTTGTGAACATTGCGATGCGCATGGCTGAAGTTGCTTTCCAGTTTGAGCTTGCCCCCACCTTGCGACAGTTGCCGGGGCGGCTTGCGCTGTCGTAGTACAGTATACCCGGGGCAGGCTTTGGCCTGTCGGTTCGCCCCACCTTAACAGTGGCCTTGGGTTTGGTCAAGCGCCGCACAGTAGCAGCGGCAGTTCGCCGAATTCAGAAGTCATGCCCCGGGTTCATACAAGGCTGTTGTACACGGCTGAGCAGATGAGAACCCTTCTCAGGAGTGCCTGCATCGACCCAGGGCATCCGGAGTTCTCCGACGCCGTCGAGCACCTCTCGCGCGAGGCCGCATCTGGTTTCGAGGAAACTCCGGTCGATGAGTTCGGGTAGTGCCTCGTCCAGAAGCCCATCCATTCTCTCCGCGGCCGCCATCATTATTCAACAGGGGGCGACTTGTCTCCGTCAGCCGATAATCCTGAAGGCGACTCTGGGGCGTTCCATGGATGGTGTATTCAGTCAGGCACATTATGGGCACGATTTGTCAAGAGGACAAAAAGAAAGCCCTTGCAGAACACTTATAACATCCTGCGAGGACTTAAGTTACATGGTGAACGGGGCGGGGCTCGAACCCGCGACCACCGGATTAAAAGTCCGATGCTCTACCACCTGAGCTACCCGTCCACGAAGTTGGCGGTACGAAACAAAACCGGGCTGGTACAGCCCGGTGAAACAACGGTTGGATCTTACCGGATGGCGGGCGGGAAGTCAAACGGGAGGGCGCCGGGAGGGCCTTGCGGGGCGGGTGGCGGAAGGCGTACGGATACACGGTTCCGGCGGCGCTGCGGTTGCGCGGGGTGGGGCCGTATGCTATTCTGCGTCGTCGTGGCGGCGGGGTTTCCCGCCGGGGCCGTAACTGTGCAGCAGGGAAGCGTTTCCGTCGCTTCCGCAGCGTGAAAACCGAGAGGATGGGCCAACGGTGCGTACCCTGAAGATATTCGTGGTTGTGATGATGGTGGCGGGTGTTCCGGTCAGCCAGGCGGAGCTTGTGGACCAGGTTCTGGCGACGGTCGACACGGAAGCGATTCTCCAGAGCGAGCTTATGCTGGAAATCGCGCCGCGTCTGGCGGAGCTGCAGTCGACTGCGGCGGATGCGGCGTCGTTTCAGAAGGCGGCGGATGCGCTGATGGGGGAGGCTCTGGAACAGGCCATCGACGCGAAGCTGCTGCTGCGGGAAGCCCTGCGCGCGGGTATTGAGATTGAGGAGAAGCGGATCGACGAGCAGCTTGCGGAATTCAAGAAGCTATACGATTCTCCCGAGCAGTTCACGAAGGAGTTGGAGGCCGCCGGCGAGACCCTGGGCGATCTCCGGGTGCGTATCCGCAAGCAGACCATGGCGCGGGCGATGGCGGTGCGCAAGCAGAGCGAGTTTGAAAAGCAGGTCGTGGTGTCGGAATCGGACCTGGCGCAGTATTTTGAGGATCACAAAGACGAGTTCGCGCGGCCGGAACGGGTGCGCGTGAGCCAGATCTTCCTGCCCGCGACGGGCGGCGCGGACGAGCGGGCCGTAGCCAAGGCGCGGATGGAGGAGATCCTGAGCGAATTGAAGCAGGGCGGCGATTTTGCGGCGGTGGCGAAGGCGTATTCGAAGGGCCCGGAAGCGCAACAGGGCGGCGCCATCGGCTGGGTGGCCCGCGGCGATCTCGTGCAGTCGCTCGAAGAGGCCGCGTTTACCTTGCCGGCGGCGGGCCTCAGCAATGTGCTCGAAAGCCCCGGCGGGTACCATATTCTGCGGGTGGACGAGCGGCAGGATGCCGGGCAGGCCACGCTGGAAGATGTGCGGAAAGACATTGAGCCCCGCTTGCGCGCGGAGGCCGCGGCGCAACAGTACAAGAACTGGATTCAGGAATTGCGCAACAAGAGCCGTGTGCGCGTGTTCTATTGATCCGAATGACGGCCCTCTACCGGTGGTCCGGGTAGCCCCTCATGCTTGCACGCGCGATGAAAATGGCGTTCTGGATCACGTACGACCACCTGGGCAAGTTCCTGGTTGCGGGCCTGCTCTGGTCGTTGTCGCTGCTCGTGCCCGCGTGGGTCGCGTTCACGGCCCTGCTGAGCGGCCAGCCTGCCATCCGGGCGGTCATCGGAGTGCCCGCGGCGCTCATTGCGTTTGGCCTCGTGCTGCCGGTACCGAGCGCGGGGCTGGCGCACCTGGTCAAGGTCCTGATCGACCAGCGCGACGGCAGCCTCTCGGACTTCTTCCGCGGCATGCGGCTGTACGCCTTGAAGAGTGTGGCACTTGGCGTGGTGTTTGTGTTCGCTGCGTCCAGTCTGGGCACGAGCACCTGGTTCTACGCGGCCAAATTACGCGGCGCTGTCCCGTGGCTGGGCTATGGCATCAGCGGCGCCGCTCTGTGGGGCCTGGTGTTCGCCGCGTTGATGGCGCTGCTCGTGCTGCCCACGCTCGTGCAGAAGAAGGCCGGGATTGGCGCCACCCTCAAGCTCAGCGCCCTGCTCGTTCTCGACAACCCGTTGTTCTCGCTGGGACTCGCGCTGCAGACGCTGGCGCTCACGGCCCTCTGCCTGGCCATTTTTCCCCTCTTCCTGTTCCTGTACGGTCCCGCCCTGGCCGCGCTGACGGGCAGCGCCTACGAACTGCTCGCCCGGAAGTATGCCGTGGCCAATGCAGGTGATTCGGCGGCGCAGCAGCCGCTTCCCTTTCCCCCCGATGAAGAAGACGACTACCTGAACCGCGGATTTCGCGATTTCCTGTTTCCCTGGAAAGGGTGAGCGGGTGGCCCTCCGTGCGGCCAGACCGTGCAGGTGGGGGGTGAACAATGACGACCCGCGTCAGCTTCTTACGTGGCGCGGGGTGGACGGTGTGGACATCCGGGACAGTTCTCGGTTGCCCCTTACGGGGCCTCTTGTAGCGCAGGCGTCTCGCCTGCATTCTTATCTTCATCGGGGCGATCCGGATTGCAGGCGCCAGGTTCGAACGGGGACACGTTGTCGCGCCGGGGCCGGCGCTTGGAACATGTCCCCGTTCTTGTCCGGGATCTTCAAACTCTGTGTTCTCTGAGCCCTCTGTGGCTGTTCTCTTGAACGATCCGGATGCAGGCGAGACGCCTGCGCTACAAGTTTCCCGGATTCATCAAAAATGTCCCCTCTGGCGGCTTTGCGGCTTTGCGGCTTTGCGTGAGACATGGTGGACATGGTGGACATGGTGGACGGGATGGACGGGATGGACATGGTGGACGGGATGGACGGGATGGACTCCGGTCCCCCAAGTCCCGCAGGGACGGCAGACAATAGCCCACCACTTCAGTGGTGGGAACCCCCTGCGGAATTTCGAACTCGTTGTGCGGGCCGTGTTCTCCGCCGACGGCTTTGCGTGAGGCGCCGGTTCCCCGCATCGCATTTGCCCCCCGCGATTCGGGCGGTACGTGGGTCCGAATTGATCTGCTCCCCGCCGGACGGGTACGATAGAAGCGGGGAAAGAGCACGCTTCACCAGCATACCGCATCAACTCTCGTAATGGGCGTAAAGGGGATTCCTTTTCATGGCACACCAATACACTCGCACCCGGACGGTTTGGGGGGTGCTCGTCGTGAGCGTTTTTGTATGGGCGGCCACCGGCCTCGCCGAGCCGGTTGATGAAACAGCCTCCTCCGGGTTCGGAACCTCTGCCGCGGAAGAGCGTTCCAAGTGGTTTCTGATCTTTGGCGTTGCAAATGTGCAGCCCCGGCTGGAGACGTCGGAAGCCCAGATCGACCAACAAATCAACGGCCTGCTCGGCCGAGCGTTTCCCCGGTGGGAAGAGCCGCGGACCTTTGCCACCTGGCGGGACGAGTTCCGGGTCTGGGATCTGCACTTTGGTTTTGGCCGGGAATTGACCCCGAATTGGGTCTGGGTTTCGACCTTCGGGGGCTCGCTCGGCACCGTGCGCAACGAAGACCGGTACTACCCGCTGGGGATCCCCGCGATGTTCCACGTGGACTTTTCGCGAAAATTCTGGTTTGCATCGACGGGGATCCTGTATTATCCATGGGGTCAGGCGCTGTACGAACCGGCCGACGGCGCGATGGAGCGTTTCCGGCGGTCGTTGCGAGGCACGCGGCCGTTCGTGGGGGCCATCGGGGCCTATCTGGACTTGCGCGCGGAGGCGGTGGTGAAGATTGACCTGCCGCTGACGGGTTTTGATCCCCGGATTGTGCAGAAGCAGCGCACGCGGCCGGTGTATCTCAGTCCGCGCATCGGGGTGGATGTGCCGCTGACGGAGCAGGACGACCTGGTCCTGGCGGCGGGGTACCTGTTCTTCTGTGAAGACGGCGCCGACCTGAACAACTGGTCGTATTACGTGATGTACAAGCATAAGTTCAAGTCGTCAGGGAACGACTGAGCTTGCAACGTGAAACCAGGTCATTGGGAGAGGAGGAGACCATGAAACACCTGAAATCCGTAGCAAAATGCCCCGCGTATGCCGTCACGCTGCCGGCGCCGGTCTGTGACGTGAAGGCAGGCCTTGCCGACTTCATGCAGGCCAATTTCAACGTGGATTGTCCCTGCTACGCGGACAAGTGCGGAGACAACGAGGTCGGCTGAGTTTTGCTCTTTGAGACGCGCTGCCGGGCCGGTCAGGACGGTCCGGCAGCCGCATTTTTGGGGGCGGCGCCGGGGCGGCCGCTGCGGGCGGGTTGCCGCCCCGCGCGCACGGCTGTGCACGCGGCGGCCGGTTTGCGGACAAACGGCACCATATGATACCCTTTGCGCGTTTGCGAGGTCATTTATTCCCAACTGAATGCCCGCCCGCAAGGCGCCGGGTGTCGTTCCGGAGGTTATCGGCATCATGAGCATGCTGATGCGCAAGTACAAGAAAGAAATTTTGTGGGTAACGATCATTCTGGTCGTGGGACCGTTCGTGATCTGGGGGGGCTACCGCAGCGCGAACCGCCCGGACCCCGATCTGGAAAGCGCGTTGGCGCCGGTGGCGGTGGTCGAGGGCGCGTCCATTCCGGCGGCGGAATTCCGGGAAGCGCTCAATCAAGAGCTTCAGCAGCGCAAACGGTTCGGGCAGGAAGCCGAATTCGCGGACCTGCTGGCCGATGGCTCCGCGCAGCGCGTGATGGAAGCGATGGTGTCCCGCCGGCTGCTGGCGACGGAAGCCGAGAAATCCCCGTACAGCTTCGACAAAGCCTATCTTGTTGAACAGCTTAAAGAGCAGTTCAAGAATGACGAGGGACAATTCGACGCCGAGCAGTTCAACGAGTGGGTGAAACTGATCGATGAGCGGTCGGGCCAGTCGTGGAACCAGATCTACGCGGAAGTCGCGAACCAGATGCGCCACCAGCTTGTGATCACGGAGGCCGCGGCCTCGGCGCGCGTCTCGGAAAAGGAGCTCAAGAGCCAATTCGAAGACGCCCATACGAAGCTCGACCTCAAATACGTTGCCATCGCGCCTGCGATCGAGCCCACCGAAGCGGAGGTGAAGGCCCAGTACGATGCCGATCCGTCGGTGTACGACATCCCCGCGAAGCGCAAGGCGGATTTCGTGGCCTTGTCGCTGCGGCCGCCGGTGCCGGCCATCGCGGCAGAGATCATCCAGAAGGCGCGGGCGGGCGAGGATTTCGCGGAACTGGCGAAGGCGCATTCCGAAGGCGTCGATGCGGCCGAAGGCGGCGACATGGGCTGGATGGTGAAGACGCCCCAGACCCCCTCGTTCCAGGAACCGCTGTTTGCCCTGAAGCCCGGCGAGGTGAGTGACGTGGTGGAAGGTCCCGCCGGCCAGTATTTCATCTACAAGGCCGAAGAGGACCGGGAAAGTGGCGTGCTGCCGGGCGTGCGCGACGTGAAAGCCCGGCGCATCGTGTTCAGCCCCAAACTGAGCCCCGAGGAGAGCACAGCGCTGACGGCAAAGGCCGAAGCGCTTCTGGCCGCGGCCAGAGAATCGGGCGACCTGGCCGCTGCCGCGGCCGAGGCGGGCCTCCAGGTGCAGACCACGGACCTGTTCGGGCCCGACAGCGTTGCGATTGCGCAGGTCCCCCAGGAAGACGTGTTCCGGTTCCGGACGGGGGTGTCCGAGCTGGGACAGGGGGTGTTCTCGAACGTCATTCCCGGGCAGGCTAACCTGTATGTGGCGAAGGTGGTGGAACTGACCCCGCCCCAGCCCCAGCCCTTCGAGGCGGTTGCGGACCAGGTGCGGGAAGACGCCATCGAGACCGTGCGCCGCTCGCCCGAATACATCGAAAAATGCCGCGCGCTTGCCGAGGAAATCAAGAACAGCGTAAGCGTGCTCGCGGAGGTTCCGGAAAAATACCCCGACCTCAACGCGGAAGTGGTCGACCTGGACGGGTTCAACCAGCAGGATTACATGTCGCTGGGCGGGTTGGCGGTGAATCCCCGCCAGCTCTTTTCCCTGGCCACGGACAGGGCGCCGGGCGACGTCTTCGGCCCCATCCAGGATTTCATGGGGCAGACGTATCTCGTGCAGTTTGTGGCCAAACATCCGCCCACGGACGCGGACTGGGAGGAGAAGTGGCCTCAGGAGCGCAACCAGTTGCGCGACCGTGCCCTGGCCATGGCCCAGAATCAGCGGCTCTCCGACTACCTGCAATACCTGCGGGATACCCATCAGTGGGAGTTGGTAGGAGAGACGTTCCAGAACATCTTCCAGCCGTACGACGACGAAACGGAAGCGCCCGCGGAGGAACCCGCCGCGCCTGCGGACGAGGGCGCCGGGGAAGCGGCCGACGCGGCCGGTGAAAGCGCCGCGGAAACGCCCGCCCCCGGTGGCGGCGACGCCCCGGCGGAGTCCGGCGCCCGCCAGCCATAGGCCGCCGCGAGCCGCGACACCGAAGAGAGGAGGTCTGACGCACAGGACGCGCGTCCGTGCGCGGAAACCGCCGCATGAACGTCCTTCACCTCTTCAGCAACGCAAAATGGACCGGCCCGGCGGAGCCGGCGCTGAATCTCTGCGTGGCGCTGCGGCGCCTGGGCGTGGAGGCTGCGTTCGCGTGCGCTCCCGGCTCCGGCGCTTCGGTCAACAAAGTGGCCGAAACGGCGCGCGACCGCGGTATCGAGCCCATTCTCGCGTTCCACCTCAACAAGCACCACAACCCCATTTTCAACGCGATTGACGGGCTTGCCCTGCGGCGCTACCTGCGGAACCATCCCTGCGACCTGTTGCATTGCCACCTCGACAACGATCACCGAATCGCGGCTTCGGCGGCCCGGTCGCTGGGGATCCCGNNCCCGCTGGTGCGCTCCAACTACTATGGCGGCGGGTTTCCCGCGAACCGCGCTCAGACCCGCCTGCTGGCCGGTGCGACGCACGTGATCGAGCCGTCACGGATGGCCGCGGAGCACGACACGCGCACTCACGGTCTCGAACCGTCCCGCGTTTCGGTGGTGCCCGGCGCGGTGGACATCGAACGGTTCGACGCGGCCCGCGAAGTCCCCGACGGACGGCGCTGGCTTAACATCCCCCGCGACGCGTTTGTGGTGGGAATCGTGGCGCGCATGCAGACCCACCGTCATTACGAGGACTTCTTTGAAGCGATCCGGATGATCGTCGCCCGGCATCCGCGGGCGCACGTCATCGTCGTGGGGCGCGGCACCCGGCGCGAGCAGGTGGGGCTCGCCCCCGTGCGGCGGCTGGGCCTCGAGAATCACGTGCATTTTCCGGGATACCTCGACGGCGAGAATTATGTTGGCATGCTCAAGGCGTTTGACGTGAAGGTCTTCCTGGTGCCCGGAACTGACGGCACCTGCCGGGCCGTACGCGAGTGCATGGCCATGCGAAAACCCGCGGTCGTGGCGGATCGCGGCATGCTGCGGGAGATCGTGGAACACGAGAAGGACGGGCTCGTCTGCGACGGTTCAGCCGAATCGCTGTTCCGCGCGCTGGACCGTCTGGCGAGCGACCGGCGCCTCGCGCACCGGATGGGGCTGGCCGCGCGCGAAACCGCGGCCACCCGCTATTCGCTCGAGGCCCAGGCAACGGCCGTCAACGCCATTTACGAACGCGTGCTCGCCCGCGGTGAATGACGCCCTCGTGACGCGGGGCCCGTTTGTGGATAAAATCAATTAGGGAAACGGGCCGTTCGACCGGTTGATCCCCCTTCGGGGCGTGCCGCGGACCCGCTCTGCTTCGCCATCAGGGGCGATCTGCGGTATCATCTCGCTGGGAGAAGACGGCCTGGTGGCGGTATCCCCCGGTGCGGTCGCGCCACGATAGAAGCACGGTTTGCCCTGGACGGGGCCGCACCGCACATACTGGAACTGCTGGAGTCGCTATTGTGACCCGAATCTGCTACGTCATGCCGACGCTGAGCGTTGGTGGCGCCGAACGACAGCTCCTGCGGCTTGTCCGGGAGCTGGTCCGCGACCATGAAGTGACGATTATCTGCACAAGTCACGCGGGGGCGCTGGGTGGGGATGCCCGCCGGCTGGGCGCCTATCTGCGCGAGCTGAATCTGCGCGGCGGCTGGGACTTCCGCACGCGGTCCCGGCTGCGCCGGGCCTTCCGGTCGCACCGGCCGGACGTCCTGCACACTTTCCTGTCCGGGTTCGACTGCCAGGCCACTCGCGCGGCCCGGGAAACCGGGGTGCCGGTGGTGGTCTCGAGCCGCCGGCAGATAGCGATAAGGGATAAGGGCCGCCACCTCCGGCTACAGCGGAAGGCGAACGAATTGGTCGACTGCATCGTCGCCAACAGTCAGGCCGTGGTCCAGTTTGCCGTTGAACGGGAAACGGCCGACCCCGCCCTGTTTCGTGTTATTCCGAATGGCATCGCGGTGGAATCGATGAAGAGCCATGCCGACCCGGAACAGGTGCGCGCACGCTACGGCCTGCCCCGCAGAAAACGCATCGTCGGCATGGTGGCCAATTTCACGCCGGCCAAGGATTACCCCCTGTTTGTCGGGATCGCGGAAGCGCTCTTAACGCGGCGTGACGACGTGCATTTTCTCGCCGTGGGCACCGGGCCGATGGTCAAGCCGGTATGGCGGCAGATCAGGCGGACCGGTCAGGAGGCGCATTTCACCCGCGCATCCACCCTGAGCGAAATCGCGGACATTTACAGCATCATGGACGTCTCGGTGCTGTGTTCCCGGGCCGGAGGATTCCCCAACGCCGTGCTCGAAGCCATGGCGGCCCGCCGGCCGGTCGTCGCGGCCAGCGTGGGCGGCATTCCTGAAATCCTCCGGGACGGCGAGACCGGCCGCCTGATTGAGGGGCGCGACCCGGCCCCGTTCGCCGAGGCCATCAATGCGCTCCTCAACGACGAGGACGAGGCGCACCGGCTGGGCGAAGCGGGCCACGCGTACGTCCGCGACCACTTGAGCGTCGAGCGCATGGCCGACGCGTACCGGAGACTGTACGCGGAACTGCTCATTCGCACGGCGCGCAACGGAAGGTAGCCCAGGAAGCGGCGGCGAGGCAAGCCGGCGGCCGCCCGGGTGCTGCCGTTTCAAAAAGGGTGGTCACGGCCGGGTTGCGGGGGCCAGTGCGCCGGTGTTGAAGGCGTCCTTCCCCGCAAGAACGGTGTCACTCAGCCGATAGACGGGCACCTGCCGGGCGAGATCGAGGTCCAGGTCACGCACTGTGAGCAGCGCGCGGATGGGCGCCGCGGACTCGCGCGGCATGGCCTCGAACTCCAGAAACATGCGGTCGAACCGGTGCTCGAACACGGCCACGGGCTCCGCGCCCGCCGTGACGTGGCTGGAGTCCCCCGGGTACCGGCCGTCGACCAATTCCTGCCAATCCGTAACGAACCAGTGGTGGGGGGCCTCCCCGGGCTGATCCATGCCTTCGCAGGTGAGGTACCACGAAACGGGCCCCTGCCACGGACTCGAAATGGTGGATTCGCCCTGAGCGCGCAGCCACGCGAGCACCTCGGGATAGGCCGACCGGAGCCAGATCACCCGCGCGCAGTTGCTCAACGAGGACCCCGCGGCCACGAGCAGCGCTCCCGCAATCAGCCAGCGCCGCCAGTGGCTTTTCGTGCGCTCTTCCCGCCAGAGGGCCACCACGCCCATCGCGATGAGCATCAGCAGGAACGGCCACACGAACCCGTGCGGATGCGCCGCCGCGCCGGCCGTCACCGAGTACAGCACGCCGGGCACGACCATCGCCGAGCCGAGGTAGAGCGCGGGCAGCCGAATGCCCGGCCGCCGGCGCAGCGCGGCGTTCGCCCGCAACTGCGTTCCGATACAGGCCATCCCCGCGACCAGCAGCGCGGCAAGAATCCCCAGCGTAAGCCATCCTTCGCACGCGCCCACACCATACGGGAACACCACGAGTCCCGTGGGATGCCAGCCGCACAGGGCAGGGCAGGCAACGCGATGGGCGAGCGCCTCGATAAACGTTGGGTGCGGATAGAGCAGGTCCGCGCTGCGAAACAAGAGAACCATCAGATGATTCGCGGCCTCGAACGCCAGAACCGGCACCAGCATCCCGCAGGCGATGATGAAGCTTCCCCGCAGGGTTTCGGCGAACCACCGCGACCGCGTGCGCTGCCGCTGGCAGACCAAGGCATGCGCGACGAACAGCGCGGGCAGCGCCGGGAGGCTCTGCCACGACGACACGGCCGCCAGTCCGGCCAGGATGCCCGACGCCAGCAGCCGGCCGGGTTTCCGGCGCGCAAGCCGGGGTTTCCGCCACACGCGCCGGCCCCACCGGGTATGGACATGGAACGCCAGCAGCCACCAGAACAGCGGCAGGGTCTGGCAGGCGCTGTTGCGGGAGCAGTAGACATGAAAACACGATACGGCCAGCATCCCCGCCGCCAGCAGGGCCACCCGCCGCGAGGTCAGTTGTCTCGCATAAGCGTAAAGCACCGCCACGCAGCCCACGCCGAAAAACGCCTCGATCAGGTTGCCCAGCCACGGGGTAAACCCCCACGCGAACATCGCCAGCGCGCCCAGATAGCTCATCAGGGATTCCGGCAGAACGGGCTGATACCGGGTGAGCTGCGCATGGGCTTGCGGCAGGTAATCCGACAGCAGAAACTCCGGCCCCCCGCGCAGTTCCTGCCATTTCCCCGCAAACAGGCCCCCAATGACGCGCAATTCCTCGTATTTCGCGCGCGCATCCATCAGCGTTTGCGCGTCGTCCGCGCTGTAGACGCCGGTGGATTCGATGTCGTAGAAACGCAGAAACACGGCAGCGGCGAGAATCGCGGCGAAAATCAGTCCGCTTCCGCGCATGGGTGGTAGTTCTCCTTCCCCGCCGGATTGTAGCACCAGGGCAGGCGGCTCTCAATGGAGGCCGTGCGCCGGGTCTGTTCAACCCCCATTCGGGGGTTGGGGCAGAAGGATGCGCCCGATCCACGGGCTTCGCCCGCGGCTACTCAAATTCGACACCTGCGGTGTCGTTCGGAAAACGGACGATGCCGGGTTCATGGGCTTCGCCCGCGGCTCAAATTCGACACCTGCGGTTTCGCTGGGGGCTGCCCCGTCCACCCCGTCCACCCCGTCCACCGGGTCCACAGTGAGACCGCCGCGTCCTCCACCGGTTCGGCAACCCCCTCCTGACGACTGCCCGGCGGCGAGACTCGCGACATCGATCCATCCAGCGGTTTCGGCGTATGATGGGGTCAAAGTCGCGCTTCTGGCGCGCGCGGTGGACGCACGTGAGCGAAGACGGTAAAGAACATTCCCGCTGGGCCTTCTGGGGCAACCTCGCTGCCGCGGTGTGGATCCTCGGCACGACCGTCCTTTTCTTCATGCGTTACACGGCTGCGTTCTACCGCGACAATCCGGACGCGATACATAATCTGTTCGAAAAGCTCGGGCTTGGATTTCTGACGTAAGCGCACACCCGGCGTCCAGCGGCGCGGACCGTTGGCGGGCAAACGGGGGGATACGACATGGCACGTCCACGCCGCATTTCGCGACGCGCAATGCTCAAATGCAGCGCCCTGGGACTGGGCACGGCCGTCGCGGCGCCCTACATCGTGCCTGCGTCCGCACGCGGCGCCGACGGCGCGGTCGCGCCGAGCGAACGCCTCGTCATGGCCGGCATCGGCATCGGCGGCCAGGGCCGTCATGACATGATCAATTTCATGACGCACAAGGATGTCCAGTTTGTGGCCGTATGCGATGTCGACGCCCAGCGGCTCGAGGTCGCCCGAAAAATTGTCAACGAAGGCTACGGCAACACCGACTGCGCCGTGTACCGGGATTTCCGGGAGGTCTTGGCCCGCAACGACATCGATGCGGTGCTGATCGCCACGCCCGATCACTGGCACGCGCTGCTCGCGATCGCGGCGGCGGAGGCCGGCAAAGATGTGTATTGCGAGAAGCCCATCTCCGTCACCATCGCCGAGGGGCGCGCCGTCGCGGATGCCGTAGAACGCTACGGCATCGTCTACCAGAGCGGCACGCAACGGCGCTGCATCCCGGCGTTTGCGTATCCCGTCGAGGTGGCCCGGAGCGGCAGGCTCGGCCGCATCCACACCGTGCACACCTGCCTCGGCGCGGGGCCCTCGTGCGGCATCGAACCGCCTCAGCCGATCCCCGAAGGGTTTGATTACGACCTGTGGCTGGGCCCCGCGCCCGCGGAACCGTACACACCCAGGCGCTGCCACGGCTCGTTTCGCTGGATCTTCGACTATTCCGGCGGCAAGCTGACCGATATCGGCGCCCATTTCAATGACCTCGCCCAATGGGGCATCGACACGGAAATGACCGGCCCCGTCGAGTACGATGGCCACGCCACGTTTCCCGAGGAAGGCCTCTGGGACACGCCGATGTATTATTCGGTCGTGTGCCGCTACGCCAGCGGGATCCGGCTCGTCATGCACGACGTTGAACCGCGCTCGGTCCGATTTGAGGGCGAGCACGGCTGGATCAGCGTGGACGATTCGGGCCTGGTGCTTGCCGACCCGCCGTCGCTGCTCGAGGGCGCGTCTTTCAAGCAGGAACAGTACGACGTGATGTACGGTCATCAGCGCAATTTTCTCGATTGCGTCAGGACGCGCGCCCGACCCATCGCCAACGCCGAGGTGGCGCACCGGTCGAGCACGGTCTGCCACGCCGCCAACCTTTGCCTGCGCCTGGGCCGGAAACTGTTCTGGGACCCGGTCCAGGAGCGCTTTCTGAACGACGATGAGGCCAATCGCATGCGCTCGCGGGCCATGCGCGCCCCGTGGCATCTGTAAGGTCCGGATGTGCGCGGAATGAGTCGGGATGCATAACGCCTGGCACACGGCCGGGCGCGACAGCGACTGCGCGGATACAGTGGAGGCTTTGCCATGATAGTTCGAAGTGTCGCGATAATGACGGCGCTGGCGCTGTGCGCGGGCGCCGCATCTGCCCAGACCCCGGAGGACGCGGCGAAGTCGATCGCCGCCATCGCCGGGTACGATCGAAGCCAGAGCCGCGCGCCGCTCATCGCGGTCGAGGAGCTCATCCGGGACGCGAAAGGCAACGCTGAGCTGCGCCGCGCCATCGGCGGCGCCTTGGCAGAGCTCCTCGCGTCCAACGCCACGCAGGACGCCAGGCTTTTCGCGGCGCGTCAATTGTGGATACTGGGCCCCGGGGACGCCCTGCCCGTGCTCAAGCCCATGTTGCTCGACGACGATGCCGTCGACCTGGCGTGCTACGCGCTCGGCCAGGATCCCGCGCCGGAGGCGGGCCAGGCCTTGCGCGAAGCCCTCGCCGTCGCGGATGGCAAGGCCCGCATTGCCCTGGCCAATCTGCTCGGCGAACGCCGGGACCCCGAAGCCGTACCGGCGTTGTGCACCATCGCGAACGGAAGCGACCTGCCTGCTGCCTGCGCGGCCGTGCGCGCGCTCGGGAAGATCGGCACGGAGGCCGCGGCCGACGGTCTCGTAAAGAGCCTTGAATCTCCGGAAGCCACGGTGCGGTCGAGTGCGATGGACGCCTCGCTCCTCTGCGCGGAAGCCTTGCTCACGGGCGGCAACCGGGTTCAGGCCGCAGCCATGTACACGCAATTGGCGGGAGAGACGTATCCGGCTGCCGTGCGGAAGGCCGCGAATCTGGGCCTGAACAACACCAAGCTCGGCCCGCCCCTGGTGCTGTTCGACGGACAGAATCTCGAGCACTGGGAAGGCAACCTCGAGATATGGCGCATCGAAAACGGCGCCATCGTTGGTGGTTCGCTCGAAAACCCGGTACCCCACAACGATTTCCTGTGCACGAAAGAGACCTTCGACAACTTTGAGCTCCGGCTGCGGGTGAAGCTGTCCAGCCCGGAAGCCAACGCGGGCATTCAGATCCGCAGCCAGCGGGAACCCGGGACCCCCGCCGTACTCGGATATCAGGCCGACATGGGGCAGACGTACTGGGGCTGCCTCTACGACGAACACCGCCGCGACCAGATCCTCGTCAACGCCGACCAGGAGACGGTCCGAAACGTCATCGACCCGGGAGACTGGAACGAGTACGTCATCCGCTGCGAAGGTCCCCGCATCCAGCTCTGGATGAACGGCCACCTGACCGCCGACTACACCGAACCCGACGATACCATTCCGCGGAAAGGCATCATTGGCCTTCAGATTCACGGCGGACCGCCCAGCCAGGCGTATTACCGGGATATCGTCCTCCGCCGGATAGTGCCAATCGAGTGACGGGAGCGCCCGGGCAATCCGTGGACGATGCAAGAGAAAATGACCACGCCGACCGCGTGGTTCCACACTGAAGAAGAGGACTGAGAACGGGGACATGGTCCAGGCGCCTTCCCGGGCGCGACTGCGTGTTCCGGTTCGAAACGAGAGGCCATGTATTCTGTTCCCCCGCGCGTGTCCGAGGTTCAGGCCAGGCGATGGTTTCAGAGGCGGTGGTACGGCGCCGCCGGCTGGCTCCTGCGCCCCTTGTTCCCCTGGAAACGCGTTTCAGGAAACACCCTTCCCCGGCTCGAACTGATCTGGATGCCCCACTACCTCTTCACGGTCCGCGCCGTGGCCCCGAATGGGAGCGAAGGCCGGATTCAGTTCTCGCTGGACGCCCACGCCGGCGTCTTCATGATCGTCAAACTGGCGGGAGAGCTCGACGACGTCGAACCCACACCGCTATATTTCCCCCCGTCGATGCGCCGTGAGGAAGCCGAGGCGCTCGGGCGCAAACAGCTCACCCTGGCGCTGCTCCGGCGGCGCGGCCAGCGCGACCGCCCCACGCCCCACGAAACGCTCGATTGCCAACTCTTTTATTGTCCGTTCTGGACATATTATTATGAGCGTATGCCCGGCGCCCTCGACATCGTCGTGCTGGACGCGGTGTCGGGTGAAAAGGCCGGGGGCCGAATGAAAGGCGCCGTGCTCGAGGCGTTCACGGCCGCGAGCGAGCGGAAGAACCGCGGCGCCGCGCCGTCCTGATTCAAAGCGCGGGCGCACGAAACGCCCGGCGTCAACCATAGAACAAGGAGCATCGAGACCATGAAACCAGTCATCACTCTTTCCCTGTGCGTGTGTTGCCTGATGAGCGCCGCGGTCCGGGCCGCGGAGGAGGCGCAGCCCACCTATGCCGAAATGCTGGGGTGGGAGAAGGGCGCCAAGGTTCTCATTTTCCATGCCGACGACGCGGGTATGTCGCACGACTCCAACGCGGGCATTATCGAGGCGTTCGAGAAGGGCGTGCTGACCTCCACCAGCACCATGATGCCGTGCCCCTGGGTACCGGAATGGGCGAAGTACTGCGCCGATCATCCCGATGTGGACAGCGGACTGCACCTGACCCTCACCTCCGAATGGGAGAACTACCGCTGGGCGCCGCTGGCCAGCAAATACATCGTGCCGGGCCTGGCGGATGAACAGGGCTGCCTGTGGGACAACGTCGGCCTGGTCGTCAAACACGCCAGTGCGAAAGAGATCGAGGCCGAAATCCGCGCCCAGATCGACCGCGCCAAGACCATGGGACTGCCCATCACGCACCTCGACACGCACATGGGCACGGTCTATGCCACCACGGAGTATTTCGCCGCCTACGTCAAGGTCGCCAGGGAAATGCAGATCCCCGTCATGATCCCCGGCGGCCATGCCACCCTGGCGCAGGAAGAGTACACCAACCTCGCCGACCTGTTTCCGACCATTCGCCAGGAGGCGAAATCGATCTGGGACTCGGGCCTCCCGATGCTGGACGACCTCTTCAGCGACACCTACGGATGGCGGACCTTTGATGTTAAGAAGAAGAACATGATCGACCTGCTGCGCAGGCTTCAGCCCGGCGTTACGCAGGTCATTGTCCATTGCACCCGGCCCAGCGAGACGTTCGAGTTCATCTCGGATTCCGGCGGCACCCGCCTCGCCGATCTCGAAGTGATGCTCGACCCGGATATCAAGAACACCATCGAGGAAGAAGGGATTATTCTCACCACGTGGCGCGAACTGAGCGAGCGGCGCGCCAAAGTGGCGGCTTCGCAGGAGATACCCCAGGGCGGCAACGGCTGAACCCGGGATACGGAACGACATGGCACGACCAACGCGACGCAGCTTCCTCAGAAGCATCGGGCTGGGCGCCGGCGCATGGGCCGCGGCCTGCCGGCACCAGCCCGCGGAGTTGAGTCTGCCCGAGGCCTCCGCCCGCGCCGACGCTCCCTGGGACCGCCCGAACGTCATCGTCATTCTCACCGACGACCAGGGCTACGGCGACGTGGGCGCCCACGGCAACCCGGACATCCGCACGCCGCACCTGGACCGGTTCGCAAAAGACGGCCTCGATTTCACCCGGTTCTACTGTTGTCCGGTCTGCGCACCCACCCGGGCCGGTTTCATGACGGGCCGGTACCACTACCGGACCGGCGTCATACACACGGCACGTGGCGGCGCGAAGATGCACGGCGCCGAAGTCACCCTCGCCGAGATGCTGCGCGCGTCGGGCTATGCCACGGGCCTGTTCGGCAAATGGCATCTGGGCGACAACTACCCCATGCGCCCCCAGGACCAGGGCTTCGATGCCTGCCTGTGGCACAAGGCCGGCGGCATCGGCCAATCGCCTGACAATCCCAACAGCTACCTCAACCCCCGCCTCTGGCGCGGCGGCGAGCCGGTCCAGGCGCAGGGCTATTGCACCGATGTCTTTTTCGACGCGGCGCGCGAATTCATGGCCGCCCACCGCGACCGTCCCTTCTTCGTGTATCTCGCCACCAACGCGCCCCACACCCCCCTGGAAATCGCCCAGGAATACGTCGCGCCCTATGCCGCCAAGGGGCTGGACGACACCACCGCCCGCGTCTACGGCATGATCACCAACATTGACGACAACGTGGGACGGCTGCTGGACTGGCTGGAGCGCGAAGGACTGCGCGACAATACCCTCGTGATCTTCTTCGGCGACAACGGTCCCCAGCAGGAGCGCTACACGGCCAACCTGCGCGGCCGCAAGGCCTCTGTATACGAGGGGGGAATCCGCGTCCCGTGTTTCATGCAATGGCCGGCGGTCCTTCCGGGGAAATGCGAAGTGGAGGCCGCCGCCGCGCACATCGATCTCGCTCCGACCATCCTCGAGGCCTGCAAAACCGCCCCCCCGCCGGAAACCGCGCTCGACGGCATCAGCCTGCTTCCCCTGCTGCGCGGCAAAACGAAGGCCTGTCCCGACCGCCCCCTGGTCCTCCAGTGCCACCGGGGGCTGTCTCCGGGCCGCTATCACAACGCCGCCGTAGTCGCCGCCCGGTACAAGCTCGTCTGCAACCCCGGAACCTTCGAGCGCGAGCATCTGGAGGCGGACAAAGCCCAGGTCTTCGAGCTGTACGACCTTGACCAGGACCCCGGCGAGCAGCAGAACCTGGCGGCGGCCCACCCCGATACCGTGGGCGCGCTGCGCGCCGCATACGACGCCTGGTACGACGACGTGAAGGCCACGCGCAATTTCGAACCGGGCTGGATTCATCTCGGCTCCCCCTTCGAGAATCCGGTGACCCTGTGCCGGTTTCAGGATCAGGCGCACACGGGCGAACGGCCCCGCGGATGGCCCGTGTACGTGGAATGTGGCGGAGTCTACGAGTTCACGCTCGATCGGGGCGGCTCCACAGACGCCGGTACCCTGCACGCCGCCTTCCAGGACAACGAGATGGTGCGGGTGCTGGGCGACGGCGAACGGTCCGCCCTGTTCACTCTGCCCGAGGGGAACGGCCTTCTGCGCGTCTGGATGCAACGGCCCGGCAAACCCGTCGACCTGGCGACCAACAATGATACGACCGGCGATGTAACCGTCCGCTTTCTCGGATAAGCGGGAGCGCTTATATCGAAACGACTTCCAGCAGCGTTTCGACCGCGCCGGTCACCTGCGTCTGCACCCGTTCCAGGTCCTCGGCGGAAAGCGCCAGCCCGGCCATGTCGGGATCTTCCGCGCGCACCGCTTCGGGCCCCCCATCAAACCCGTAACCGCACGCTTCCGCAAGCCGTTCCGCGGCGCGCACGAGCAGTACGGGCTCGCGGTATTCCGGCGCCGGCACGTCCGCGGGATTGGGGTGAAAAAACGTCGTGAACGCATACGTGTTCGGCAGATTGCGTTCCGAAACGACGTGAATCCCCGCCAGCGCGTGGTATTTCACCTCAAAGTTGTGCGCCACTTCCGGTTCGTTCCGCAGACGGCTTGCGAGCGTCACCGGACTGTGCGCAATGATGTTGATCAGCAGCACCGCGCCCAGATCGTGCACGAGTCCCGCCATAAACATCTCATCCGCGGATTCGGGGCATTTGAGGCGCGCAATCTCGTGCGCCGCCTCCGACGTCGCCACGGTATGGCGCCACAGCGCCTGCAGCGTCTCGCGCACCGACGGTCTCGTCGAACGATACAGGCCGCTGTAGGCAATGGCCTGAACCGTCCGCACGATCTCCTTCAGGCCCAGCCGCGTGCAGGCCTGATCGAGGCTCGTGATCTCCTGCGTCCCCCCGAACGCCACGCTGTTGGCCAGCCGCAACACCTTCGTCGCAACCACCGGGTCCTGGTTGATCGCATGCGCGATGTCCGTCATCGTCGACAGGGGATCGTGCGCAAGCGCCACCACGCGCTGGCACACTTCCGGGAGCAGGGGCAGATCATCGGCGGCCTTGCGCAGCCGCCCCAGGATCTCCGCCGGAATCGAGCCGGGAGGAAGCACTTCGCGGATATCCGGCTCGGTCTCGAGACGATCCGCCCACACCCCGTTCGAGCGGTTCCGCAGCAGCGAGACATTCAGACACTCCGGACAAGCGAACAGGTAGACGTCCCACGCGGCTCCTGCCCCACGTCGTACCGCAACCGGCGCCTCGCAATACGCGCACATGCTCATGGCTGTCCTCCCGTCTGCCGCTGCATCCCCCAAGGCGGAGAGCGACGTTCCTACCTGCGTGCGCTCACACGTCATGACCCCATTGTCCGTATTATTTTACCAGTAAAGACGCATCAATGCCAGTGAACGGAATTTTCCGAATCGCCGGATAAGATGAGGAAACCTCCGCAAGGCCGGTGCCGGTGCAGGCGGTAGGGCACGGATGTCTTCGGCTTCGCAGGTCTCTGGCGCGCCAACGGCGCAATACACCCCGGCGATCACGGCCGTCTCATCCGCCTCGCGCACATTTCCGGCGCGCCAACGGCGCGGTACATACCAGCCTGGCCTGAAGGGCCAGGAAACCGGACACCCCAAAAGGGGAAGGGCTGAAGGCCCGCGATATGTGCAGCCGAAGGTCCGTATGTACCGGTCCTTCAGACCGGAAGGTGTGTGGGAACGCCTGTACCCAGCCCTGCGGGCTGGGCTGGTATGTTGTCGCGCCTTCGGCGCACCGGAAGGCAGCATGGTCTCTTGTTTCACCACGTGGGTGAGTCGACAAAAGCTCCAGCGCCCGACGGCCCAAGCGTCTGAGCAATCTGCCTTCACGTTAGCCGCGGATTGGGGGATTTCGGGGACACAATACTAAATTATCCGCATCCGCCATGCTGGAAACGGCGTCGTTTCTGTCAAGAGTATAATTGAGTATTGTGTCCCCGAAATTCGGCGGGATATGATGTGCGTGTGGAGCGTACGGATAGTGGAAGGAGTGGCGCGGGAATCATGGTGCTCAGGGAACTCATGCATGGCTTGCCGGCACGGGCCTGCGCACTGCTCGTGTGCGCGCTGCTTGTCGCGGGATGCGGAGAACCCAAGGCGCCCCCCGTTCCGCCCGGCATGGTGCGTGTCGGGGACCGTCCGCTCGAGATCAACACACCGCCCATGAAGGTGGTCGCGCGGATGACGGAGCCGTTTCCCGAAGACGCCGCCAGTGCCGCGGACGAGCTGGATGCCGCGCTGCGCGATATGGGCCTGGACATGGAATCGCCGGTGGAGGGCGCCGCGTTGCCCCCTCCCGCGGTCCTGCCCAGCGCCGCTGTGAGTGACGGGCCGGACGCCGTCGAGCCCCCGGCCGAGTCGCTGGAGGGGCCGGCAGACGGATCGGTCGAGGACCGCGAATCCGATAGTGGCGTCGCGGACGAGCTGGCGGCGCTGCGCTCCGACGTCGCGCGGATGCAGGCGATGCTCGACCTGGTGCTCGACGAGTTCGTAATCGAGTTGAAAAACGAGAATAACCGGCTGCGCGAGGAAGTTGAAACGCTCCAGCACGAGCTGGAGGCCCGGGAATCGCAGGACTCCGCGCTCCTTCCCCCACTACCCCGGCCGGCCGAACCCGAGCCGCCGCCCGCCTACGACGCCGTTGCGGAACCCGCGCCCGGCGAGACCATTCGCTACGCCGTCATCAAGGAGTGGGGGCGCAACGCCGAGGAAGCCGCCCGCATGAACAATGCCTCCACCCTGAAAGGCATGATCTGCGCCGTACCGCCCAATGCCACGGACGCCCAGCTCGCCGAGCTGGGACGCTGGCTCCGCGCTGAGTACGACGCCTACGAGAACATCAACATTGACGTATTCGACGACGTGGAGACCGCCCGGCGGTTTGCCGAGACCAACAGTATGGAAGGCGGACGCCGGGTGCTGAACGTGTCCCGGCATCCCGCCACCAACCGGGACGTCATCGCGCTGATCCGCCCGGAGGGCACGACGGTGATCCCGCGGGAGACCGCGCCGTAGCTCAGGTTTCGTCGAGCACGTAGACGGCAGGCAGCTCGCGGAACTTCTCTTCGTAATCCAGCCCGTACCCCACCACGAACTGGTCATCGATGGTGAATCCGACATACCTGGCGGCCACGGGGATGTTGCGCCGGGCGGGTTTGTCCAGCAGCGTGCACAATTCGAGCGAGTCGGGCTTCGCGTCGCGGAACCGGTCGAGCAGAAAATGCGTGGTATAGCCGGTATCCAGGATGTCCTCGACGATCAGGACGTGCTTTCCCGCGAGGTTCTCTTCGGGGAACACGGTGACCTGGACGCGGCGGCTGGAACGCGTCCCCTGATAGCTGCGCGCGCGCACGAACTCGATGCTGGTGGGCACGGTGAGCTTTCGCGAAAGATCGGCCGCGAACATCAACGCCCCCTTGAGCACCACGGCCAGCACCAGTTCGCGGTTGACGTAATCGCGGGAGATCTCGGCGGCCAGTTCGAGGATCCGGGCCTGAATCGCCTGTTCAGAGATGAGCGGCTCGCTACGGCGTTGCATCCTCGACCCGGACCTCCATGTAATGGCGGGTCGACGGCGTCACGGCGGCGGATTGGCCTGTGGCGTGCCCGACGACCCACACGATTTCACCGTTGGCGATAAGGAGAGGTTGCCGCGCGCGCTCCCGCTCTGTCAAGCCCAGGCCGATGTAATAGTCTTTCAGCTTTTTGGTCCCGCCCAGCCCGAGCGGCTTGAACCGGTCGCCGGGACGCCGGAACCGCACCGTCAGGCCGGTTCCGAGCGCGTCGGCGTCGAATACCTGGCGGGTGGGCGTGCAATACCCGGCGAGTTCTCCCGCGGGCGGTGTGGGCAGTTCGCGGACGGTATAACGCTGCCCGAACGCCACGGTATCCCCCGGCACGGCCAGCGCCACAGCCGTTTCTTCGGTGCGCACCGGTTCTTCGATGATTTCCGCGACGTCGCGGCCGTTGCGCAGGAGGATGCCCTCGCCCAGGTCGCAGGCCTTGCCGGTGGCGCCCTCGAGCAGGTGGCGCCGAATCGCCTCGATACGGTCCGCGGGACACTCGATGCCGAATCCCCACCCCAGCAGGGCAACGACGCGGCGTTGCAGGGCGGGATGCATCAGCGCAAAGGCACACCGGTCAATGGTGTGTTCGCCGCTCCGGCACGCCTCCGCGAGGTCCGCGGCCAGACCCTCGAGAAAATCGTTTTCGTCGCGCTGGACCTCGGCCACCCGCCGGAGCGCGTCCCGCACGCGCGGGTTGTAGTCGCGTGCCAGAAGCGGCAGCAGTTCGTGGCGGACGCGGTTGCGGGGATGGCGGGTGTCGGCGTTGGTCCGGTCTTCGCGATAGGGGACGTTCCGCGCCTCAAGATAGGCGAGGATCTCGTCCCGGGTGCAGTCGAGCAGGGGGCGGATGATGCGGACGTCGTCGCTCTGACGCACCGGCGGGATGGCGCCCAATCCGCCCGGCGAGGTGCCGCGCAAGAGACGCAGGAGCACGGTCTCGGCCTGATCGTCGGCGTGGTGGCCGGTCGCGAGCGCCTGGCATCCCCGCGCGGAGGCCGTTTCCAGCAGGAAGGCGTAGCGGGCGAGGCGGGCCACTTCCTCGAACGAATCCGGCGATTGCCCGGCCTCCCGGGGGATGTCGCGGCGGGTTTCGTGACAAGGAACGCCGTACCGGGCCGCCGCTTCGCGCACGAAGGCCGCATCCTGCGCGCTTTCGCCCGCGCGGGTGCCGTGGTCGAAATGGGCGATCTCGAAGGGGATGCGCAGATCGTGAAGCGCCTGGGCGAGGCACATGGAATCGGGGCCGCCGGACACCGCGGCCAGACAGCGCTCACCCGCATCCAGCATGTCATAACGGTGAAGCGTATCGCGAACGCGCTCGAGCAGTTCCGCGGCCTTTTTTTTCACGGGCCGACTCCCGGCGGCAAGGGGAAAATGGTGGCGGCGCACGGATTCGAACCGCGGACCTTGGGATTATGATTCCCCTGCTCTAACCAACTGAGCTACGCCGCCACGCGGACCATCAGTTTACCAAATGCCCGGCCGGCATGTCCACTTTCCACCCGGTCCACACCGCGCCGATGTCCGCTCCGGTCGTAGGAACGGCGCATTCTGGACCGTTGGGCGCGGCCGTATCTCGTTGCGGGCATCGCGATGACCGGGATCACGGCCTGGCCCGTGCACCGGAGCGTTCGGAGGCCGTCGCGTGGATCACGGAGCGTCTTGCTGTTCCCTGCCGCGCCAGACGATGTCGCCCTCGCGGAAATCGTGGCGGCCGCCGTCGTCCCGCCCGTTTTCCCCCAGGCTGTAGAGGATGAACGCGTCGCCCTGGGGGAGGTACACGTACCCCTGGCCGGTGAACGGATCGACCGGGACCGCGCCGCCGAGGTCCGTGCCGACGGCGTTGAGGTTTGCCGGGTACGCGCCGGTTTCGGCATGGCAGGCTTCGAGGGTCAGCCCGATGCGTGTGAGGTCGATCATGGCTTCGCCGCGGGCCTGAGCAAGCTGCACCCGCGTCAGTGCGGGCACCAGCATCTGGGTGCACAGACTGAAGATGGATTCGTCGTCGACTTCGGCTTCGATCGCCGAAAGTTCTCCCTGCACCTCGTAGTACGGCGCGTTCGCCGCCCGCGTCAGACGCTCCACATACTCGGCGTAACTCTGCCGGTCGGCGCTCAGCAGGACGTCGCCGATGGGCGTCTCGTACACGAACCCCAACATATTGGAGAGGTTGGAGTCGCCGGCCAGTTCGGGCATGAGCGCGGAACCGCGGTTTCGCATATCTTCCATGGCCGCCATGCCAAACGCGGCCTCAGTAATGAGGGCATTGGCCACTGCCTCGCGATCGTGCATACCGGCGAGCTCCTGCACGAAGGCCCGCGCGTCCCGGGGATCCAGCTGACCGGGGGACAGGGATGACCCCAGCCCGTTATACATGACCGTCACCATGGCGATGCGCACCAACTGGGAGATCACGATCGGCTCTTCTATCAGGGGATCACTCAGCCCGAGAATCGCGCGGAAATTCTCCATCGCGCCGTCAATGTCGCCGGACTGCGCACGAAACGCCGCCTCCATCTGCAAGAGGCGGGCCATGGCGCGTAACGGGGCCAGATGGGGCAGTTCGGTCGAATAACCCTTTGAGAGATCCACCTGGTACACCGGCTCGCCCAGCCTGGCCAGGCGCCGGATCTCCTCGAGCAAGTCCGCGTGGGCGCCCAGGAACTCGGAGAGCATGCGGAGGTCCGCTTCGGTCCACTCGGACGGCGGTGTATGTTCTATGAGGTCGCGGATGTCGTTCTGGACCGGTTCCGCGTTCGCCAGTTCGACGCTTTCCTTCAGACGTTCGAAGAGTGCGAGCGCAGCCGATGAGGAAACCGGCGGTTCCTGCCGGGCCGCCGTCATGGCCGGCCCGGGTTGCCCACCCTCTCCGGGGGCATCCGCTCCGGCCGGGGCGTCCGCGAATTGCCGTTCGTAACGCACCACCATGCGTTCCCCCCGCTCACGGATGCGCTGTACCGCCGCGCTGTCGCGCCGCGAGGCGATCATGCCGATCGCGAGCACGGCCACCACACCGTCGGCGAAGATGAGCCCCAGCCAGAGGAGTCCGGAACGCACGCGCTGTCTCATGAGACGCACCTCTCACCCCGGCGCCTGTCCGCCAACGGCAGGCGATTACTTCCTAATGGCCGGCTGAAGCGTTGCCGATCACTCGCCTGCCGGGACGCGCCCGGCCGCCCGGGGAGGGGTCCGGACTAGTCCTTGTTCACGAAGGGCACGACGCTGCGGACAAAACCGATGGGGGGGTCGGGCAGCGGCGGGACAAATTCGATGCCCAGCAGGTCGAGCAGCGAACCTTCCGCGAGCCGGAGGTCCACAAACGCCTTCTCGAGGGCGATGCTGGCCTGCACCTCCTGGCTCTGGGCGGCGGTGAGGTCGTCCTGCATGTCCAGCACCTGATAGCTCGAGGCCAGGCCGAGTTCGAGAAGCTTTTCCTCGGCGGCCACATTGACTTCCTGCAGTTTGCGCGATTGTGTGCTGCTTTCGACCAGCGTCCGGTTGGTCTCAATGGCCGTATAGGCCATGCGGACGGTCAGCATGATGTCCTGCCGGACTTTCTCGAGCTGCCGTTCGGCCTCGCTGATCTCGATTCGGGACCGCTGGTACTGGCCGCGGGCCGTGCGGTTTCCGATCGGAACGGACCCCTGCACCGTTACCGACATTGAATTGTCGTCGCGATCCCGGACGCCCTCGAACACGTCGTACTTTTCGGGGCCGCGGGCGCCCTGGAACACCGAGCCGCCGACGTCCAATTGCGGCAAGAGGTTGTTTTTGGCGACGGTGGTGTTGATGCGGGCATTGTCGATCGCCAGGGCGGCGGCCTGGAGTTCCGGGCGCAATTCGAGGGCGCGCGCCATGCTCTCCTGAAGGCTGACCTCGGAATCGTCGGGGCGCGGCCGGTCGACGGGCATGATGCGCTTCTCCTGCAGGGGGTCGCCCGGTTCGACGTTGAGGAGGTTCCGGAGCCGGGTGATGGCGTCCGCGATGGTGCTCATTGCGGAGATCACCTCGCTCTGACGCGCGGCCAGACCCGCGCGGGCCTGGACTACGTCGATCGCGGCGCCGGTGCCGATTTCGAGGCGCTTTTCGTTCAGGGTCAACAGGCGTTCGGCGTTGGTCATGCTGCTTTGCCGCACCTTGAGTTGCTCGACGGCTCCGACGAGATCCCAGTACGCCTTGATGACTTCGGCGAGCGAGCTCATGGTCTGGATCTTGAGCTGATACTCGGCCGCCTCCTCGGAATTCCGCGCGATCCGCACGCGGGCCAGATTCACCGCCTTGCCGCGTCCGCGGAGAAGCGGCTGCGTAAGCGACACCGACAGGCCGCCGCTCCATTCCTTGATAAAGTAGTTGAAGGTGTTCTCTTCCCAGTCCACGACCATGGAAACATCGTATTGCGTGCCCCAATGGAGCTTTCCCTGGATGCCGGCCTGCCCGTGCGCGCGGTAGTCTTCGATGGCGGAAATGCCGCCGTAGGCGAAGATCTGCGAGGACGCCTGCTGCTCGGTTTCGGTGTACGTCATACTGCCCACGCCGATGGGGTCAAACTCGCCTTTCGCGGCCAGGATGTCCGCGGCCGATTTCAGGGCGCCGAACGACACGATCTGGATGTCCAGATTGGATTTGAGGGCGCGGCGGATGCATTCCTCGAGCGTGAGGGGCGTCTCCTCCGGAGCCGCCTTGGCGGCGAGCTTTTCATAGAACGGTTCGAGCTGGATCGCATCCAGGTCGATCTTTTCCTGAAACCGCGGCGCGGCGTACGGCTCCGCTTCGGATACGCCCGGGGCCGGCGATTCGGCCGCGTCTTCAGCAGCGGCCGGTGGCTCCACGGGACGCGCGGGTTCCGGCGACGGCGGATTCGTCTGGGCTGGAGGCGGAGCCTCGGCGGCATGAACGGCGCCGGCGGCCGCCAACACCAGGATGAACGTTCCCGCAAATACAAGACGTAGGCTGCTCATCAGACTCCCCTCTGAACGGTTTTCTGCACACCGGAAACGGGCTGCTCCCCGTGGTAGTAGGACGCACCGGGCGCCTGTGCGGTTTCATGAGCCGCGGCCTTCCCGGCGCAGACGGTCCTTCCGCAACCCAGCCCGCCTGCCTGTTGAGTGTAATTATCGCCGCCGGTTCAGTCAATTGGACGGCCGGCCAGAGGAACGAGCTGCACGCCCGGCGGTCAAGCGCGACACGATGGACACGATGGACACGATGGACAGGATGGACAGGATGGACGACTCTGCGCTAACGACTCCGGAGGTGTCGAGACCGCCGCGAGGCCCATCCCCCTGGCCCCACCCTTTCGCAATCGTTCAGGCGGGCACGTCCACAGGGCCCATATCGTCCATAGGGTCGACCTGGTCCTTTTCATCGCCCGTGAGTGCGTGCTCGTTCTTCACCGGCGGGGAGGTTCAAATTCCCCCGGCCCATCGGTCCAGCGCCAGACCCGCGCCAGACCGCTCGCCAGTTCATACTCGGCGGCGCTCCAGGCGCCGATGAACGGAGGCGCTTTCGCGGCGGCGTAGGCTGCGCTCAACCCCGGAGGGATGTCCACAGCCCCGGCTACCGACTGACGCACGGGCCTGGAGCCCCGCGCGACGGCCCCGGACCCCTGCACGGCGGGACCGGTCAGAAAGTCCAGTACGGCCCCGATGCCGTCGCGCTTCGCCGCCGCGTGTCTGGCAAACACGACGATGGCCATGTCGCCCAGACGCGACACCGGGCCGTTCTCGCCCGGCAGGGGCGCCATGTCGACGGGAAAACCGGCGTCCCGCATGCGCGCAATCCATGCCGATGAGGCTACCGTCATGGCCGCGTCGCCGTTCAAGAACGCCGCGAACCCTCTGGCCGGGTCGGCGAGCATCCGCGCGTCTGAACGTCCGGTATCCCGGAGCTCGAGCAGAAACTGGAGCGTGCGCAGGGCGGACGGTGCGGTCAGCCCGCTCTGGTTGAATTCGCAGACCCGTCCCCCCGCCGACCACAGCATCTCGACATAGGGCACGTGACCTATCGCGTACTGCGTCTCGGGGACCAGGCCGCGGAGTTCTTCCCAAGTGTGCGGCGGGGTCGGCATCAGGGCGCGGTTGAAGAACAAAACGCTGCAGAAACCGTCCGCGGGCACGGCCCAGACCCTTTCCTGCATGGTGTAGGCGGCGCGCGCGTTCGGGTGGAAATCGTCGAGCACCTGGACATCGAGGAAGCCGTCCAGGGGCATGAGGCGTCCTGCCCGGGCCAGACGCGCGGCCCACGCGCGCTCGACGACCGCGATATCCGGCAGGTCGCCGGCGGCAAGGGCCACGGTCAGTTTCTGAACGGCCACGTGCCATTCGCCGATAAACTGGGCGTTCAACGCGACGTCCGGGTGCGCTGATTCAAATGCCGCCCGAACCTCAGGGTTCCCCAGCGCGGGCGCGATGAGGGGGTGCGCGGGATACCAGAACGCGACAATGCCCGGGTCGGCGGACGCTTCCGGCGGCTCGAGCAGGACGGCTTCCGGATACTGCGCCCGTTCTTCCTCAATGAGCCGGGTGATTTGAACGTGCGCGCGTTTCAGCGCCTCGTCCGGGGAAAGCGACTCGGGGCACGCCAGGCAGCCGCAGACGGCGGCCGCCAGAAACAACAGCGCCCGGCCGCCGGGCCGGGCGCCGCGCACACACACCTTGCCGCGTACCGGCTTCATGGCCGCCATGAACGGTCGGGGGAGTCCAGATTCATCCCGGGACGTCCGCCCGCCGGGACGCGGTGAGGGTAAACGGATCGACGCGTTCGATGGTCTCTTCCCGGCCGGGTCCGACGCTGATGGTGCAGACCGGCACGCCCAGCAGCTCCTCGATCCGCTGAATGTAGCGCCGGGCCGGCTCGGGCAGATCGCTCCAGCTCCGGCACCCCGAGAGGTTCTGTTTCCAGCCGGGCATTTCCTCATACACGGGCTCGATCTGCTCAAACGCGTCGATGCCTGTCGGGAAATCGGTGGTCAGGATGCCCCGCACCTTGTAGGCCGTGCAGATCTTGACGGAGTCGAGGGTGCTGAGCACGTCGGACTTGGTCATCACGATGGCGGTCATGCCGTTCAGTCTGGCGGCCCGGCGCAGTTGCACGGCGTCGAACCAGCCGCAGCGCCGGGGACGGCCCGTCGTGGCGCCGAATTCGTTGCCCTGGGTGCGCAGCTGCTCGCCGAGGGCATCGGTCAGTTCCGTCGGGAAGGGACCTTCGCCTACGCGGGTGGTATAGGCTTTCACAATGCCGATCACGCCGTTGATGTTCGTGGGACCGACGCCCGCGCCCGCGCACACGCCGCCCGACACGGTGGTGGAACTCGTGACATACGGGTAGGTGCCGTGGTCGAGATCGAGCATGGCGCCCTGGGCGCCTTCGAAAATGATCCGTTTGTCGGCCGCCACCGCCTCGTGCACCATGTGCACCGCATCGGTGAGGTAGGGGCGCAGGCGGTCCGCGTAGCCGCAGTACTCGGCGAAGATATCGTCAAACTGCAGGGGAGGTTCGCCCAGCACCTTCTCGAGCACGCCATTCTTGTATTCGAGCACCGCCCCGAGCTTGTCCGCGAACAACGCCTCGTTCACGAGATCGCCCAGGCGGATGCCCATGCGGTCGGCCTTATCGGCGTAGCACGGACCGATGCCGCGCCCCGTCGTGCCGATGCGGTTCTTCCCGCGAAACCGTTCCTGGGCAGAATCGAGCCGCTTGTGGTACGGCATGATCACGTGGGCGCAGTCCGAGAAGAACAGGCGCCCCGCGGTGGGGTAGCCCGCTGCTTCGAGGCTGTCCAATTCCTGGATGAGGACGGCCGGATCGAGCACCGTGCCGTTGCCGATGATGCACGATATGCCGGGATGCAGAATGCCGCTCGGGATCAGATGAAGGACGGTCTTCCTGCCATTGACCACGACCGTATGACCGGCATTGTTTCCGCCCTGGTGACGGACCACGATTTCAGCATACTGGGTGAGGTAATCGACGATCTTGCCTTTTCCCTCGTCTCCCCACTGCATGCCAACGATGACATAGGCGGGCATGGGTGGCCTCCTTTTCGGGCCGAACGGACGCCGTCTATTGTTTGGGGGTCCTCAGATTGTTCAGGTCGACGCCGGCCTGTTTCAGGGCCTGCTCCTGGACCTGCTGGGCGCGCGCGACGTAAAACCGCTGCAGCTCGGCCAGGGCGCTGCTGAGATGCCCCGTCTCGTCCGGCGTCAAGTTGCCGCTGGTCTTTTCCCGCAGCATCATGAGCGTGTCGATAATGAACCGGGCCGACGCGATGTCGACATACACTTCCTTCGCGTCCTGGGGCCCGATAATGCCCAGGGCGATCAGGCCCTGCATGGCCAGACTGTCCACCAGACCGCTGAAATTGGGCTCAACGGCTTCCGCGTCCGCATGGTCTTTGGCGGGCGTTTCGGCCGCGGCCGCTTCCGGAGCGTCGTCACCGTGCTCTTCGGCTTTGGCGCGAGCCGCTTCCTTTTCGCGGGCGACCTGGGCTTTCCAGTCTTCGTCTATGAAGATCTTCTTGTCTTCATCCGCCATGAATGCTCACCTCCTGCGTTTCACGGCCAGGGCCCGGGCGGTTGCTGCCGCGCAAACACACGGCCCCGGGTACCGGGGCCGTGGTGCGCTGATAAGACACCCAAACCGAGACGCGCCATGCGCTTGTTATTTGTTCTTGTGGCGGTTCGCGCGACGCTTCTTTTTGCGTTTGTGTTTGGCGATCTTTGCGCGACGAACCTTGCGTCCACCAGCCATGCCATGGCCTCCTTTCGTACTCGGTCCCGTAGTGTTTGACGGCGCGGCCGCGGCCGCCCGCTATTCCTGCAACCAGGCCGCATCGGGCTGCGAGTAGTCCCACAACTCCGACGGCTGAAAATACAGTGCGATTTCTCGTTCGGCCGTCTTCGGCGCGTCCGAGGCATGCACGATGTTCTGCTGCACCGTCTGGCCGAAATCGGCGCGGATCGTGCCGGTATCGGCCTTTTGGGGATCCGTGGCGCCGTTGAGAGTGCGCACCGCGTCAATCGCGCCTTCCCCTTCCCAGACCATCTGGACGCTGGGTCCCGACGTGATGAACGCGATCAGCCCATCATAGAACGACTTATCACGATGTTCGGCGTAGTGCTTCTCAGCCAGATCGAGCGATACGATCTGCATCTTGATGCCCACCAGTTTCAGGCCTTCCGCTTCGTAGCGCCCGATGACCTCGCCAATCAGCCTGCGGCCCACGCCATCCGGTTTCACCATCACGAACGTTCGCTCTATCACGGCCACTCCTCAACTGCAGTCCGTGTGCCGGCACAACGCGTGCGGCCGGGCACACTGGAATCCTTCTCGTGGGCTTCCCCGCGGCAAAACCGTTGGAGTATAGCAAACGCCGGGACCGCCGTTCAAACGCCCCACGCGAAGCCGCCGAGTTCGAAAGCCCCGCAGAAGAACGGGGATCTTGTAGCGCAGGCGTCCGCCTGCATCCAAGTCGGCCCCCAGAAGATAGGAAGGCAGGCGCGACACCTGCCCCCATGTGGGGACGCAAGGGGTCCTGGCGCAGCAGATGTCCCGGGGAAGCGCGGAACAAAGGAGTACGCAGGGGCTCACGATAATCGGGCACATTGGCGTAACTCCAAGTCAGACGGGGTGTTGGTTGCGGTGTCCGGTAATGGAATAACTGGACAAAACGCGGAATCTGTGCGAAAATCAGGTGGCGGGAGTAAAGCGGCGGACACGCGGGAACGCGGTCGGCCGCCTAACGGGGTGATTACAGAGGCCGTCAATACGCGTTGCGGTGTGGAGCCGCAGCGGGGGGTATCCGGCCTTTGGGTGCCAGAGAACAGCAGCATGCCTGCACCTGGAACGAAAGGGTGATGCCTCGTGAGTCACGGATCGGACAACAGGTACGGCGGCGACGCGTCCTTCGAACGGATCGACGCCGATGCGGTGTGCGAAGAGTGCGGCACGGTCAACCCGGAAGGCACGTTGTTCTGCAAGACCTGCGGCAACAATCTGCGCGACCAGCGCACGCGCCGGATGACGGGCGAGGGCGCCGGTGAATACAAGGATACCCCCGCGCAAACCAGCCGGCGGGTCCTGGTGGGGCTGTTGACGGTATTCGCGTTGCTGCTGCTGGTATGGGCCGCTATGCCCGGCAATGTGCAGCGCCTCCAGAACCGGCTGACCCGGGGCATGGCGGAAGACATGTACGTGGAAGGGGTGGATCCCAGTGTCTTCTGGGATGGCCCCATTTCGGATTTTCTGGACGCGATGGCCAACGATTTGCGTCAGAAACCGGTAACCAGCGAGGACATCGGCCGGGCCGCCAACGCATCCGCCCCGGCTCCGGACTCGTACGCTGGCCGGTATTTCCTGCGCGCCGGCACGCGGCCCGAGGACCTGGTGGTCGGGTCGGCTCTGGTCGTCGAGTCGGACAACAGACTGTTTTTCGTGGCGATACTGAACGATATGGAGATCCGCGGCATCGGCGATCTGAAATCCACCCGCTATCCCAGCTCGCGATTCGCGGCCACCTTCGCGAATGGCCAATACGCCAGCGCACACGGGTTTGCGCAGCCGCTCGATACCGGCGGGTTCCGCTGTGTCGGCCAGCGCGACAACAGCGATCTCAGCCACGAGATCATGGCGTACCGCATCCCCTGACGGATTCGAGCCGGGGCGAATTTGCCGCGGGCGCCGTCCCCCCCGTATCATGCTGACATTCCGTATGTGAACGCCATTCACCCACACGCAAGAAAGACCCAGGTATGGCCGAGGAAAAACGTGGTTTTTTTGGGCGTCTGCGCGAGCGTCTCAGCAAGACGCGCAGCACCGTTATCGATAGCGTAAAACGGGTCTTCACGGCCCATGGAAACGTGGACGATTCGTTCTTTGACGAGCTCGAGGGGGTGCTGATCGAAGCCGATTTCGGTGTGGACACCACCCTGGACATCATCGAGAACATGCGTCTGAAGGCCCGCGGCAGCGGTGTCGAAAACGCCGAAGACCTGCTCGCAGTCCTCAAAGAAGACCTCGTGGCCCTGCTTTCCCCCGGCGACCATGCCTTGTCCTGGGATGGCGCGGGCGGCCCCCACGTGACGCTCATCGCCGGAGTCAACGGTTCCGGCAAGACCACGACGGCGGGGAAACTCGCCTCGCATCTCAAGAGCCGCGGGAAGACCGTCATGCTGGGCGCGGCGGACACATTTCGCGCCGCGGCGGTAGAACAGTTGACGATCTGGAGCGAGCGCGCGGGCGTGCCGATCGTCAAACATCAGGACGGCGCCGACCCGGCCGCGGTCGCGTATGACGCCGCGGACGCGGCCCAGGCCCGCGGCATCGACTGCCTGCTGCTCGACACGGCGGGCCGCTTGCACACCAAGGTCAACATCATGGAGGAATTGAAGAAGATTCAGCGCGTCGTGGGCAAGCGCATCCCGGGCGCGCCCCACGAAGTGCTCCTGGTGCTCGACGCCACCACCGGCCAGAATGGCCTTCAGCAGGCGCGCATCTTTACCGAGGCGCTGCACGTCACCGGACTGGTGCTGACCAAGCTCGACGGCACCGCGAAGGGGGGCATCGTGGTCTCTATCCAGAAAGAGCTGGGCGTTCCCATCAAGCTGATCGGCGTGGGCGAAGGCGTCGACGACCTGCAGCCGTTCCATGCGCGGGAATTTGTTGAGGCCCTCTTCTCCTGATGCTTCACCGCCGGCGCCCCAGCCGGCTGGCGCGCCTCAGGTGTTCTTGCGCAACGCGCCGATGGTGAGGCCGTCAATGTCGTGCTGGTCGCCGGGGAGCACCAGGCTGGCCAGGTATCCCGCGATAAAACACGAGGCGATGCCGCACGCGGTGTAGAGGTAGCCGTTGACGGGCGTGCATCGCCACAGGATGACCATGACCACGGTCCCCGCAAACGCGCCGGTGAGCGCGCCCGCGCCGTTGGCCCGCCGCGTCAGCACGCCCAGCGCGAACAGGCCGCCCAGAACCCCCATGAAGAGCCCGATGACCTTGATGAACGAGTCGAACAGGGATCGGATGTCCGGGTCGATGAACAGGAGCGCGAACAGTGTGCCGAGAATGCCGAAAAGCAGCGTCAGTCCCTGCGCCCAACGCAGGTAGCCCTGTTCGGTGCGGCAGGCGTTGAACGGGCGCAGAAAATCGGTGACGACGGTAGAGGCCGTCGAATTCATACTCGTGGACACCGTCGACTGGGCGGCAGCAAACACCCCCGCGACGATCAGGCCCGCCAGGCCGGCGGGCATTTCGCGCGCGATGAATACCGGAAAGATCTGGTCGGTCGTGATGGTGGGATCGAGTTTCTGGGGGTTGGCGCGGTAAAACGCGAACAGGGCGGCCCCCATACCGAAGAAGATGAACGACGAGAGGAGCGACAGAATCGCGTTGGTCCAGATGGAACGGGCCGCTTCTTTCGTGGTGGGTGTGGTCATGTAGCGCTGCACGACCGCCTGGTCGGCGGTGTAGGAACTGATGTTCTGGCCCAGCGCGCCGATGACCACGACCCAGATAGCCATGCGGGTGAAACTGTCGGGCGCGAAGTCCCAAGTGATGAGGTGGAATTTGTCGTGCGCGGCGCCGGTGGCGAAAAATCCGGCCAGACCGCCCTCGGCGCCCGCAATCAGCATAATCAGCGCGAGAAGCGCCCCGCCCAGTAGTACGACCGTCTGGATGGTGTCGGTCCAGATGACGGCTTCGACCCCGCCGATGGTGCAGTAGATGATGCTCAAGATGCCCATCAGCAGGACGGATTGCGTGGGGCTGAGGGGCGTCGCCACCGCCAGCGTATATCCGGTCAGCGACATGACCACGGCCATCCGGAAAATGTGGAACAGGTTGAAGCTCGCGCTTCCGAAAAGGCGGACGCCGCGGTTGAACCGTTTCTCAAGGTATTCGTACGCGCTGGTGGCGTCGATCTGCCGGAAAAACGGCAAGGCCACGTAGATCGCGATCGGCGCGACGGCGATGATCATAAAGTTGCCGATCATGTAGGTCCAGTCCTGCGCGTAGGCCTTGGAAGGGATGCCCGTATACGTTACCGAACTGAGCATCGTAGCGAAAATGGAGCAGCCGGCCGCCCACCACGCCATCTTCTTGCCGCCGCGGAAATAGTCGTCGGTCGTCTTGTTGCGCCGGGCGAAATATGCGCCCACGCCAACCATGGCAAAGAGGTAGAGGAACAGGACCCCGTAATTCACGGCGCCGAAGGCGGGGATTACGGTTGTGGGACGGACCGCCCACACCTGCGGCGTCCGCACACGCGGGCGCGTTTCCCCGCTGGCCACGATGACGCATTCCCTGTCGTCGACGGTCCAGCGCACGGGCACGGTGGCGACCTGGTTGGCGGGCGACGCCCCGGCGGACGTCCACGTGTCGGTGATGGTGTGGTATGCGAACGCCTCCTTGGGGAAGCCCGGGTGGGCGTCCTGGAGCGCGTCGGTCTGGTCGAACAGGGCCCCGTCGGCGCCGCTGAGAACAAAAATGTGGCTCTGGCCCCAGCCGATGCCGGCGCCGGCCATGAGTTCCCGGGGCGCATCGGCGCGCGGGCGCCAGGTGTTCAGCGCGGGGATATACTCCCAGGTATCCTGGAGGAATTCGACGCCGGCCTCGCCCTGGCGGCGGCCGCTGATGACATACACGCCGTCGTGGTAGCCGTCGTGCTGGCTTGTGGTGATGTTGTACGCGCGGGAGGGGCCGGGCCAGGGAGGCCGTTCGACCCAGCGAAACGCGTCCGGCGCGTCCTTTTGCGCCAGGTCGAGCATCCAGAAGTTGGCCATGGCGGAGTCGAGGCCGGCGCCGCTCTGTCCGCCGGCGAGATAGACGCAGTCCCCCACGAGGGTCGCGCACCCGAAGGCGCAGGGTTTCGGCAGCGGCGGATACGTGGTGCGCGTGAGCGTCTTGCGGGCGGAATCCCACTGGAGCAGCATCACGTCGTCGAACGTCGTCTCGGCATGGTTGCCGCCCATGCACAGCACACCGTCGGGCGTCGAGACGGCAGCGCCGTATGCCCGCGGCGCGGGCAGCGGCTCGCCGCTCAACCACGTGTACGCGTCATTTTCCTTCACGAGGATGTGCACGGCAGCGTGCCAGACCTTGTCGCTTTCCCAGCGCGGCGCGCTGGGGAAATTCGCTCCGCCCGCGACCAGCAGGGCCCCGTTGTGCACCCCGACAAACGGGCCGGCCACGCCATCCGCGTTCGGCAGGGGCGGCAGCGCCGACCATTCGAGCATGCCGTTCTGCGCAAAGGCGGGCCACGCACAAAAAACGAGGGCCGACAAGACCATTGCGGCCACTCGTCGTGCGGCCGCGTGAATCGCGCGGGTCCCCCCGCATGGCATTCGACTCACTCTACCTCCTCCCCAGGAATTGCCCCCGTTTTGCCCGGCCGCGCCGGCCGGTCCGGACCCCGCGTCAGTCGTACTGGTGCCGCATATCGCGCACGCGGATGCGCACCAGGTCGCGAAGCATGCGCGCGGAATCGCTGACGGCGTTCACGCTCGACGTGGGGGAGTTCAGCCAGGTGACCCCCACCTGATCGATGCGGAATCCGTGTTTCCGGGCGATGAACAGCACCTCGGCGTCAAAACCAAAGCCTTTGATGGTCATCCGGGGAAAGATGTCGGCGGCCGCTGCGCGGCTGAACGCCTTGAACCCGCACTGGGTGTCGGGAAACCCTTTGATGGCCAGAAGCTGAACGAAGACATTGAAGATGCGGCCCATGGTCTGCCGGTAAAGGGCCTGCCGTACCTGCACGTCGGCGTCCGGCAGGGTGCGCGACCCGATCACAACGTCCGCTCCGTCGTCAAAGCGGGCCTGAAGCTTCTCGATTTCGCCGACGGGGGTCGAGCCGTCCGCGTCGGAAAAGTAGCGGTAGTCGCCCCGCGCCGCGAGCATGCCCGTCCGGACCGCGTGGCCCTTGCCCTGGTTCGGCGTGTTTTCGATGACGTGCACGCCGGGAAAAGAGCGACGCACAAACCCCGCGGTGCCGTCGGAGCTCCCGTCGTCGACGACGATGATCTCGTAGTCGTAGCTCTGCCGGGAAAAGTAATCGCGGACGTTTACGAGCGTGTCGCCAATCCGGCGGCTTTCGTTGTAGGCCGGTATGATGAACGAAAGATGCACTGATCCTTCCCGATGGACGAGCCGCCGGGCGCTTCATCCGGTTCGAGGCCGTCTCAGGCCGCGTCATGAGCATAGCACGACGCGGCTGCGGGATGCCTCTGTTTTCAGGCGCCCCGCGGGCCGTGCCCGGCGCCGGGATGAGCCTGGACTCAGCCCTCGGCCGGAAGAAACCAGATGTTGCGGTAGCGGACGCGGTTGCCGTGGTCTTGCAGCATGAGAACGCCCTCGGCGGCTTCCTGGTCGCTCACCCCGCCCGCCGTGCAGACGGGAAGCTCGATGTCGTCGTGAATGACGTTGCCGTTGTGGATGACGGTAATACGCGCGTTCTGGACCTTGGCGCCGGCCTCGTCGAATTTGGGCGCGGTGAAGGTGATGTCGTAGGTCTGCCACTCTTCCGGAGGAAGCGACGCGGACATTTGAGGCACCGCGATCTTGTAGATGCCGCCGCATCGATTGTCCGCCGGGTCGTCTCCAAAACTGTCCAGCACCTGGACTTCATAGCGGCCCTGCACATAGACGCCGCTGTTGGCGCGGCCTTGGTCGGTGGCCTCGGCCATGAGCGGACACAGGAACTCGACATGGAGCTGGCCGGAACCGTGCGCCTGCTTTGTCACGAGGTTGCTGGCGCAGATTTCCATGGCGCCGTCGCCCGTGAGGCACCAGAGCATCGGGCTGCGCTCCCAGTTCGCCTCGGCGTTCGTGCCGTCGAACAGAACGACCGCGCCTTCGGGGGGCGTGGCGCCCAGCGCCGGCGGGGTAATGGAAATCTTGTTCATCTTGAACGGGATGCTGGCGCCGTCCGCGGCAAAGGCGCCGCTGAGGGCCTCGTTTTCGGCCGTGGCGGTCACGGTGTAGGTCACCGCATCGACGACGGCCTGCCCGCTAAAATCCGCCGTGGCGGCGTGCTCATCGGCCCGCTGACCCTCGAGGCTCAGTTTGAGATCGGCGACGAACAGGTTGACGCGGTAGCTGACCTTGCTGGTGGCAATGATCTGGGCGGTCAGGCTGCGGTTTTCCCAGCCGCCGCCTTCAAACCGGCCTTTCCAGTTGCCTTGAATCGGGTCGTCAGCCGCGAACGCCGGGAATGCCGCTGCTATGGCGGCAACGAGAATGCACAGAACAGATAGTCGCATGGAACTCTTTCCTTCCTGGTTTGGGTCGTGCCGCCATCCAGCGGCGGAACAAGCGCCTCCACAGGCCGGGGCGGGAAGCCCGCACACCTGTGTGGAGTGGGCCGGGATTACAAAAACGGCGGTATTCTTGATCTTATGCGGGGGATGAGTCAATTCCGGGGCGCCGGCCCGCGCGGCCCGGCGTCCCGGCAAAAACAGGGATCCTCGGGGACCCTTCGCGTCAATGGTGAGAGAAACAGCGCTCCATCGAGAAAACCATGGCGGCCTTCACCTCGTTGCAGGCCAGGATGGCGTCGTAATCGTTGACGCTGCCGCCGGGCTGCACGATGGCCGTTACGCCCTTCTTCGTGGCCGCGTCGACCGCGTCGCGGAACGGGAAGAACCCGTCGGAGGACATCACCGCGCCCTCCATGCTTTCGGCCCCTTTGTATTTGTTGCCGACCTTGATGACGGCCTGTTCGACCGCGCCGACGCGGTCCTGTTCGCCGGTGCCGACGGCGAGGGTCTGGCCGTTCCGGGCGATGACGCAGCCGTTGGACCGCACGTGAATGTTGACGTACCAGGCGAAGAGGAGGTCGTCGAGCTCGCGCTCGGTGGGTGTACGCTCGATGTCGATCCGGCCCTTCTTCGCATGTTCGCAGTAGGCCGGGACCAAGTCCTCCGGACCTTTGACGCGCGAGAGGTACGGCGTCGCCAGGACCACGCTGCCGTCGTCAAACACCTTCATTTCGAACACGCCGGTGCCGTCGTCGACGAACTTGGGCAGGTGCGAGAAGTCCGGGAGCTTTACGATGCGGATTTCCTTGTTGCGCTTGAACCGGTCGAAGTTGTGGAACGCTTCGACCGCTTCGGGCGTGAATGCCGGGGCGGCCACGCCCTCCACAATCGTCTGCATGATCTCTTCGGCCGTATCCGCATCGACTTCCGCATTGAAGACCACCACGCTGCCGAAGGCCGCCTGGGCATCGGCGTCGCGCGCGCGCTGATAGACCTCGGCCAGGGGCATGCCGCCAACCTGGATGGCCGCGCCCGACGGGTTGCAGTGTTTCATGACCGCGCAGGCGGGACGTTTCATGTATTTGAGGATGCCGACGGCGTGGTGCATGTCCTCGATGTTGGTTTGAGACAAGCCGCTCTTGCCGGTCTTGAGGATTTCGTACGCGCCGAGGACGAGGTTCCTGCCGTCGGCCGGCCGGTAAAACGCGGCGGGCTGGTGGGGGTTGGTGCCATAGCGCAGGTCTTCCACCTTGGCATACGCGCGCCCCAGCAGCTCGATGGTGTCCGGGAAATGGCCTTCCGTTCGCGTGCGGTACATCTGTTTGAGGTCTTTTTCCGCCATGCGTCTTCCTCCTGATTCGGGAGCCCCTGAAAACAGCAACGCCCGGGCCACTGGTTTCAGTGCCCAGGCGAACGGCAAGCCTTCCGTGCGAACCGCTTCCCCGTGGTTGTTTCCACGCCAAGTCGCCAGTTACGGCCGCACGCGTTCATCTCCCCTCCCCGGCGCTTCGCACCGCGGAGTCGCCGGGCCTGCGCCAGGTCCAGCGCCGCCAATCTGCCACACCACCCGCGGGGAAGTCAATCGAATGGCATGAGCAAGAGCGCCGGCCGCCGGAGACGCCGCCCGGCCGTATCAGGCGGCCCGGAGTTCGTCGAGCAGGCGGTTCATCAGTTCCTTGACCGTGAGGATTTCGTGGACGCGCGAGACGTTCTGCCCCGCGAACACGAGCCCGTTTTCCATGTCGCCGTCGTAGGCATTCAGAAGCGCATGGGCGATGCAATAGCGGGAATCGTATATCTTGCACGTGCTGAGGCATTTGTACGGGCAGTTGATGGGGATGGGCTCGCCGCGGTCCAGGCGTTCGAGAAAGCGGTTGCGGACCGCGCGTCCGGGAATGCCCACGGGACTCTTGATGATGACGATGTCGTCTTCGGACGCGTCGAGGTACGCCTGCTTGAACGCGTCGGACACGCCGCATTCCCGGGTGCACACGAAGCGGGTGGCCATCTGGACGCCGGACGCGCCGAGCGACAGCATGCGGGCGATGTCCTGACCGGTGTAGATGCCTCCCGCGGCAATGACGGGGATCTTGACGCCGAACGCGTCTTCGAAGGGCTTCAGGGCTTCGAGGACTTCGGGCAGGAGGCGTTCGAGCGCGAAGTCTTCGGCGTGCGCCAGTTCTTCCTCCGAGAAGCCGAGGTGGCCGCCTGCCAGCGGGCCCTCGAGGATGACGGCCTGGGCGGTGCGCCCGTAGCGTTTTTCCCACGTGCGGAGGATCAGGGTTGCCGCCCGGCCGGAACTCACGATCGGCACGAGGTTGACGCTGGTATCTTCCACCATGGCGGGCAGCTTGAGCGGCAAGCCCGCGCCGACAACGATCATCTTGATGCCCTCGCGGACACAGGTGCGGATGAGCGTTTCCGCATTGCTGAGGACGCTCATGACGTTCACCGCGATGGGACCGCTGGTGGCGCTCTGGGCCTTGCGGATCTCTTCGGCGATGGCCTCGCTGCTGATCCCGTCGTAATCCTCGCGCGTCGTGCGGATGTCGCCGATGCCGACGCTGGCGATGGTGCCGATGCCGCCCTCGTTGGCCACGGCGGCCGCCAGCGACGCCAACGACACCTTGACGCCCATGCCGCCCTGGACAATGGGCACCTCGGCCGTAAGGGTACCTATCTGAAGTTTTGGGATGTCCACGCTATTCTCCGAAGCGTCGTACGATGAGACACGCGTTGCCGCCGCCGAATCCGAACGCGTTGCACATGGCCGCGTCGAATTGGAACTCCCGGGCTACATTGGGCACGTAGTCCAGGGGGCATTCCGGGTCGGGTTCCTCGTAGTTGATGGTTGGATGAATCTTGCCCGTATGAAGGCACATGACGGTCGCGACGAATTCCGCGGCGCCGGCCGCTGCCATCAGATGCCCGATCATGGACTTTGTTGCGCTGATTTTCAATTTTTGGGCGTGCTCGCCGAATACCCGCTGGATGGCGAGAGACTCAGTGCGGTCGTTCAGGACCGTCGACGTGCCGTGGGCATTGATGTAGCCGATGCCTTCGGGCGCCAGACCCGCATCGTTGAGGGCGGCGCGCATCACCCGGATCATGCCATCGCCGTCCGGCTCGGGCGCGGTGATGTGGTAAGCGTCGGCCGTGTTGCCGTAGCCCGCCAGTTCGCCGTAAATCCGTGCGCCGCGTTGCCGGGCGTGGTCCAGTTCCTCCAGGACAACCAACCCGGCGCCCTCGCCCATCACGAACCCGTCGCGGTTCTTGTCGAAAGGCCGGCTGGCATGGGCGGGATCGTCGTTCCGGGTCGACATCGAGCGCGTCGCGCAGAATCCCCCATACGCCACCGGCGTGAGGCAGGCCTCCGACGCGCCGGCGACCATGAGGTCCGCGTCCCCGCGCTGGATTACGCGGAACGCGTCGCCCACGGCGTTTGCGCCGGTCGAACAGGCCACCGACAGGGCCGTCAACGGACCTTTCAGCCCGTGTTCGATGGAGACGGCGCAGGCGGTCATGTTGATGAGTACTTTGGAGACAAAAAAGGGGCCCATCGCACGAGGGCCTTTCTCCGTGCAGACCGCGCAGCCTTCCTCAATACTCGCCGAACCGCCGATGCCCGAACCGATGATGACGCCCGCCCGGTTCTGGTCGTAGCCGGCGTGGTCAAGGGCGGCGTCCGCGAGGACCATTTTCGACGCGGCGAGCCCGAAATGCATCACGCGGTCCATCCGGCGTGCGGACTTGCCGTCTATCCAGTTCTCGACCTGGAAATCGCGCACCTCGCCGGCCATCTGGGACCGGTGTTGCGACGGATCAAAATGGGTGATGCGCGCAATGCCGTTCCGTCCGGCCAACAAGCCTTCCCAGGTGGCTTCGAGACCGACGCCGAGGGGCGTAATCGCGCTCAATCCGGTGACAACAACCCGTCGTTCGTGTTTCACAGAAGCAATCCTCTTGGGTGCAGGTTACGGCGGCTGCCCCTCCGCTGCCTGCGGAAGGCGCGTACACGCCGGCATTCTCCCCCCAACCGTCCGGAACGCAGGACGCCATGGTACGGACGGCACAGGCGAAGTTCAAGAGAAGACGCAATGGCGGCCGGATGGCCGTTTGCCGCCGCGTGCCCGGCTCAACGCAGGGCCGTGTATTCCTGCAGCAGGCCGAGGTAGACGCGGTACTGGTCGAGGGAGACGCCGGGCGGCGTCTGATGATCGACGCTCGGTATGAACCCGCCGCTCTGCATGAGAGGGACCAGTCGCTCGAATTCGTCGCGCATGGCCCGTTCGCCCGAGGGCATGACCATCTTGTCGTAATGGCCGATGAGGGCGAAATCGGGACACTGGCGCCGCAAGGCAACGCCGTCGACCCCCGCCTGCCGTTCCAGCGGCAGCACGCCGTCGATGCCCGCCCGTTTCAGCCAGGGCGCCATCATCGTCACGTTGCCGTCGGTGTCCACGATGGTCAGGATGCCCCATTCCTTGACCCGGGCCAGCAGGCGGCGGTAATAGGGCGCGACGAATTCCTCGAACAGCGCCTCGCCGATCATGGGGCCGTTGTTGAACGACATGTCTTCCGCGATGGTCATGAACGTGGGTATGCAGACTTTCTCGACCTGGTCAAGCAGGCCAAGATTGAAACGGAGCAGGTCTTCGTTCATGCGATGGATGAGTTCGGGCTGTTCGATGAAAGCATACATGAGCTTCATGAAGCCCATCAGCGTCCGGGGGAACCAGAAAAAACCCTCGAGCGTGATCCAGACGACCGCCTCGCCCCGGGCCTGGCGCGCGGCCCACGGCTGCATCGATTCGATGGCGGCCGTGTGGTCCGGATACAGATGCGGCAGAAACCGCCGGTAATCGTCCATACCGGACACCCCGCCGTCGATGCCGTGCTGCACCGCCTTGATGGTCGGCTGGTTGGTGCTGAACCAGAACTGTTTATAGGGATCGAGACCGAAATACTCGTGGATGTCGAACACGTCCGTGAGAGCCGCGGGCAGCCCTTCGCCCTGCCAGCGCTCGATGGTCTTGTCCCACCACATCGCCCATTCCCAGCGGGGCAGGCGGTCGGCGGCCTGGAAGTGCATCACGGCGCGAAACCGTTCAACATGGTTCATGCATGTGGCCATTGCCCGTACTCCTCGTGGACCCTGCAAGCCCGAGGGTAACGGATCGGGGAGGGATTCCACAATCCCCCGCGGACCCGGGACGGCGGAGCATGAGCCGTCCGGCAGGCCGCCCCGAAGCAGCGATCGAAAATGGCCGCGGGGCGCCGTTTTGCAGCTCCGCAAGGGGCAACCGAGAATAGCC
>DDYW01000186.1:0-75591 GCA_002348185.1 Candidatus Hydrogenedentes bacterium UBA2224 | reverse complement strand
TCGAATGACCGCCGGGGGCGGCGGTCCTGGACGACGCGCAAGCGATAAAAACGGACCTCCGGGGACCCCGGAACGGGGTCCAATGTGAGTAGCCATGGGCGCAACCCATGGATCACCCGCACCAAAACGACTCAACCCCGATAGGGGTGGAACAACAGCGCCAGGTCTGTTCAACTCCCATTCGGGGGTTGGGATAGGGGGGATTCGCCCGATCCACGCGCTGCGCCCGTGGCTGCTCAAATTCGACACCTTCGGTGTCGTTGGCGCAGCCCCGTCCATGGCGTCCATGGCGTCCACACCTGCGCGTTCGACCGCCGGGCACGCAGCTCATTCCTCTGGCCCCCGTCAGCGGGAACCGCATTTACGTCGTGCTTACCCGGCGATGCGGGTCTCTCGCGGCGGTTGCCGCACGCCCCGGTGTTGCATATACTGATGGTCCGTGCTGGGGCCGGAGAAGGAGCGATCTGTGCGAAAGGCACATGGATATAGCCTGGTCATTATGCTGCTTGTGCTGGCGCTGATTGCGGGCGCGGGCTGCGACGGGGGTGGTCTTGACATCAAACTGGCCACCCCGGATTCGGGCGACCAGCCCGACGATGGCGGCGGCGGGGGCGGCGGCGATGACGACGGCGACGACGGGGACAACGGCGGAGGCGGAGGCGGCGGGGGCGGCGATACGGGCGACACCCGGTTTGCCGGGAACTGGCTCGCCAGTTTCAGCGACGACCGCACCACCGCCAGCGCGCAATACGGGCAAATCCAATACGCCATCCTTCTCAACATCCGCCAGCGCGGCACGGGGATTTCGGGGAGCGGCACCCTGTTCCGCGTGTTCCGCGAAGGGCCGACAGCCTCGAACCGCATCGCCGTGCAGATGTCCGGCACGACTTCCGGCGACGACGCGACGTTCACCCTGCGGTCCGGCAGCGGCGGCCTGGATCGCGATCAAACGTGGTATGTCCGTCTTGGGGACGGCCTCATGGCGGGCATGTACGTGGCTGCCGACAGCACAGGGGCCCTGTCGCGTTCGGGCCACGCCCTGTGGCACAAGACGACCTCGAACACCCGCGCGGACACCCCCTGGGCGGCGGCATACACCGACGAATTCGGCGTTGCGGGGTTTCCGCAACGCTCGCGCACGGTTTCGATGACGCCCGTCCTCGACCAGGCCAATCTCCTGGGCGGCGGAACCATGTACGAACAGACGGGCCTGCCGCCCGAGCTGAATTTTGACATTGTGCGTGGGGGGTTGTCCGGTTCGGAGATTGGATTCACGTTTGGCGGGCTCGACCTGATCGAAAACGAGGTGGACTGGTTCGGGTTTTTCGGCGGGGACGTCCTGGCCACGGCGTATGGCCAGTTCGATGTGTCTGACGCGTTGATCCGGTTCGGTCACACGGTCTGGGTGCGCGCTCCGGAACAAGCCTTGACCGCCATTACGGGGGCCTGGGCGGGCTCGTTCCGCGATCGCACGGTGGAGACGCCCAACCCGGCCGGCGACTTCACTGCCGTGTTTCACCTGACCGCGAATGACGGCGGCGCGGTGACGGGCTATGCCCTGATGCGGAATGAGGCCGATGATGCCCCCGAATTTCAGCGCTACAACATCGACAGCGGCAGCATCATCGGCACGCAGGTCCAGCTTTCCATGAGCCGCCTGGCGGGCTCGTTTTTCTGGGACCTGCGCCTGTGCGAAGACCGGCTGGTGGGATCGTACCAGCGCTTTGTGGGCAGCCAGAACCGGTTTGTGGCGACGGGCCACGCCGAATTCCGCACCATGACCAGTGCGGGGATCCTGCGGGGGACCTGGGCGTCGGCGTATGTCGACACCTATGGCGCGGCGCAACCCGAACAGTCCCAACTGGCCCTGGTCACCGTGTCCAGCCAGGCGTCTGCGGGAGCGCCGTTCAGCGGGTACGGCGCGTTGCGCTTCGCCGGGGAGTCCCGCCGGCGGCTGTTCAATGTGGCGGGCGAAGTGGTCTCGGGCGACATCGTGTGGGAATGGCGCGGCGCCGACCTCTTCGGCCGAACGGTCTGGCGCCTGCGCCGGTGCAACAACCTCCTGTACGGCGCGTACACCAACTACACCTCCGGCGGAGCGATCGAGTCGCGCGGCAGCGGCATGTGGATAAAGTCCACGTACAGCGGCTCGTTCGAACAATAGCCCCGGTCAGGGCGCTGTGCGGCGCGGGAATTCGTGCTAGACTGGAGCCGCTTGGGCATGCGGAGCGATGCAGGAATGTGCCCCTGGGACTGTTTTCGGGGACGGAAGGGAGGCAGTCATGCCGGTGCGAAAACTGAAGGAGTTTCTGGACAGCGAAGGGATCAAGTACGTCACCATCAGCCATTCCAAAGCCTACACCGCCCAGGAAGTGGCGGCCTCAGCCCACATCTCGGGCAAGGAGATGGCCAAGACCGTCATTGTGAAAACGGATGGCGAGATGGCGATGGTGGTCCTGCCCGCGAATCACAAGCTCGATTTCGCCACGTTGGAAGGGGATTTGGGGGTGCGCCGCGTCGAACTCGCTTCCGAGGACGAGTTCCGGGGGCTGTTCCCCGAATGTGAGGTGGGGGCGATGCCGCCGTTCGGCAACCTCTACGGCATGCACGTCTATGTCGAGGAGAGTTTGACCGGCGGCGACCGCATCGCGTTCAACGCGGGCTCGCACACCGAGGTGATCCGGCTGCCGTACCGGGATTTCGAACGGCTGGTTCAGCCCCGGGTGTTTCAAACGGCGCGCTAGGGCCGGCCTGTCGCGGATCCCGGGCCGTCGTGACCGATCCGTGTAGTCTCCGTCATTCACCGTTTCGAGCGATTCCAGGAGGCTGGGCCGGGCGTGGCGGGCCCGCGCTTCTGGAGCGCGGCGAACCCTTCGTGCCCGACGACGGGCTCTCAGGATTGAAAGGACAGTCTGTATGCAGCTCACACGCAGGGGCATTCTCAAGCTGGGCGTGGCGGGTGTTCCGTTGACGTCGCTCCTGGGCGGCGTGCCGGCCGCGGCGCAAGCGCTGGAACGCGCGGCGGCTCCTTCCGCAACCGGCATCGAGAACGCGTACGTCTGCTTCCGGATCGGCGCTCCGATTACCCTCAACGAAGCGCGGTTTCAGGAACTTCTTGACCTGTTCGACCGCCATCCCGGCGTGACGGACGAGATCACGCTGTTCACGTCGGAAACGCACCCGCCGCTGCCGCTGAACGTCATGCTCGAGCGCATCGCTCTGCTCGAAACGCGCATGGCGGCGGCCCGCGCGCGCGGGTACCGCAGCGGCATCAACATTCTCGCCACCATCGGCCATCACGAGGAGAATTTGCCCAACTCGCTGTCGGGCAAGTTTACACCCATGACGGACATCAACGGAGCGGTGTGCCGCGGCTCGTTCTGCCCCAACGACGAGCGCCTCCGCGCGTACATCCGCCGGGTGTACGAGGCGCTGGCGCAGGCGAAGCCCGACTACATCTGGATTGACGACGACGTGCGCCTCTTCGGGCACATGCCCATCGGGGCCGGGTGTTTCTGCGATACCTGCCTCGGCCTGTTCGGGCAGCGTGCGGGGCGGCCATTCACGCGGGAATCGCTGAATGCAGCGCTGTCGACCGGACCCGTCGCGGAAAAGCTGGCCCTTCGCCGCCAGTACCTGCAGCACAACCGCGAGACGCTCGGCAGCCTGTTGCGGCTGATCGAGCAGACCGTGCACGGCATTCAACCGGCTCTGCCGCTGGGGTTCATGACGGGCGACCGGTTTTTCGAGGGCTATGATTTCGACGGATGGGCGGACATCCTCGCGGGACCCGGAGGCGCGGAGGTCCTGTGGCGGCCCGGCGGCGGCACGTACACCGATGACCGGATGGCGGGGATCACCGACAAAGCGCACGATATCGGGCGCCAGACCGCCCTCCTGCCCGCCAGCGTAAAATGCATCGAATCGGAACTCGAGAGTTTTCCGTACCAGCGCCTGAAAAAGAGCGCCCACGCGACCTTTCTCGAAGCCGCCACCTATATCGCAAGCGGCTGTACCGGCACCGCCTTCAACGTCCTGTCGATGTACGATGAGCCGCTCGACGAATACGAGCCGCTGGTGGAGCGGCTCCGCGCCGGGCGTCCGTTTCTCGACCTGCTCGCACGCACCCTCGGCCGCGCACCCTCCATCGGCATTCACAGCGGATGGGTCAAAGACACCTATGCGGCGCAGAACGTGGACGGCGCCTGGCTGGGCGGACCGGGCGCACCGGGCCACTGCAACGAACTCTGGTCGACGGGCCTGCCTGCCGCGTATACCGCCGCGCACGCCGCCGTGACCGCGTTGTCCGGCGAACAGGTGATGGCGTTTTCAGACGACGAACTGCGGGCGCTCCTGTCGGGCGCGGTCTGCCTGGACGGGCCGGCCCTCGACCGCCTCAACGCCATGGGGTACGGCGCGCTGACCGGGTTTGAGACCGCCGCGGTGCGCCATGAGGATTGCATCGAAGAGATGACGGCCCATCCGCTCAATGGCGTCTACGCGGGCCGGCGCCGCAACGGGCGGCAGTCGTTCTGGAAGTGCCCAACCCATTGCCTGCGGCCGACGAGCGAGGGGGCCCAGGTCGTGTCGCGCTGCGTGGACTACACCTACGCGGAGACGGCGCCGTGTTGCCTGGGCGTTTTCGAGAACGGCAGCGGCGGCCGCGTGTGCGTGGAAGGCTACTATCCCTGGCAGCAGGTCCAGAATCTGAGCAAATCGGCGCAGATCAAGGCGATCATGCGGTGGCTGTCGCGGGAGACCCTGCCGGCGTATGTGGCGTCGTTTCACCGGATAAACCTGTGGGTGCGGCGTCCCGACGACCAAACAACGGCCATCGCTCTGCTTAACGCGTCCATGGACCCCGGTGAGGGCGTGACGCTCCTGGTACGGACGCCGGGCGTCACGCTCCGGGTCACCGACCTGCGCGGAACGGTGGCCGAGATCCGCGCGGCGGGGACAGACGGCCCCTATGCGAGGTTTGTGCTGCCCGTCCTCCCGCCGTGGGAACTGGTTCTGGCTACGGCGTGACGCGGAAACCGGCGGCGGGCTACCGCTTGCCCGGCGGCTGGCTCGCAAGCAGGGCGAGCGCTTCCCGGACCCGCGCGACCTGGAGCGCGTCGGCAATGAGGTAACGGTGCGTTCCGTCGGGGGTTTCCTGGAACGCGGTCACGCCCGCCTCATCGACGCTCGCACGTCCGGGATTCGACAGGCTGAAGTAGCCGCGGTCCGGCCGAACGGCCCACAGCACGCTCGTGAGGTCCCACGTCGGACGCTCGTGGGGCGTGGGCATGTACAACTGGTACGCTTCGGCCAGCGGATGATGCGCGGCATAGCTGAAATCCCGCTCGATGCTCTCCGCGGGGTACGTGATGGCAAGACCGATCTCGTAGCCGCTGTAGATGATGGGCGTGGGCCATTCCTCCGTCAGCTTTCGCGCCGCCGGGATGTCCATCACCACGTTGTATTCGCGGTGTTCCTTACCGTCGATGGGCGCGAACGCCCCCGCCATCATGGACAGCACGCGCACCTTCGCTTCCACCAGGTCGCGGCCGCCCAGCGGCGAAATGGCGTCCGGCGGCGTGCCGAGAAGCGCCGCCAGGTTGGTCGAAAACCCCACCTGCGCGATGGCGACGGACTGGTCGGGCTGGGCCGCGAGCGTCTGGCGCAGGACCGTTACGGCGTCCGGCGCATCGTTGCCGCTCAGCAGGTCGTGGGGGTATCGCAGCGCACCATCGTCTTCGGCGCGGGCGAGGCCTAGAAACGTGCTGTCCTGGGGCGTGACCCCGCTGCGGGTCACCCCGATGGGGATCGTGCCGCGCCCGTAGAACGTGTTGATGGCGTCCACGAACGGCGCACACAATTCGTGGTCCTTGGTGAGGGTGACGGCCACGAGCTCGCATTCGCCGCGGCTTTCGAGCGCGTGGATCACCCCCAGGGCGAGCGCGTCGTCCACGTCGTTGCCGATGTCGGTATCAAAGATGAGTTTGACCGGGTCGGCGGGTTTCAGGTTGACCCGCTCGGGGGGGCCTTCCACCGCCGCGTTCAAGAGCATGGAGAGCACACACGCGCATCGCAACATCCCAACCTCCTTCAGTCAGCCAGCGCACGAGCCCGCGGGACCGTGCAGAACGTACGCATCTCACGCCGTCCTCAAACATACTGGCCCGCGGCCTATGAATCAAGGCTCTCCGGACTGCGAGCGGGCTCCGCCGGTTCCGCGACGGGCTCATTGACGGGGAAAAACACCCGGAACGTCGAGCCGCTGCCGGGAACGCTGTCGACCTTGATGGCGCCGTAGTGCCCGCGCACGATGCCGAGCACGGCGGCAAGGCCCAAACCGCGCCCGGTGAACTTGGTAGTGTAGAACGGGTCGAAGATGCGGGACACGGTGGCCTGGTCCATGCCGGCGCCGGTGTCGGTGATTTCCAGGTAGACGTAGTGGCCTTCGGGCTGATTTTCGTGCAGCCAGGTCGCGGCGAGGTCCGCGCGGGTACAGAACATGGCGCCCGTGGTGATCGTAATCAGGCCGCCGGCGTGATCGATGGCTTCCGAGGCATTGATGGCGAGATTCATCAGCAACTGGCTGATTTGCGAGGGATCGCCCTCGATGAGGGGCACGCGCCGGGCCAGGTTGAACCGGAGCTGGCAGGTATCCGCCACAGACGCTTCAATGAGCTGCGCCATCTGCGTGATGAACGCGTTGAGATCAATCCGTTCGAGCGCGGCCTTGCCGCGGCCGGAATAGGCCAGCATCTGGCGGGAAAGCTCGATGGCTTTGCGCACGGCGGACGCGATCTCTTTCAGATACGGCCGCGCGCCGGAAATCTGCGAAAGTTCCGCCATGGCCATCTCGGCATTGCCCGCGATGATGGCGAGAATATTGTTGAAATCATGGGCGATACCGCCGGCCACGGTCACGAGGCTCTCGAGTTTCTGCGCCTGGCGCACCTGCGTCTCGAGCGCGAGCTGTTGCGTTACGTCGCGCTTCACCGACACGTACCCCATGAGATTGCCGCTGTAATCGAAGATGGGCGAGATGGTGGAATCTTCCTGAATGTGCACCCCGTCTTTGCGGCGGTTGGTCAGGGTGCCTTGCCAGATTTTGCCCTGGGTCAAGGCCGCCCACATGGTTTCGTAATACGCCGGGCTGTGCACGCCGCTCTTGAGGATACGCGGGTTCTGGCCGACCGCTTCGTCGCGCGCATAGCCCGTGACGCGCTCAAACGCGGGGTTCACGTACACGATGGTGCCCTGGGGATCGGTGATCACAATGTCTTCCGCCGCAAACTCGATCGCGGTGAAGAGACGCCGCTGCTCCAATTCGGCCAGACGGCGGTCGGTCACGTCCCGCAGAATCATGACGCTTCCGACGCTGCTCCCCCAGCGGGAGCGGATGGGCGAAAGGCCGGCCTCGAGATACCGGGTCCCGCCGCCATCCATCTGCACATTGGTATCGACGAACTTCCCGGGGTGCATCGACGCATCAAACAGCGCCTGCGAAAACGCCAGGAAATCGGTCACGGGCCGCCCCAGGATTTCCGATTCGTCCTTGCCGAGCATCGCCCGGGCCGCCTCGTTCAAATCGAGTATCTGGTGGCCGGGGTCGAAGACGATCACGCCGTCTTTCATGCTCTCGATGACCTGGTCCTTGGCCACGGGCACGGGGGGCAGCAAGAGACCGTAGCGGAGGAAGTTCCATCCGATCACGAGCGCCGCGAATCCGAAGGACAGGGGCGTCAGGTCCATGTGCGGAATGGGACTCAGCCGCATCTGGAACACGACGTTTGCGGCGAGCGGCATGAGCGCGCCGAGGAGCAGGAAAAAGGTCTGCTTCCGGTAAATGCGGTGCGACCGCAGCGCCGCGCGTACGAGAATGACCGTACCGGCGAGAATGAACACGTACCCGTACACGAGGAGCAGCCCGTACAACGGCCCCCTTTCCATCGCCAGGGTTACGATGGGCGGATCGGTGTCCAGCCGCAGCGTGCTCCAGATGAGGTGGTGGTAGCCATTTGTCCAGACCAGCGTCACATTCACGACGGGGATAACGGCGAAGACCTTGAAATACCAGGGCAGGCGGCGGTTGCGCCCCTGCGAGAACTGGAACGCGAAGACGATCCAGGCGAACGGGATGACGGCGATCCCCAAGTGGCGGACGCAGCTCCAGAACACCCGGCCTTCGACGGTCTGGCAGCCCAGTTCGGCGGCCTCGCCCAGCGTCCACACTCCCGCCGCGATCATCAGAACCATCAGGGTGAGCGCGCCGTACTGGCTGCGCCGGCGCCAGAGCATCGCGGCGAACGCCGCCGCGATGGCCGACGTCGCGAACAACGGCACGGCAAACGGGTGGAACTGCCAACCGGACATCGAAAAACGACCCTCCTGAAGCCCCCGGCCCGGGGCCTAGTGTATCACGCCAGGCACGCAACGCAGCAGCGTCACGACGCGGCCAGCGTGTTCCGGCGCCTTCAGCGCGCGAGCGCCTCCTGAACGCGCCGCAACAGGGCTTCCGAACGAAAGGGCTTCCGCAGCAGGTCCGGCTGGCCGGCCGGCAGATGGCCCTTGTCCAGCACGTCAAAACTGTATCCGCTCATCAGCAGGACCCGCGTGCTGGGAAAGCGCGCCTGGATCTCCGCGTAGACGTCGCCGCCGCTTCGCCGCGGCATGACCACGTCCAGGATGACCAGGTCGATCTCGCGGGCATGCTCGACGACGGCCGCCAGGGCTTCGTCCCCGTCCCGCGCGAGGAGGACACGGTACCCGGCGCGTTTCAAAACGCGCTCCGCGAGGGCCCGCACCTGGTCGTCGTCTTCGGCAATGAGGATGGTTTCGTTGTTGCCCCGCGCGGCCGGTTCGGCGGCTGCTGAGCCGGATTCGAGCGCTTCCATTCCGGGCTCATAGGCGGGAAGGTAGACGCGGAACGTCGCGCCGTGGCCCAGATGGCTCTCGAGATCGAGAAAGCCCAGGTGGCGCGTCACGATCGCGTACACCGTGGCGAGACCCAGGCCCGTGCCCTCGCCCACGCCCTTCGTGGTAAAAAACGGCTCGAAAATGCGCTCCTCGATGTCCGGATGAACGCCCGTGCCCGAGTCCGCCACGCTGAGCACGACATACCGTCCCGGCTCGGCTTCCATGAACCGCGAGGTAAACGCTTCGCTGATCTCGCGCCGTTCGACCTCGAGCACCAGACGCCCCCCCTGCGGCATGGCGTCCCGTGCGTTCACGCACAGATTGAGAACCACCTGCTCGACCTGCCCCCGGTCGGCGAACACCGTGACGTCGCCCGGCCCTGGCTCGAACACCATTTCGATATGCTCGCCGATGAGCCGCCGGATCATCTTGATCAGGCCGCTCACCACCTCGTTGAGGTCCAGCGGGGTCTGCTCGAGTTTTTCGCGCCGGGCGAACGTGAGCAACTGCCGCACGAGCGTGGTGGCCCGCTCGGCCGCGCGGTCCACTTCTTCCAGACCGCTTTGTTCCGGGGACCCCTGGGGGACTTCATTGACGATCAATTCGATATTCCCGCGAATGACCTGGAGCAGGTTGTTGAAATCGTGGGCGATGCCCCCCGCGAGCTGGCCAACAGCCTCCATCTTCTGGGCCTGGCGGAGTTGGTCCTCCAGGGTGCGCCGGACCTGTTCATTCTGCTTGCGCTCGGTGATGTCGCGCAGGATCTCGACGACGGCGTTGGGCCGGCCCTGTTCGTCATGGGCGGCGACGCCCGCCGTGCACCAGAAATGCCGCGGTTTCCCGTGAATGTCCGTGGCCTGGGTTTCGCTGTCGTGCACCTGGTTTGTGCTGAGCGCCCGGAACACGGGACAGTTTTCGCAGGGCGCCTGCGTGCATCCGAAAACCTGTTGGCATGGCTTTCCGACGAGGGCATCTCCGAACAGGGCATGCGCGTGGCCGTTTGCCCAGGTCACGACGCGGTCCCGGTTCATCATCATCAGCGGATCGGTGATGGAGCTGATGATGCCTTTGGCACGCTCTTCGCTCGTGCGCACCGCCTCGTTGGCGGTCGACAGGGCGGCGGTGCGCTGGCTCACGGCGCGCGCCAGCCGGTAGTTCCAGAACAGAATCAGCAGCAGGATCGCCAGCACGCCCAGCGCCAGTTTCCACACAAGAGAAAACGGAAAACCGGGGTCGTACCGGAGCGATACCCATTTTTGATAGATGGCGTGGCGCCGCTCCGGGGGAATCGCGGCAAACGCCTTGCGCATCGACGAAACGAGCAACGGCGCATCGGAGCGTATCGCGATGCACTGGTCGTAGACGTACGGCGTCTCGCCCACCACCTTGATGTTGGAAAACCCCTGCCGGCTCAGATAGTGGCTGGCGGTGACGATGGGGGCCGCAAACACCGCGACCTCGCCCCGCTGCAGCACGTCCAGGGCTTCGGGAACCGAGTCGGCGCGCACAATGGCGATCTCCGGATGCTCTTGTTTGATGCGTTCCTCGATGGCGTAACTGCGGACCACCACGACGCGTTGCCCGTGCAGCTCGCGCAGGGAGCCCACGTACCCCACTTCGTCGCGCGCGAACAGCATGACCGGGAAAGAGAGATACGGTTCAGTGAACTCGAAATGGCGGGCGCGCTTTTCCGTGCGTGCGATGGCGGTGAACACGTCCACCTTGCCGGCGCGGCCCAGTCTCTCGAGTTCCTGCCAGGTTTGCGCTTCCACATAGGCGATATTCAGCCCGAGCATCTCGGCGATCTCGTGCAGATAATCGATGGCAATCCCCTGGAACTGGCCGGTGTCGTCCAGGAATTCGATGGGGGCCCATTGGCGGTCTGAAGCCACGTGGATCACCGGGTTGTCGTGGAGCCAGGCCTGCTCTTCGTCGGTAAGCGCCAGTTGAGTGATGGAATCGCCGGGGGAAAAACGGGGCAACTCGATCCCGAGCCAGCGCAGTTCGACGGCCCGGCGATCGCTGTCCGTGATGGAATCCACCGCCTTGTTGAACACCGACAGCAACAGGGGATCGTTGTTCCGCACGCCGATGCGCGCATAGCCCGCGGGGGGAGTCGAATACACCAGGGCCAGCTTCAGATTCGAAAGAAACCGCGCCGAAATCGAATCGTACAGTACAGCGAGATCGTCAAAGACGCCGTCCACCTTGCCCTCGATAAGCAGGTCGATGGCCGAGTCCGTGTCATCGACCTCGTGAATCACCACGCCGGGATGGTTTCCCCGCAGCGTGGCCAGTTGCGACGTGTTGCGCACCACCGCCACGGGCCGGCCCGCGAACTCGTCCAGGGAAGAAACCGCGACCTCGTCGCGCCGCGTGAGCAGCGCCTGGGGATACACGGCGTAGACTTCTGTGAAATTGAGATACGGCCGGCGCTCCTCCAGCAGATCCGCGTTGACCACACCATCCACTTTATGGAGCAACGCCTTGCCGAGCGCTTCGGCCCAGGGGGAACCTTCGAGACGTATCTCGATGCCCAGGCGCGTTGCGAGCAGACGGACGTAATCGATGTTGATGCCGGCCAGTTCGCCGTGTTCGTTCCGGTAGCTCTTGGGATGGTAATCGTCGTCGATCGTCAGGGTGACCACCGGATGGGCCGCGAGCCAGGCCTGTTCATCCGGGGTCAGGTTTTTCAGCAACGGCGTTGCGGCACTGCCGGCCGGTGCGAGCGCGGCGCACAGCAGGGCCGCCACACCCATCGCGAACACCGGAGCCGTGGTTCTTTGTATGCGTTGCAGGAGCATAAACTCGAGTCTCTTGCCGCTGAACGTCGATCGGATAACGGTATGTGCCCACATTATAGCGGCCGGACACACCGGCGCAACCCGCCACCACCGCCGATCCGGGATCCATCACGTCAACACCCCGCATCCATCGCCTGAATGCGGGCACTTGGCGAACGCAGGGAAGGTCCGCGTGCCTCGCCGCGCCGTATCGAGACACGCACACCCGCGTCCGTCAGGATGGGCCTCTGCCGTTGCCCGTTATTCGACCAATTCCATCGAACCGACGAGATTGAGGTCAAGGCTGAGCAGGGAGGACGACCCGCCCGCGTCCGCGCCGAGCAGGTCTTCGACGCCGGACGCGGAACCGCCAAGGAGCGCGTCCGGATTGGAGAGCAGTCCGCCGAGCACGCTGGACAGATTGCCGAGCATTTGTGCGAAATCCATGCGGAGGTCGAGGTCCATATTGGCGAGCACAAGCTGGCCGTTGGCGGTATCGAAATAGACGCGGTTATCGCCGGCGAGCTGGAATACGGGCATCTTGAGGCTGAGGGCCTCGCCCAGCGCGCTTTCCGGGGCGTTGAGGGCGCCGCCGGTCTGTTCGGACAGGACCTGCTGCTGGATCACGCCGCACAGGCGTCCGTTTACCTGCTCGTATCCCACGAAGGTGTTGAGGAGCCGGGCCTCGGCGGGCGTGCCAAAGCCGGGTACGGGCAGCGCGATGCGGCTTTCCCACTGCTGGCCCTGCGCCAGGGTCCCGCCCGGGAATTCAAGCGTGGCGAAACTGGGTATGGCGGCGAGCATCGCGCCGATGTTTTTCGTGTTGGCGAGTTTGAGCACCTGGCCGTTCGGCGCGACCACCATGTCGACGGGCTCCTGTAGAAACTCGAGCTGCGGGATGCCCTGCGTCGACCCGACGCCGCGCCGGGTGTCCACGGGGGTCTGGTCGCCGTGGGAGACCTGCGCGTCGTTCGGCGTCACCTCCATCGAGAACTGTTCGTCCATGAAACTGCCCCGGAGCGAGCTCTGGTCGAAGGTCATGCGCAGGAGGGCGTTACCCGCCTGATCCACATCGCGGGTATGAAGCGACATGCCGCTCTCAAAATCCATCAATACGCCCGAATCCGTCAGACCCTCGATGCCCCTGCCGCGGATTTCCGAAGCCACGCGGTAGCGGAGGGTTTCGTCCCGGGTGAACTTGAAGGCAAACGGGCCGTCGGCCGTGCCCTGGTATTGCTCGGACGGATCGAGCGGCCACAACGCATCGCCGGACACGAGGGTCTGCGGTGAAGCCGGAGCGGTGTCGCGGGGCGGCGCCGACGGCCGGCCCGGCGCGGCCGGCCGGGTGGCGGCCCACGAGCCCTCCTGAAGCGCCGGGGCCGGTTGCGCGGCAGCATTCTGGGCGCCGCGGCGCGAGATCGAGACGTTGTAGCGGGTGGCAAACCAGAATCCGAGACCCAGCCCCGCCGCAAGCAGGATCCCGCCCGCAATCAGCATCATCAGGGCGGCGATAACCGCACGGCTTCGCCCGGAACGGGGGTCTGTGGGATGCGCCTCGCTCATGCAGCGATTATACCATAGCCCTCCAGGAGGGCAGGCGATGCCGGCGGCCGGGTGGTCCCGCTTGCGCCCGCCATTACAGCGATTGTGGAATTCCGCAGCGCTGTCCCCCGCTGGCGGGGGTGGCCGCGAAGCGGACGGGGGTGGACTCTGTGGCCCTGTCCATACAGTCCATACCGTCCATCACGTGCCAGGTGAGGAGCTGCCGCCTGACCACGCGCAACCTTGCGGGGTTGGAATCCACCCCCGGCCACGCGGAACGCGTGGCCACCCCCGCCAGCGGGGGACACAAGACCCGGAAGCCGGTCATGACATTTCTGTCCCGCTGCCCGGGGGCGCGGCCCGCACTACATTTCTGAGCTTCGGTGACGCTATGATCTGCCGTCCCTACGGGACTTGTGATTTGAGGGAAGAGGCTCCCACCTGAAGTGGTGGGCTATTGTCTGTCGTCCCTGCGGGACTTGGAGCACTTCGCATTCCTTAGCGCCGAAGGCGCGAATCTGCGTCTTTCCCCCCGCCATATCGGTCCTCCGGGCTGGGCTGATGTGTTGCCGCACCATTAGCGCCCGGGAAGATGAGGTGTTCTCTTGTTTGATCACTCGGATAAGTCGTCACATGCTCCAGCGTCTGAAAGGACTCGCGTTTCAGGCATCTGGCCTCAAGTTAGCCAGCGATTGAAGCGGGTGGTCCCGCTTGCGCCCGCCCCTCCCGTCGTGATACACGATGGGGCTGTATGCGGCCGTACATGGCGGCATCCGGAACGGGACAACGCATGGAATCACCCTTGAACGCGGTTCTGATCGTCGTGGACACCCTGCGGGCGGACCACCTGGGCTGTTACGGTTATCGCCGCAACACATCGCCGAACCTCGACGCGCTCGCCGGGCAGTCGGTCCTGTGCGAGCAGCACATCACGCCGGCCATTCCCACGCATCCCGCGTTCGCCACGCTGGGCAGCGGGCAGTACTCGGTCACGCACGGGATCGTCGCGCACGGCGGCCGCATCCCCCTGAGAAACACCGTCCCCTGGCTCCCGGCCCTGCTTCAAAAGGCCGGGTACACGACCTGCGCCATCGACAACCTCGCGCCCTGGCACCACGGGTTTGGGCGGGGCTACGAGTACTACATCAATCCCGCGTCGCGCCGCCCGCTCAGCATCAACTGCGACAGCCGCGACATCAACAACCGCGCCATCCCCTGGCTCGAGCAGAACCGCGAAGAGCCGTTCTTTCTGTTCATTCACTACTGGGACCCGCACACGCCCTACATGCCGCCCCGCGCGTACCGGCGGCTGTTTTACGAAGACGGAAACGACCCCTGCGACCCCGGCAACACCTCGCTCAAGCAGCTCGAACGCCATCCCCTGGGCAGAATCTGGCGCGAGAACTGGCTCAACAAGCTCGTTCGCGGAAAAACCGTGACCGACGCCGCCTATGTCGAGGCCCTGTACGACGGCGAGATCCGCTATTGCGACGAAGCCATTGGCCAGGTCATCGAAACCCTCGACCGGCTCGGTCTGGCCGAACGCACCCTTCTGGCCGTCACCAGCGACCACGGGGAGATGATGTACCGCCACGGGATCTTCTTCGATCACCACGGCCTCTACGAGGGGAACGTGCACGTCCCGCTGCTCGTGCGCCATCCGGCACTCGCCCCCCGGCGCGTGCCTCACCTGACCGCGCACGTGGATCTCGCGCCGACCCTCCTGGATTTCTGCGGCGTCGAGGCGCCCGCGGAAATGGAAGGCTGCTCACTGGCGCCGCTGATGTCCGGCACACGCGACACGCCCCTGCGCGAATTCATCGTGTGTCAGGAGTGCACGTGGCAGATGAAATGGGGGTTGCGCACCCTGGACCACAAATTCATCCTGGCCCGGCAGCCTGATTTCTACGGCACGCCGCCGCGCGAACTCTACGATCTCCGCGAAGACCCCCACGAATTCCACAATCTCGCCGGACAGCAGCCCGAGCTTGCACGCCGGTGTGAAATCCTGCTCGAAGACTGGGCGGCGGAGAAGATGCGGGCCCGGGGGCTCACCCGGGACCCCCTGCTCGCGCACGGCCTCACCCTCGGCCGCGAATGGCAGCGCCGCCGGCCCCGAAAAAAAACGTAAGCCGGATTGCCCTGAACGCTCAGCCGGGCGAATCGTCTTTCATGCCCGTGGCGATCCAGTTGCGCAGAATGGCGATGTCGTTCTCGGACAAGGGCTCGCCACCCTGGGGCATGCGGGGTTGGAGTTCGCCGGTCACGTATTGGATCAGCGGGCTTTTCCCGGGCTGGCCCGCACGCACCGACGGCCCGGCTTTCTTGCCGCCCACGAGCATCGCATCGATAGTCTCGAGATTCAGACCGCTCGCTTTGCCGTGGCATCCGTAACAGTGCTCGCGGAGAATCGGGATCACCTCCTGCGCGTAGCTCACCTCGCGCACGGGAACGGGCGGAAGCGCGGACTCGGTTTCCACCACCGCCGGCGGGAGAACCGCGGCCGCCGGCCCGGCGGGGTCCGGCGGCGCGGGTGCGGGCGCTGTTTCGAGGCGCCCGGGAGCAGCGGGCGTTGGAGGGGTCGTCGCGGCAGGGGTCTGCCCCTGGGAGATAAGCTGCTGTTTGTATTGCAGGGCGGGCGTGCCGAGACCATGCACATAGACCAGCGTGCCGCCATAATGGCCCGTCAACCCGATCCACCCCGCGGTGGCCAGCGCTGCCAGCACGGCCAGCATGCCCGTAGTGACGCGCATGCGCGGGTTCTGCGCGGCGGTACATGCCGTCAGAAGGGCAGTAACCAGGGCGAAGAGCCAGACCTTGCCGGCCATGCCCTCGTGACTGTGCACGAGGTTCCACACCGGATCGTCTATCACGCCAGCCGCGTTCGGGAGGGCACTCCGGGCCGCTTCGCCCGTCTGCACCGTGAGAAAGGCAGCGATAACCAGGCCTAGATAGGCCACGACGGCCAGCCACCGCATTCCCGCACCCCGTTCCTTCAAGACCGCCGCCAGAATCACCAAAGGCACCCCCAGAAACGCCAGGGAAATGGGCGCATGCACGGCCAGCGCGTGCACCATGGCCGGGCTGCGAAACGTGTCGAGAAATCCCATCTGATGATTCTCCTTCCCGGATTACGGCGCGAAAACGCCCTCCTGCACCCGCCAGAAGTTCAGGATGTCCGCAAGCAGGACCTCCAACGGGTGTTGCGGTGTCCATCCGGTTGCCGCGGTCAGGCGTTCACTGGAACCGGCCACTTCGCGCACCTCGACCGGACGAAGCCGGTCGGGTGCGGGCTCGACCGTCACCTTCACGCGCGCCATGCGCAGCAGCGTGTCCAGCGCATCGCGAATCAGGACCGCGTGCCCCGAAGCGATGTTGTAGACCTCTCCGGCGCCGCCTTTCCGTGCCGCAAGCTCATACGCGCACACCACGTCGTCCACATGCAGAAAATCGCGCCGCGCCTCGAGATTGCCCACGCGCAGCACGGGGTCGGCCGCACCCGCCTCGGCCCGGGCAAGCTGCCGCGCGAAACTCGACAGCACAAACTGGTCGGGCTGGCCGGGTCCCGAATGGTTAAACGGCCGGAGACGCACGATGTCGTAGCCCGTGCTCTCGAACACATACGCGCAATAACTGTCCGCGGCGGCTTTCGAAATGGCGTAGGGGGTTTTTGGATTGAGCGGGTGCTCCTCGCGGATGGGCAGGTCCACCGGCGGCCCGTACACTTCCGAGGTGCTGACAAACAAAAACCGGCTTTCGGGCAAGCGCGCGCGACAGGCCTGCACGAGGTTCATGGTGCCCTCGACGTTCACGCGCATGGCCCGCCGCGGATCCTGGATGGACTCCGGCACGAACGTGACCGCCGCCAGATGGAACACGACGTCGACCGGCCCGGCCCACTCCACCAGCGCGTCCACCTTGTCCGCGCCGGTAATGTCGCACTGGAACTCGCCGGACGGTTCCCGCGCGTCGTGCATCACGCCCGCGCGCACCTCCCATCCCGACCGGACGAGATGGCGGCACAATACGCGACCCACGAATCCGTCCGCTCCCGTAACCAGCGCCCGCATGGCTATACCGCGCCGTGCTGGTTTTCGCGCTGAAGACGTTCGATGTCGGCGTCGACCATCATGCCCATCAAGTCCCGGAACGAGACCTCGGGGGTCCACTTGAGCCGGGTCCGCGCCTTGGCGCTGTCGCCCAGAAGCAGATGCACCTCGGCGGGCCGGTAGAACTTCGGGTCGACCGTCACATGGTCTTCCCAGTTGAGACCCACGTGGGAAAAGGCCGCTTCGCACGCCTCGCGCACCGAATGGGTCTCGCCGCTCGAGACTACATAGTCCTCGGGGGTCTCCTGCTGCATCATGAGCCACATCGCGCGGACATAGTCGCCCGCGTACCCCCAGTCGCGTTTGGCGTCGAGGTTGCCGAGCCGCACTTCGGTGTCGAGGCCCAACCGGATCCGGGCCACGCCGAGCGAGATCTTCCGCGTGACAAACTCCAGGCCCCGGCGCGGCGATTCGTGGTTGAACAGGATGCCCGAAACGGCGAACATGCCGTAGCTTTCGCGGTAATTGACGGTGATCCAGTGGCCGTACACCTTCGCCACGCCGTAGGGGCTGCGCGGGTAGAACGGCGTTGATTCGCGCTGGGGCGTCTCCTGGGCGTTGCCGAACATCTCGCTCGACGACGCCTGGTAGAAGCGGATCGATTTGTCGACCACGCGGATGGCCTCGAGCACGCAGGTCACGCCCAGAGCGGTCACCTGCCCCGTCAGCATGGGCTGTTTCCACGACGTCGGCACGAACGACTGGGCCGCCAGGTTGTAGACCTCGCGGGGCCGCGCTTCGGTGATGACGTCAATCATCGACCCCTGATCAGTCAGGTCCGCGTGCATCAGCGTGATGCGGTCCTGGAAATGCTTGATGCGCTCGAATTTCTCGGTGCTGGAACGCCGGACGACGCCAAATACGTCGTAGCCTTTTTCGAGCAGAAACTCCGCCAGATACGAGCCGTCCTGACCGGTAATGCCGGTGACAACGGCCCGGGGCTTCCCGGAACTCCCCATGACGCCGATTCCTTTCTCTCCGTGTCTGCAGGAAACTCGATTATAGGGACGTGTGCGCCCGTCAGGCAACCACGCGGGCCGCGGGGGCGGGCCGCGTGGGCGCCATTGACCGCCCCGGCGGCGTTCCCGTACCATGCTCCCAGGCGCTGGAACACTTAGGGAACACGTAGAAAGAGGGGATCGTACTCCCATGACCGCCCTGGAAACCCCGGCCGTTGTCCTGCTGAGCGGGGGGATGGACTCGTCGGTTCTGCTGCATCATGTCGCGAAAACCCTGGGCCGCCGGCCGGTCCATGCGGTGTCGTGCGACTACGGCCAGCGGCACGCGCGGGAGCTCGAATGCGCTGCGTGGCAGGCCCTGGCGGCGGGCGCGGGGCGCCATCGCGTGCTCGACATGTCGTTCCTGGGGGACCTGGTGAAGAGCGGGACCTCGCTGGTGCGCGGCGGCGCCGAGGTGCCCGACCTGGTCCGCATTGCCGAATCCGACCGGGAGCAGCCGCCGACCTACGTCCCCAACCGCAACATGCTTCTTCTCGCGATGGCGGCGGCTTACGCAGAAGCCCACGGCATCGCGGACGTGTATTACGGCGCCCAGGCGCAGGACGAATACGGCTACTGGGACTGCACGGCGGAGTTCGTCGAACGGCTGAACCATGTGCTGGCGCTGAACCGGCGCACGCCTGTTGTGGTCCATGCGCCGTTTGCGGCCATGCGCAAGGCGGAATCGCTCCGGCTCGGCCTCGAACTGGGCATCGATTACGCGCACACGTGGAGCTGCTACCGGGGCGGCGGAAAGGCCTGCGGCACGTGCCCGACCTGCGTCGAGCGGTTGAATGCGTTCCGCGAAGCCGGCGTCACCGACCCGCTCGAATACGAAACGACCGCCTGACCGAACGCAGGAGGACGAAGCCATGCTCGTCGTTCATGTTCATGTCCATGTGAAACCCGAGTGCGTCGAGGCGTTCCGGGAGGCCTCGCTCGAAAACGCGCGTCAGAGCGTCCAGGAACCGGGGATCGCGCGGTTCGACGTGCTCCAGCAGCGGGACCACCCCACGCACTTCGTGCTGGTCGAGGCCTACCGCACCGAAGCGGATCCCGCGCGGCACAAGGAAACCGCCCATTACCAGCACTGGCGCGACGCCGTAGCCGGCATGATGGCCGAACTGCGTCAGAGCACCCAATATGTGAATTGTTTTCCGGACGACACCGGCTGGTAGGCGCGCCGGCGTTTGACCGAACCTAACCAGGAGAAACAGCCATGACGGCGAGTGTGCTCATCGCCGCGGCGGTCGCGATGGCCGCCGCGCAACCGGAGGGAGCGAGCGTGACGGACCCCGCGCATTGGGTCGAGCTGAGGGCCGAAGCCCTTACGGCCGTGATTGGCGACAACGAACCCATGGGCAGCCATCACCGGAAACTGTACAACGGCGTGTTCGCGCTCACCACGCCCGCCCTCGCCGAGTCCCCATTTGTTCCGGCGTATGCCGGCCTCAACCTTGAACACTATTTCGACGCCCGTGCGCGCCACGAGAAGGACACCGTCTTCTTCGAACCCCGCCACGCCCCCATGGAACTCCGCCGCACCGGCGACAATACCGTCGAGCTGTACCAGGCCGCCACACCCTTCTATGGCGTCGAAAGCTGGACGCGGTTCACCGTCTCCGCGCCGCATTATATCGACATGACCTACCGCTGCATCCCCCGCAAGGACGGGTTTGCCGGCGGGTTCATGGGCGTGTTCTGGGCGTCCTACATCAACGCCCCCGCCGACAAGAGCCTCTATTTCCTGCAAGCCGGGTCTTCGCTCGATGCTCCGCGGTGGGTGCAGTACTGCACGCAGGTGCACGGCCACGCCAGCACCGTCGTCCACGAATCCGACACGTTCTCGGCCGAGTTCGGCGAGGGCGAGGGCTCGCTGTTCGAAGATCTCTCCCCGCTCCGTTACGCCGAACCGTTCTACTATGGCCTGTTCCGCGACCACGTCCTGATATTCATCTTCGAACGCGGCCCCGTCGTCCGTTTCTCGCATTCCCCGTCGGGCGGCGGCGCCACCCCGGCCGGCGACGATACCAACCCGGCCTGGGACTTCCAGCTCATCGTCCCCGGCGTCAAAACCGGGCAGGAATACGGGTTGCGCATGCGTCTTGTCTACAAACTCTGGGCCGGCCGCGCCGATGTGCTCGCCGAGGTGCGAAACGCCTACGCAACCGTGCTGAACTAGCGGCGGCCGGACAGCCGCGGATACACCCCATCGATGCAGGATCCGATCGATACACGCACCGTACAACGCATTCGACGCGCACTGCTGGCCTGGTACGCACACAACGCCCGCGACCTGCCGTGGCGCCGCACCCGCGATCCCTATGCCGTATGGGTCGCGGAGATCCTGCTGCAGCAGACGCGCATTGACCAGGGCACGCCCTATTTCGAGCGGTTCCTGGCCGCCTTTCCGACCGTCGAGGCCCTGGCCCGCGCGCAGGAAGACGCCGTCCTGAAACTCTGGGAAGGCCTGGGCTACTACGCCCGGGCGCGCAACCTGCACCGGGCCGCGCGGCTCGTCGCCTTCGAACGCGGCGGGCGGTTTCCCGAAACGGCGGAAGCATGGCAGGCCCTGCCGGGCATCGGCCGGTATACCGCGGGGGCCATTGCCAGCATCGCGTTCAACGAGGCCGTGCCGGTGCTCGACGGGAACGTCAAACGCGTGCTCGCACGCGTGTTCGACATCGCCGCTCCCATCGACCAGGCCGCAACCGAAAGCCGGCTCTGGACGCTCGCCGGGGCCCTCGTACCGCCGCGCCGGCCCGGCGATTTCAACCAGGCCATGATGGAACTCGGCGCCACCGTGTGCACACCGAAAACGCCCTCCTGCGCGGCGTGCCCGTTGCGGACGCTATGCGAAGCGGCTGCCCGCGGGACCCAGGCGGAACGCCCCGTCAAGGGGAAAAAACCCGCCACGCCGCACTATGAGATCGTCGTGGCAGCCATCGAGAAAAACGGACGCTTCCTCCTGGGGAAACGGCCGCCGTCCGGATTGCTCGGCGGCTTGTGGGAGTTCCCCGGAGGCAAGGTGCAGGCCCGGGAAGCCCACGAGCAGGCCCTCAAACGCGAGATCCGCGAGGAACTCGGCGTCGAGATCCGCGTGGGCGGACTGGCGGCGGTGGTCAAGCACGCCTATTCCCATTTCAAGGTCACGCTCAACGTATATCGCTGCACCATTGAATCCGGCACGCCGCGGCCCGTGGCGCATTCCGAGCTGAAATGGGTGTCCCGGGCGCAATTCGGGCGCTACGCCTTCCCCAAAGCCAACCTCAAGTTCATCGGGGTGCTCTAGACGAGACCCCCGGCCGCCGAATCACCCCCATAATCGCGGCCGCGCGCATTGGGCGCAGCCCCGGAGCACCCGTACCAATCCCCGACCCAGAAAAGCGTTCAGAAAACAGTCCACCCGGTCCACCGGGTTCTGTCCCGGGTTTTTCTCCAGCGGGGTTTGTTTATCGCAGCCACCCGGTCATCCCGGCGAGTTGCAGGCAGTAGTCCGTGAAATTCGGCCACGACACGTCGGGCGGTACACCGTGATCACAGCCCGGAATGTACCCGCCGCTCTCGACGACCGGACGGATCCGCGCCAGCTCGGCGTTCAACAGGCCGCCGCCCGCGGCCATGGCGCGCTTGTCGATCCCGCCGCAGAACGCCAGGCGCCGGCCGTAGTGCTCTCGCAAGGCCGCGATGTCATTGCCCGCGGCCACCTCCATGGGATCCACGCAGTTGATCCCGCATTCAAGCCACACGGGAAGAAGCAAATCGACCCGGCCGTCGGAATCCATCGCAATGACCGGCACGCCCGCGCCCTTCGCCTCCTCGACGACGGCCCGGTAACACGGCGCGCAGAATTCGCGGGCCATGCCAGGCGATATCATCGGGTGTTCCTTGAACGCCATGTCCTCCGAGAAGTGGAGCATGTCCGGCGTCACGCGGTGGAGCAAAGGCCGCAGCGTCTCCACGCAAAACGCCGTCCAGAATCCCACCATCTCATGCACGAATCCGGGATCGGTCAGCAGGAACGTGCACAATCCCTCGAACCCGCAGAACTCCCGCAACTGCCAGAACGGCCCGTTCAGGCTCACCGTCAGGGGATGGTCGCGTCCCCGCAACGCCGCGCAATGCGCGTCGAAGGCCGGCACGTACCGGTCCGGGTGTTTCGGGTCGAAGCGCGGTTTCATCGCCTCCCAGTCGTCCCGGTTCTGGACCGGAAACCGGTGCCATTTGCGCGTGACAAAGTCGACCGGATTGCGGATGTAGGTGTAATCGTATTCGTCGGAGATCTCGGTAATGGCCCCCATCCAGTCCTGCACGATGTAGTGTCCGTCCCGGTGCTCGAGGATCTTCTCCTCGAAGCTGGGGATCATGCGAAACGATACGCCGCAGTCGGAGAGGGGCTGTTCGGGAGCAAATCCAGCCGGAGGCAGGCCGCGTCGCGCGCGCTCCGCGTTGAGCCGCTCGTAAATGACCTCCATGCAGTCGCGGCCGGCGGGGCAGCCATGTTCCTGCCAGACCCGGCGCGTGGATTCCCGGCCCGAGCCCGGCGTGAACGGGATGCGATCCGGCGAACCAAACAGAAGCGTTTCGAGAAAACGGTCCCGGTGCGTCATGCGCTCCCTCTATTGCCGCGTTTTCATGAACGCGTCCCACAGGTCACGGCGGATGAAGACCACCAGCCGGATGCCGGGGCGCAGCCCGTAATTCTCGGACTGGTATTCGGTCTTCAGGCGCGCGTGGACTTCCGGGGCCAGTTTCGCGGTGGTGACCACCATGGGCGCGTCGCACTCCTCGGGAACGTCTTCCCAGTATCCCACGTTGCTGAACTGGCGCAGGTACCACGGCAGCGGCCAGTAATTGAGCCCCGGCGTAATGACGCGAATCAGCATGTCGTGTTTCTCGGGCGCGTATCGGGCGATGGCCTCGGCGCGTTCACCCAGATGCCGCACCCCGCTCACCGGATGGGCGTACACGTACGGATTGCGGGGATCGTCGTAGTAATCGAAATTCACCAGATACGATTGCCAGCCCAACTGCACGCTCAAGGCCGCGAGCACGAGGCCCACCACGGTCTTCGGCGCGTACCGCAGCGCCCCCGCCGTTCCGGGCAGGCAGGGCGTGAGCCGCAGCAGCACGACGGCTCCCGCCCCCGCCAGCAATATCATCCCGTGGAGACTGCACAGGATCGACCACGGCGTCTTGTAGTTGATGCTCGAATACACCGCCGTGGTCGCGACTGTGTAGACGGTCACAAACCGCAGAAAATGCACGTTGCCCGGTTTGTTGTCGCGATCGTGGCGCACCAGCGCGCTGACGGCGCCCACGAGGGCCAGCCCCACGACCAGGGCCTCGCTGAACACCGGCCCCGCCGAGCGGTGCGTATACACCAGCAGGCGCAGGTAATACGTCGCGGGATGATGATGGATGCCCGACTCCACGGCCCGCTGCAGGTATACCGTGTACGACATCACCGAGTCGATGATGCCCTGCGGGTTGGTGAAAAACGACGAGAACATGAGCATCGACACCAGCGCGCCCGCCGCGACAAACGCGGCAACCTGCCGCACGAGACCCGGACGCAGGTCCTCCGACTCGCCCCGCCGGAATACCCGGTTGAGGGGGTGTTCCTCGTCGTGAATCCGCGCCCAGATCGGCGTCAGCATGAACGCCACGGCCACGCCGAAATACGAGATGACGCAGGTTTCCTTGCTCGAGTGCATCATGCCGAGTGACGCTCCGCACAGCGCCGCCCAGACGACATTCCTCCGCCGGGTGTACCGCCATCCCGCGACCAGCGTGGCGAACGTGAAGAACACCAGCAGCGATTCCTGGATGTAGTACCGGCTGTAAAAAACCATCGCGGGCGAAATCGCCGTGAACAGGCCCGCAATCAACGTCGCGCGCCGGCCCAGACCGTCCCGCGCCCACCACAAACACACCACGATGCCCAGGCCGAAAATCACCGGCACGACGCGGTAATGCACCTCGGTCGAATCGGCGAACCGCTCAATGCCTCCCAGCCACAAGGCCGGCACGGTCAGGTAATACAGCGTGGGCCCGTGATATTCCTCCGGGTCATACGCGTACTCGCCGTCCTCATAGAGTTCCTGGCCAGCCTTGAACGCCTGCACCGCCTCGTCGCCGTGGAACACGCGTTCGCCCAGGCGCGGCACGCGGTACGCGGCCGCCAGCGCCGCCACCGCAACAAAGCCCGCCACAAACCACCACGCCAGTCGCTTCTGCTCGCTTACCGCAACGCGTTCCATGGTCCTGCCATCACGGGCCCGCGTTCCCGGCGTCCAGCGGCCGGACTCGGGCCCTGATTCTCGAAATCCATCGCGGACCGGACGGTCCGCACCCCCCAAAAAAACGGCCCACCGTCACGCGCACAGGCACGACGGTGGGACGAGTATGCGTTATTGCTTCGGCGGAATAAAAGTCCGCGCTCTATTCGGCCGTGATGCCCCAGACTTCCACTTCGACGTAGTTGTTGCGCTCGTTCGAGGTGTTCCCCTTGCTGTAGAGGCGCACGTACCGCGCTTCCGTGCCTTTGCCATCGACCAGGCGGCCTTCGTTGCTCTCGACGTATTCCTTGTCCGTGCCCGCGCCGAGGCCCGCCGAATTATCGTGATCGTTGTTGTACAGGGTCACTACGTCCTGCGTGAAATCGGGGTCATTGGCCACGCGCACCACGAAATCATGGTACACCCGCTCGGACGTGTGGAAGTGCCACACCAGGATCGCGTAAAGCTTGTGCTTTTTCTGCAGGTCGATCTGCACCCACTGAAGGCCCTTGTCCAGCTCCACCAGGCTCTTTTCCTGAAAGCCCTTGTCGCCGTCAGTCACCATGGGCAGCTTGCCCATCGACGGGGTCTTGTCGCTGCTGGTGACCGGCTTGCCCTTGGATACCAGTTCGGTGCCGACCGGCGCCATGAACGGGTCGCGCGCCTTGTACGTGAACTCCAGATTCTCCGACCAGTAATCCAAAGGCGTGCCCATAAACGATTTCTCGGGCAGTTCAATCTTCAGGGGGGCCTGCTCGTCGGCCGCAAAGGCCGGAACGGCCGTGACCGCGAACAGCATTGCCGCGCCGAGAATGGTAAGCATCGCGTATTTCATTCGTAACCTCCTTGAATTCAAGGCTTACAGCCCAATAGTGTTCCCGGATAAAGGACGCCAAAGCGGCCCCGTGTATTCACACAAAGTTCCGCAAAGCCCTTGCATCACACACCCGCAAAGTATCCCGTTTTCGTGCACAGAAAGTCAAATTTGCCGCTGCCCCGCCACCGCCCCGAACCGGGCTGGCTGGCCATCCGGTCCCCGTTGCAGGGGCAGCCCCCTGTGGCTGTGCCCTCCGGACAGGGCAGCCTCAGTGGTCGAACCTTCAGCCCGGCATGTTTCTTTCTTGTAGCGCAGGCGTCTCGCCTGCATTCTTGTCTGTTGGTGGAGGCAGTGGACCAAGTGGACGCGATGGACGTGGTGGACTCCGAATCCCGGCGTTAACTTGCCGTTTTGTGTCCTCCGCTGGCGGGGGTGGCCACGCGGAACGTGTGGCCGGGGGTGGACTCCGGCCCCGTATTCTTGCGCGCGGCCAAGCCGTGCTGGTGGTGGCAATACGTACTGACATCGGCTTGAATTGGCGAGGGATGCCTTTGTTCAACCCCATTCAGGGTTGGGACTTTAGGGTGTGAGTGATCCCTGGGCTACGCCCAGGGCTACTCAAGTTGGACCCCGTTCCGGGGTCCCGGGAGCCCCGTCTTCATCGTCTGCGGGTGGCTTGAGATCGATGCGCGCAGGGTCGACATGGGGTGGGGCTGCATCCGGATCTGGTGTCCTGCGGCTTCAAACTCGGTGTTCTCTGAGCCCTCTGCGGTCAATCTCTGGTTGTTTCGTGCGGGATCTTGATGATTTCCCGCCAGCCGCCTACTATGCGTTCCGGGAAGTGAGACACGAGTCGACTCATGCGGAGGCCGATCCATGCGTTTTCCTGCTTGCCTGATACTCTCGACCCTGTGCGCCGCGGCCGCTTTGGGCGCGGAGAACACCCCGCTCCAGGTAGACGGCGTGTTCCCCAACATGACGGTGTTCGCGCCCGGCGCGGGAAGCCGCAGCGAGACGGGCATCGGCGCGCTGATCCCCTGGGCCGATCGCCTGTGGGCAGTCGGTTACGTCGCCCATATTGCGGGCGAGGGCATCGGCCTCTACGAAATCCGCGACGACATGACCATGCACCGGCATCCGGCGTCCGTGACGGGGACGTTCGCGAACCGTCTGGTGCATTGGGAAACGCTCCAGGCCGTGATCGGCCCCCACGTGATCGATGCCGAGGGCAACGTGCGCACCATCGAACCCCTGACAAAACACCGCCTCACCGCCACCGCCCGGCACCTCGTGCATCCCAAAACCATGGTGTATTTCCTGACCATGGAAGGCCTGCTGTTCGAAACCGACCTCGAGACCCTCGAAACGCGCGAACTGGCCAATGTGGTGAACGAACTGGGCATCGAGGGACAGCCCCATTTCAAAGGGGCGCATACGGCCCAGGGCCGTCTGGTGGTCGCCAACAACACCTATGAGGAGCCCGAATTCCTGGGCGAACGCGCGTCAGGCTGCCTCGGCGAGTGGGACGGCGCCCGGTGGCGCGTGCTCGAGCGCAACCCCTTTGTCGAGGTCTCCGGCAAACAGAATCCCGCCCCCGGCCAGCGATACGGCAACACGCTGTTTGCCACGGGCTGGTGCAGGTCCGCGGCCATCCTGCGCGTGCTGCACAACGGCACGTGGTCCCGCTACCTGCTTCCCAAGGCCAGCCACGCCTTCGACCACACCTGGAACACCGAGTGGATGCGCATCCGTGAAGCCCAGACCGAACGCTACCTCATGGATCTCCACGGGATGTTCTACGAACTTCCCGCGCTCGTCTACGACGGCCGCATCTGGGGCGTCCGGCCCATTGCAACGCACCTGCGCATCGTGCCCGATTTCTGCCATTGGCGCGGGATGTTCGTCATGGCGAGCGACCAGACCGACAACGCCGTCGGCCAGCCCCAGTCCGGCCTGTGGTTCGGCAACATCGATGCCCTGTGGTCTATGGGGAAACCCGTCGGCTGGGGCGGTCCCTGGTGGGACACGCCCGTGACGCCGGACACGCCGTCCGACCCCTTCCTCATGACCGGGTTCGACAAGAAATGCGTGCACATCACCCAGCAGAGCAGCGAGACGGTGGGATTCACGCTCGAAGTGGATTTTCTGGGCAACGGCACGTGGCAGACGTACGATTCCCGGGCGATCACGCCCGGGTCCTATTGCCACCACGAGTTTCCCGACGGGTTCTCGGCCCACTGGATCCGCGTTCGCGTGAGCCGCCCCTGCACCGCCACCGTGTACTTCACCTATTCGTGAGCGCCGCGCGCGGCCCCGGGCCGTTCCCGGCGCTACTCGCGCAGGCGCCGTTCCCAGTCGTAATCGCGCGCGGTCACGATGCTCTCGATGCGCTGGATGCGCCGGTCGAGGTTGTCGAAGGTGCGCTTGAGGCGCTGGAGGGCCATGCTGCGCGACGAGGTGTACGAGTTGTAGAACTCCGCGTCCTCGGCGCTCCGGAACGGCACCACGGGCGCGGGTTTCATCAACAGCGCGGCCAGAATGTACAGCCCGAGAATCGGCCAGATGCCCGTGAAAAAAAACAGCAGCACCGCGATCGCCCGCGTCCAGAACACGGACACGTCAAGGTAGTCGGCGACGCCCTGGCATACACCGAAAATGATGCCCTGGCGCGACCGGTACAGGCCTTTGGTCTGGGGTTCGTAGTGCTCGCTCATTGTCGATCTCCACTGCATGCCGCGTTCGGGCGGTGGCTCTTCCCGACGCCCGACGCCGCATGGGCAAACCAGGTTTCCGCATCCTGCCATCGGGTTTCCCGGGCGTGCTCCATTACTTCTGTTCTCCCTTGGCCTTCTCGTCGCCTAAGAGGGTCTCCAGCGCGTCGATCCGCTGTTCCATGCGCTGAAGCCCGTCGTTCATCTCTCGCAGTATCTGTTCGTCCTGCGCAACGGCCGCGGTATTTCCGGAGCCGTTGCGTTTCGTCAGCAGCCAGATGATGACGACGACAGGCACGGCCAAGCAGGCGAAAATCATCGTGATCACCGCCAGTTCCAGGATGCCTGGCATGAACATCAGAAGCGTCGCTGCCGCTGTCAGGATCATTTCCATCAAGACACTCCGTAATGAAATACCGCTTACGACTGCCGTCTATTCGGTTGGCACGTCGGTTTTATGCCCTTCGCGCTCCAGCACAACGGTCTCGAGATTCTCGATGCGGTTCTCGAGGCGGGCCATGCCGTGGTGCAGTTCCTGCATGAGCCGTGCTTCCTCGGCCTCCTGTTGGGGATTCCGCCGCACCGAACGGCCCGTGAAGATGCGTATCAGGCCAAGAATGAGGATGACCGGCATCGCGATGGCCAAGAGAGGTATCGACAACGCTGCAAGCGCGATAAGTATTTCTCCAAAAAACGACATCAACGGAGCCTCCCTGCTTTGGGCTGTATATGGCCGGACGGTGACGGCGCGGCCCGGTCGAACAGGATCGTTTCAAGGGCTTCGATGCGATCTTCCATGCGGCCCAGGCCGGCATGGATTTCCTGGATCATCACGGTCTCGTTGAGTTGCTCCGGATCGCGCCGGAGTTTGCGCTGCCCGCCCGACAGAAACCGCATAGCCGCAAGCACGCCCAGCACCAGGCCCACCAGAAAGACCCCCATCCCCGCAAGTGCGAAAAGACCGAGCATCGTCGCGCTGAACGGTTGCCAGTATCCGTAGTGGGGCGCAACCTGATGCAAAAACTCACTGGTCTGGGGTTCCGGATAGTGCGTGTTCACCAAACCGGGCGCATGCGTGCGGGAAGCCGCCGTGAACACCGCCAGACCCATCGCACCCGCCGCCAGCACCACCAGCAGAAGCGCAACGGCCCCGCCTATGCGAATGAGCAATCTCACCGATCAGCCTCCCCGCAGTGCGACGCCGCGTTACTCCGCCTCGTCTGCTTTCTTCGCCTTCTTCGTTCCTGCGCCGGGCGATTTCAGCGCGTTCAACTCCGCCTCGAGCATTTCGTCGGTGGCCAGGCTGTCGATTTCTTCTCCGAGACCGGGTTTTCGTCCAAAATTGACCAGCTCCGCGTCGGCCTCCATCCGATCAATCTTGGACTCGAGGTTTTCAAACCGCGCCACCGCGCTCGTGTAATCGGCTTTCCGAATGCTCTGCTGGGCGCGCTTCTTGTGTTGGGCGTGGACGTGGCGCTGCACCAGCATCCGCTCCTTTTCGCGCGCCGAGGCCAGTTTGTCCTCAAGCTGGATTATATCAGCCTGGTACTGCTCCACCAACGCTTCGCACTGCGTCAACTCCTGTTCGAGCGCCTGCACCCGGTCCGTGAACCGGCGCTTTTCCAGCAGCGCGTCCCGGGCGAGATCGTCGCGACCGTTGTCGACGGCCAGTTGCGCCCGTTCCGCCCAGCGCGCCTCGCCCGCACGAACCTCCTCGATCTGCCGGCCGAGCTTCTTTCTCTGGGCCATCGCGCCGGCGCACGAGGCCTTGATCTCGATGAGCGTGTCCTCCATCTCCCGGATCATCAGCCGTACGAGCTTTTCCGGGTCCTCGGCTTTGTCGAGCATCGCATTGATGTTCGAACTGATGATGTCGGCAACGCGTGAAAAGATACCCATGTCCTGTCACCTCCGGCCGGAACATACAGGGTGCCCAGCGGTTGTGGTTCCCGCCTCAATCCATACCACCCGAAACGCAACCCCTGTGCCAATGCGGACGGCGGCCTTAACCTACTGCAAACCAAGGGATTACTTGAAATCAAGCGCAGAATCGCGGTTCGAATTCGCAGCCGATACACCCATTTCTGAGCCGATTTCGCCCGCGAATAGCGAATTTCGCCAACTCCCGCAAGCCGCGGCGCGTTCGCCAAAGAGCGGCGCGGGGGCTGGGAGGTCAGGAAACTTGGGCGCAGGTTTCCAGGAGATCGCGCACGGCCGATACCATGTCCATGGCCCGGTACGGTTTGGGGACGAACCGGACGCGTTCGTCCTGCTGCAGGGCGGGCTCGACGGTATCGGTGCCGTAGCCGCTCGAGATGATGCACGGGAGTTCGGGGGCGCGTTCCCGCAGGCATTTGATGGCCGCGGCGCCGCCCATGCCCGGCATCAGCAGATCCATAATCACCAGGGAAATGTGCGCCCCATGTTCGTCAAACACCTCGATGCTCTGTTCTCCCGTGTCCGCGGCCAGCACGGTGTGGCCTTCCGCCTCGAGCAGATCGCGCAGCAGATTCTGCATGAAGACTTCGTCGTCCACGATGAGGATGGTCTCGTGCCTGCGTTCGCCGGCGCCGCGCGCCGAAGGTTTACGCGGCTGTTCGCGGGGGCCCGTCTCCGTGTTTCCGGAGGCGGGAAGGTACACCTCGATGCGCGTGCCTTTCCCCTCCTCAGACTCGACCCGGACACCCCCCCCGTGCGCCTCGATCACGCCATACACCACGGACAGGCCCAACCCGTAGCCGTGCGTATTGGTCTTGGTGGTGAAAAAGGGCTCGAAAATGTGGCGCACCACCTCGGGCGGCATGCCGGAACCGGTATCTTCGACCGTTACCTGCACATACGGCCCGAGACGATCGAGGCTCAAGCGGTCCCGCATCGCCTCGTCCACGTCGACATTGGCCGTCGCGATGCGTATGCGGCCCCGCTCCTCGATGGCGTCGCGCGCGTTGATGAGCAGGTTCATCAGAAGCTGGTTGATCTGGCTCAGGTCGGCCTTCGCCGGGTACAGATCGCAACTGCGGTCGAATCGAAGCTCGATGTTGGGGTCGACGGCGAGTGACAGCAACGACAGCGTCTCGTCGATCACCGCGTTAAGATGGACTTCCTGGACTTCCGCTTTCTTGCCGCGGGCGAAGGCGAGCAACTGCTGCGTAAGCTCGGCCGCGCGCGACGCCGCGCCCTCGATCGCCAGGGCGTAGCGGGCGAAATCCGAATCGGCCGGCGCGGTCTCCCGCATCAGCGACGCATAGCCGAGAATGCCCCCGAGAATGTTATTGAAATCATGGGCAATGCCGCCTGCCAGCCGGCCCAGGCTTTCCATTTTCTGCGATTCGATCAGCCGCGCCTGCAAGGCTTCACGCTCGGTGACATCGACCACGATGCACACGGCCCCGTTGACCCCGCCCGCATCGTCCAGCATCGGCGAGAACGCGACATTGCAGATCCGGTCGCTACCATCGCGCCGGTGGATGGTCAAGTTCCGGAACTCCATGGGCCGGCCCCGTTCGAGCACGTCTTTCGTCAGGCGTTCCAGAAACGGCACCTGCGGGTCCAGGATGCGATCGCACGCATCACGTAGCGTCTGGAAATCGGCCACCCTGCCCCCCGCGATGTCTTCCAGGCGGGGGTTGATCGCCAGGAGCTCGAGTTTGCGGTCAATGATCAGCATGCCCACCTCGGCATTGTGCAACGCGCTGGCCAGCATGTCGTGCGAGTGTTTGAGCTTTCGCTCCGCTTCTTTGCGGGCCTCGATGTCACGCACGACCACGCTGAACCCCAACGGCGCGCCCCCATCTTCCGAGACCGTGGAAATCGACGCGCTGGTCCAGAACGTCCGGCCGGATTTCGTAAGCGCGGCCAGCTCGACGTCCCGAAGCGGGGTACACGTTTCCGCCAGTTCACGCGACATCAACGGCAGCCGGTCTGCGCCTTCGGCGAACAAGCGGGCCACCGGCATCCCGATGGCCTCTTCCGGCGCATATTCAAACAAGGCGCGCGCACCGCAATTCCAGGTGCGGATGACTCCGTCCCGGTCGCACCCGAACACCGCTTCCGCCGACATGTCGGCCACACGCGTCAGAAACACGCCCTGGTCGTGCAGGTCCTTGAGCCGCAGGTGGTCCTGCGCGAGATGGTCATGCAGGCGGGTGACTTCGCGCAGCAAGGCCAGAAACGCCAGCAGGATGCAGATGTAGCCCGCGTTCTCGGTGATTCTGGGCGCCAGCTCGTTCCCAAACCCTTCACGGCCCACAATCGGCCAGGCGTTAATGGCAGGGATTTCGAATGAAAAATCGATGAATCGTGCGAAGGCCAGACACGCCGCGCCGGTGTAGAGAAAATACAGCGCGACCGATTTCCGCGTCAGTTTGCGGGCAGCCAGACACGCCCCAAGCACGAGCAGTCCCGTCCCGATAAACTCAAAGAGATCGCCCCAAAACTCGTTCCCCAGAAAATAGTTCGGGTAGTACGAGAGGCTGAAAAGCAACACTCCGGCGGCCAGAATGGTGCAAATGCCCCACCAGCTCTTCATCCGCGTCCTCCGTGTAAAAATACCCGCCCCCTTCGACTTGCCCGGATTCGCCAGTCCGACTAAAGTATAAACAGAAACTGGCGTCCATGCCAACCCGTTTGGGGTATTTGCATGGAATTATAGCATCATATGCGGGATGGACGGATCGGCATGCCGCCGGCGGCCAGGATTCCGCGGCCGCAAGAGCGTGCTTCTGTTCGCACAAATGCCTTCGGCCAACGAGGAGATGATTGCCGTGCCTGCGATGACTGCCGCCTTGTTTATGCGTGTCATGGGCTTGTTGCTGCTGCTGGGACTGGCCACGGGGACGTTCGCGGCGCCTGCTGAAGAGCGCGCGCCTTCGCGCCTCTTTGCCCGGGAAAATCTGGTGGCGTGGTGCGTGGTGCCGTTCGACGCCAGGCAACGGAACGCCGAAGATCGCGCCGCCATGCTGGAGCGGCTGGGGCTCTCCCGACTGGCGTACGATTGGCGTGAAGAGCACGTTCCTCATTTTGAGGCGGAAATCGAGGCGCTCAAGAAACACCATATCGCCATGCTTGCGTTCTGGGGGCTGCACGAGGACATGTTCCGGCTCTTCCAGGTCTACGGCATCCACCCGCAAGTCTGGCTGACCGTCCCGGACCCCGGCGAAGGCACGCACGAAGAGCAGGTCCGTGCGGCCGGTACAATGCTCCTGGATGCGGCGAACCGCACCCGTGCGCTGGGATGCAAACTGGGACTCTACAACCATGGCGGCTGGGGCGGCGAACCCGCCCATATGGTCGACGTATGCGCCTGGCTGCGCAACGAAACCGGGAGCGGCCATATCGGCATCGTCTACAACCTCCATCACGGTCACGGCCACATCAGCGATTTTGCGGCATGCCTCGACGCCATGAAACCCTGGCTGCTCTGTCTCAATCTCAACGGCATGAACACGGGCGGCGAACCGAAGATCCTGCCCATCGGCCAGGGGGAACACGATGCCCGGCTTATCCGGATCATCCTCGACAGCGGGTATGCGGGGCCCATCGGCATCCTCGACCACCGGCCGGAACTCGACGCCGAAATCAGCCTCCGGCAAAATCTCGAAGGACTCGACGCGCTGCTGAAAGACATCTCTCGGGCGCCGTGAGATGAAACCCCGGGACTGACCCGCGCAGCCCGCGTGACGCAGCAAACCGGGCTCGAGCCAGCTTCGTCTCCCTGGTGGCTTGGCGGTTTCTTGGGGCTGCCCTGAAGGGCGACCGAGAATCGCCCGGGGTTTAGACCGGAGATCAGCGTCGCGCCCGGCGGACTGGTATTTTGCGCCGCCGGAATTATGAAGCTACAATGAGCTTTCCATGGGGATGCGGCCGCCGGGTGGTCTGCCCGCCGCGAGGCGCCGGCACAGACCGGAATGCCCGCCGGCAAGGCCTGGCGGCAGGTCCGAAGGGACAACAGGGCGCGGCCGGCGGCTGCGCAAGGGAGCAACAGACGATGCAAAAACTCGGAGCAGCAATTATTGGCAGTGGCTGGGTTGCCGGAGAGTACATTCGGGCCTTTACGACCAATCCGAGCACCGAATTGCGCGCCATCTGCTCGCGTACCAAAGAGGGCGCCCAGGCCAAGGCGCAGGAATTCGGCGTGCCGTGCGACGTCTACACCGACTACGAAAAAATGGCCGCACGGGACGACATCGACATTGTGGTCGTCGCATCGCCGCCCAACCTGCACAAGGACCATGCCGTCGCGGTGGCGCAGGCAGGCAAACACCTCATTCTCGAAAAACCCATGGCGATCAACATCGACGACTGCCGCACCATTCGCGACGCCGTGGCGAAGGCCGGGGTCAAGTCCGTCATCAGTTTTGTGCTGCGCTGGAATCCCCTGTACGAAATCATCAAATCCCTCATCACCGATAACGCCATCGGCGACGTGTTTCTGGGCGAAGTGGACTATTTCCACGGCGTCGGCCCCTGGTACAAGCTCTACTCCTGGAACGTCAAACGCGAGGTCGGCGGCAGCTCGCTGCTCGCCGCCGGCTGCCACGCGCTGGACGGACTCCGCTGGTTCATGGGCGGTGAGGTGGCCGAGGTCTGCCAGTATTCGACGTTTGGCAAGGCCTTCGACTTCAAGGAATACGAATACGATCCCACGACCTGCACCCTGGTGAAGTTTGCCGACGGCCGCATCGGCAAGGTGACTTCCTGCATCGAATGCACCCAGCCTTACGTGTTCAACATCAACCTGGTGGGCACGCTCGGCACCATTAAAAACAACCTGGTCTATTCGAAGCAGAAATTCCCCGGACAGACCGGCTGGGCCACAATTCCCACCGTACTGCCCGACAGCGGCGACGTGACCCACCACCCGTTCTCCCATGAAGTCGCGCATCTCCTCGACTGCATCGCCGCCAACCGGGAATCCCACTGCAACGCCGCGGATGCCTTCATCAGCCACGAAGTCTGCCTTGCCGCGGACCGCTCCGGGCTCGAAGGCAAGCCGGTGAAACTGCCGCTGAAATGATATGAGACGATTTCTGGCCAAACATTCGCCGCTGGTGATCCTGGCCGTGCTGTGCCTGATTATCGCGGCGCTCATGCCGAATTTCCGCAAACCCGGCAACATCAAGAAGGTGGCCTACCGCACCCCGGTCTTCGGCATCATGGCCTCGGGCCAGACGCTGGTGATCCTCACGGGCGGCATCGACCTGTCGGTCGGCAGCCTCGCGGCCCTCAGCGGCGTCGTGAGTGCCAAAACCATGAACGCCATGGAGGCGCGCGACCTCCCCGGTGCCGTAACCGCGGGCGTCGCCGCGGGACTCTCCGTAGCCGCCCTCTGTGGCGTCATCAGCGGGTTCGCGACGGCCTACGGCAAAATCCCGTCGTTCATCTCCACCCTGGGCATGATGATGATTGCCCGCGGCGCGGCGCTGGTGATTACGGGAGGCGTCCCGGTCCGGGGCTTCCCCGACCGGTTCGCGTATCTGGGCGGTACGCGGGGGTGGTACATCCCCGTGTCGTTCATGGTGGTCATCGTGGCGCTGCTGACGGTCACGCTGCTGACGACGCGGTTCGGCCGGGCCGTGTACGCCATCGGCGGCAACAGCCAGAGCGCCCGCTTGTCGGGCATCCCGGTCAATCGCTGCCGCATGCTGGTATTCGTCCTGTGTGCCCTGCTGGCCGGGTTTGCGGGGATTGTCGAGACGTCGCGGGTCGACATCGCCGCACCCACCGCCGCGGAAGGGTACGAGCTGGAAGCCGTGGCCGCCTGCGTGATCGGCGGGGCCAGCCTGATGGGCGGCGAAGGCACGGTCATCGGCGCGCTGGCCGGCACCCTGATCATGCAGATCCTCGTGAATCTCTGCAATCTCTTGCACATCGAAACGGATTGGCAGAAGATACTGGTCGGTTCGCTAGTGATTGTGCTCGTCGCGTATGACACCTACCGCAAACGTAAATCGGGGCTACTGAAAGAATAGGAGCGCGGAGACCATGAAACGCATCACATTCGCACTGCTGAGCGTCGTCCTGGTGCTCGGATGCGGCGACCAGGCCGCGCCGCCCACCGCCTCCGGCGGGGGCGATGCCGACGGCGCCAAGTACACCATCGCCGTCATTCCCAAGGGCACGACCCACGATTTCTGGCTCACCGTCAAGGCCGGAGCCGAGGACGCCGCCAGGGCGCTGAACGCGGAAATCTACTGGAAAGGCCCCGACAAGGAGACCGAGGTCGTCAAACAACTCAACATCATCGAAGACTTCATCACCATGGAAGTCGATGCCATGGTCATGGCGGCCTGCGACGAAAGCGCCATGGTCGATGTCGTGAAACGGGCCAAAGACGCGGGGATCCCCGTCGTCACGATCGACTCCGGGGTGAAATCCGAAGATCCCGTGTCGTTCGTCGCGACCGATAACGTCGCGGGCGCCCGAGCCGCCGGCCAGGAACTGGCCCGGCTCATCGGCGGCACGGGCGAGGTCGGCCTCATCCCCTTCGTGAAAGGCGCCGCCACCTCCGAGATGCGCGAGCAGGGGTTCAAGGACGCCATTGCTGGATTTCCCAACATTAAGCTCGTTGCCACCCTCTACAGCGACAGCGACGCCGCCAAAGGCATGAACGTGACCCAGGACATGATCACCGCCAATCCCAATCTCGCAGGCATCTTCGCGGCCAATGAAGGCGGCGCCATCGGGGCGGCGCAGGCCCTCCGCGCCGACGGCAAGGCCGGCGAGATCAAGCTCGTCGCGTTTGACGCGTCTGACGAGGAAATTGCGGCGCTCAAGGAAGGGGTCATTCAGGCCCTCGTCGTGCAAAACCCCTACAAGATGGGCTACGAAGGCGTGAAAGCCGCCGTGGACCACCTGGAAGGCCGCCCCGTCGAGAAGCGTATCGACACCGGCGTAACCGTCGTCACCATGGACAACTTCGACGAGCCCGAGATTCAGAAGGTGCTCTATCCTCTTGGCAAGGACTGAGGTGGCCGGGGATAGAGCGCCCATGCTGTCGTTCGATGGGTGCGCGTGAACAGGGACGCGCTGCCCCGCCGGAAAACGCCGAAGACCGCGGTTTACCCCGTGCCGCCGCCATGGAATTCAATAAAACCTCTATTCTCGCTTGACATTTCCCCTCCGGATAGGACACCATACCGTCTTTGTTCGCGTTCAATCGGTAATAACTGGAATCATGAGGGTGCGCGCGCACGGTAACGAACGTGCCGGCGCGGGGTAGTGTGTAGCAGAGTGTTCGATGCTGAGGGGCTGTAAGCGGCGTGCACCGCTGGAAGTTCCGTTCGATGTGCGTTCTCCCCGTAGCATTTTCCCTCCCATCAACTGCAGGTTGAGATTCCGGGGAGATGTCTGTTGATAAATCTCGTCGAGTTCGGTCCCAGAGATTACAAACTTCTCAAACGATTCGTCCAGTTCCACTGGGAGCACTACAAGCAGCACCCCTACTACGTTCCCCCGCTGAACATGGACCTGCTCGGCAACCGGCTCCTGGGCGAAAAGGGCCTGCTCACCGACAAACACCCGTTCCACAAACATGCCGAGGTCGTCTATATCCTGGCGGAACGCGACGGCAAAGTCGTTGGGCGCATCGCGGGCTGCGTCAACCGCCGGTACAACGAACAGCAGAACGCCAATGCCGTCATTTTCGGGTTTTGGGAGGTGATCGACGACTTCGAGGTCGCCAGAACGCTGCTGGACCGGGTGGCTGCCTGGGGCGCGGCCCGCGGCATGACCACTCTCATGGGCCCCATGAGCTTCTCCACCAACGAGATCATCGGTGTCCAGATCAATGCGTTCGACACGCTGCCCTATTACGAGACCGCGAGCAACTATCCGTACTATGCCGAGCTGATGGACCGCTACGGCATGCACAAGGCCATGGATGTCATCGCCCAGAAACTCGATTTCACCAACGGGGCGGCCGATCCCCGGCTCATGGAGCGCATTGACAGGATTGCCGGCCGCATGGCCCGGCGCAACGGGTTGTCGACGCGCCCCCTCGACTTCACCAATCTCGAGGAAGAAAAGAAGATCATCCGCTCCATCTACAACGATGCCTGGAAAGACAACTGGGGCGCGACGGCCTTTACCGAAGAAGAATTCAACCTGACGGCCGACAAGCTCAGCGCGGTCGCCGATTCGGGGATCGCACTGCTCGGGTACGTCCACGAGGAACCGGCCGCCTTTTTCCTGATCCTGCCCGACATCTACGACTGCATCAAGACCAACGGCAGCGTCTTCGGCAAATTCGACCTCGTGCGCGTCGCCAAATTGTTCCGCAACAAGCGCCGCACCCGGCGGGGACGCGTCACCCTGCTCGGCATCAAAGAACCGTTCCGCCGTTCCGGGCTCGACGCCGTCTTGTACCGCGACGCCCTCCGCCATGTCCGCCAGGCGGAGCAATTCGACTTTGTCGAGGTCTCGTGGCTGCTCGAAACGAACGCGCTCATCATCAGCGCCGGCGAGTCCTTCGCCGCGCGCCACTACAAGACCTGGCGCATCTACGAAAAACCCCTGGCCTGACCGGAGCCGCCTGCCGCGGCGATGGCGGTTTCGGACCTACGTCGCGAGAATGTGGGCGATCCGGGTCAGTTTCGGGTCGAACTGCGTGCGGCATTCCCACGCCTCCTCCAGGGGGCGCAGCACGACCTGGTTCGCCGAGATGCCGATCATCTTGCCGCTGACGCCCTCAATCAGGGCTTCCACGGCGCGCACCCCCAGGCGGCTGGCGAGAACGCGATCGAATGCGGTGGGCGTGCCCCCGCGCTGCAGATGGCCGATCACGACGACCCGGCTGTCGGGGATCTGCGCCAGGGCGTCCACCTGTTTGGCGACCTGGATCGCGTTGCCCAGCTCGTCGCCTTCCGCGACTACGATGATGGCGGATTGTTTACCCTTGGCCCGGTAGGAACGCATATGTTCGACGAGGGTTTCGATACTGGTGGGCGTTTCGGGCACGAGGATCTCCTCGGCCCCCCCGGCGATGCCGCTCATCATGGCCAGATAGCCGCTGTGCCGGCCCATGACTTCCACGAAGAAGATGCGGTCGTGGGATTCCGCGGTGTCCCGGATGCGGTCGATCGCTTCAAGCGCCACGTTCAGCGCAGTGTCATAGCCGATGGTATAGTCGGTTCCGCCGATGTCGTTGTCGATGGTTCCGGGCAGTCCCACGCAGGCGATGCCGTGCTCGTCGTAGAGCGTGAGGGCGCCCCGGTACGAGCCGTCGCCGCCGATCACGACCAGCCCTTCAATGCCGTGTTTCCGGAGGGTCTCGGCGGCTTGGGCGCGGCCCTCTTTTTCAAAGAACGCCTTGCAGCGCGCCGAACGCAGGATGGTGCCGCCCCGGTTGATAATGCCGCTGACCGATCGCGGGCCCATTTCGACCACATTGTCGTCGATCAGCCCCTGGTAGCCGCGATAAATGCCCAACACCTGCAGTTCATAGTACGCCCCGGTACGCACCACGGCCCGGATGGCCGCGTTCATGCCCGGTGCGTCGCCCCCGCTGGTCAATACCCCGATTCGTTTCATCGTCGTTTCCTTGCTTAGGATTCGCTCGCGCTGGATTCCGCCGCAGAATCTCCCGCGGGCGTTTCGGGCTTCGCGGCGCCTTCCGAGGCCGGCGCCGCGTAGGTCAGGGTTGCGTTCAGCGCGTGCGCGCGCCATTTGGCCAGCGACGCGACGGCGTTGGCCTCGATGGTTCTGCCCGTATCGTTGAGGTGCTTGGCCTCCCCAACCAGACGCGTCACTTCGGCGAGCAGCCAGTCGGCCCGCGCCCGGGTTTCGGGCGGGGCTTCCGCGCGCGTCAGGAAATCCTGCTGAAACTCGGCGCATGTGGCCAACGTGTCCTGAAGCGGCTGCACAAACGGTTCCCCGAACGCCTGCTCGATGACCGCCGCATGGCGGATGATGTCCGACAGAGCGCTCATGGCGGGCACGGCGACGTCCGGGGGCACGTTTCCGGTGTGCCATTGCGCTTCCAGCAGCGGAAACATCGGCAGCAAGGCGAGGAACTGGCTGCGATCGATGCGCGGGGGGGTGGCTTTCCGCATGATGGCGAAAATGTCCGCCACCTGCTCGGGCAACAGGGCGGCGTAGGCCTTGTTGACTGCAAAGTCCGCCGCGGCGCTCTGCATCATGCGGCGCGCCGTAGAGGCCAGAACCGTCCCCCCTTCGCCGCGGAGATACACGGGTGCGGGCGTCAGCGCCAGCGACACCGCGCCATCCGAAACGGCCGGGAGTTCCAGCGGGTTGTTCGAGGCGTCGGCGAACTCGAGAATCGTGGCGTCGCCCGTGGGAAGGGTAAGGCCGCCGGCCTCCCCTTCGCTCCATGCCGCAATCAGCCACGAATCGCCGATCCGGAAAACGACGGCGCAGTACGGCGCGGGAGCATCCAGCACGCCAATGGGCACTGCCCCCGCGAGACGGCGCGCCAGCGCGCTCAAAAACACATACGCCTCGGTGACATCCCGTTCATGAAACAGCAGGGCGCCGTCGATATCCGCTTCCGCCACGCCGCACGAGGCGAACACAATCAGGTTGCGGACGAGGTGTGCCGCGGCGTCCGGACTGTCGCCCTCGATCCCGCGGCCAAGGACATGAATGGGGAGGCGTTCGTGCCCGGCCGCCTGCGCCGCGTGTTCGAAGGCCGCCAGATCTTCAGACGACGGGGCATCCTTCCGGAGCACAATCGCGGAGACGGGATATCCGGCGTTGGCTCGCAGCAAGGCGCCGAGAGCTTCGGGCGTGTCGGCAATCCGGGAAAACGGGACGGGCGGCTCGCGGCCGGCAAATACGGCCGCGGCAGACTCGAGGGCGCCGGGCGCGTCGCCGGGGTGCACGGCCCAATTCGCGACCCGCGGGGCATAGGTGTCCAGGAGCCCCGCAATCGCGTCCGGGGGCGTTACGGCCAGATCCACAATGATGGCGGGGCTGAGACCGCTCTGCACCGCCGCCTCGACCAGCGTTGCGAGTTCGGGGCTGCTGGCGGCGAAACACACTTTGTGGAGGGGCAGATCGCGCATGGCCAGCATCGCGTAGGGTTCGGGCGTGTCTATCGTTGCCCCCACGGGTGGGGCCGGCACGGAGGCGGGCCGGTCGATTCGGCAGAACGGGTGGGTCGATTCGCTGGTCTCGCCGCCGGCCTCAATGGTCACCCGGGCAATGTACCGCCCCCGGCGAAGCGCCACGTTCTCCAGCGGGATCCACCGGATGCCCTGCGCGCGCAGCGGCACGTCGGAGTCCAGCGCCGGCTCTTCCGTTCCGGCCGGGTCGCTGATGGCCACCCGCACATGCGCCGCGACATCGCGATCGCTGGCGATCTCGAGCACCAGTACGTCGTCAACATACACATGCGGAATGGGCTGGTCGGGGGCGATAGTGACCGCAAATTCCGCGGGCGCGCCGGCCGCCAGGCCGGTTGCCGCAACAATCACCGCAATAAACCGCATCATCACGCGTTACAATCCTGCCAGAAACGGGTTGGAGGCACGTTCTTCCCCAAGGGTCGTGGCGGGGCCATGCCCCGAGTATACAACCGTGTCGTCCGGCAAGGGCAGCAATTCCGTCTGAATCGACCGCAGCAATTGCTGGTGGCTGCCTCCCGGAAGGTCGGTGCGCCCGATCGAACCCCGGAACACCACGTCGCCGGCAAAGACCCGTCCGTGGCCCACCAGCACGATATGGCCAGGAGTGTGCCCCGGCGTATGGCGCACTTCGAACGCCAGGTCGCCGACACGCAGCTCGTCGCCCGCCTCGAGGAAGACGTGCGGGTCGGGAGAGGGCATCGCGTTGAACCCAAACATCAGCCCCTGCTGCTGGATCGACCGGAGCAGGGGCAGATCGTCCTCGTGAAGCATCAATTCGCTGTCGGTTTCCTGAAGCAACAGCGCGTTGCCGGCGCAATGATCGCAATGGGCGTGCGTGTTGACGACCGCCCGCACCCGGTGCCCTTCCAGCGCCGCAAGCAGGGCAGGCACCGTTTCACCAGGGTCTATCACGATGGCCTCGCCCGCGCTGCGCACCACGTAGCAGTTCGTCATGAACGGCGTCAGCGGGAATATCTGTACATCCACAGTGCGTCTCCTCCGGTGGCTCGAACAACAGGCCCCATCCGGCTGTAACATCTTTCCCGGATTGCCCTTGCCTGTGCGTCGCCCAATCAGCCCAAACCCGATGCTACCGACTGTGGCCGTCTCAGTCAAGAAACCGGCCCGCCGGCCCCCCCTGGGCGGCCACGCGGCCCAGGGTCCTGCACGTTCGCGGACCCCGGTTCCGTATCTCTTACCGCGGACCCGCCGCCGGGCCCGACCGGTCTTCTGTTGACAATCTCGCTCAGTCATGATACTGTCGCTCTTAGGTTTACGGGGTGAACGGGCGGAAACACGCCGACGGGCCGATGGATCGCCCGGCGTGTGGGGTCACTATGGATAACCTGCAACGCAAGCGGGGCTTTACGCTCTTGGAACTGCTCGTATCGGTTACCATTATCGGTATCCTGTTTGTGCTCATCTTGCCCGCGTTGATGCGTGCCCGTGAACAGGCGCGGCGCGCGTACTGCAACAACAGCATTCGCCAGATCGGCATTGTCTTCCTGATGTGGGCTAACGACCACGACGGCTACTATCCGCCCGGCGCTCCGAACAACTACTGGGATTACCCCGACTCCAGAGGAGTCCGCCACCATCTGCAGCGTAACAACTTCATCTGCGACGCCCGCGGCTTCTATCCCGAATACCTCGACACCCTCAAGGTGTTCGTGTGTCCCGGTTCGGTGAAAGTGCTGGCCGACGAACGTCTCGAGTGGTACAACGACATCACGTTCATGGACGGATATCTCGAGAGCATCATGGTGACAGACCCGCGCAATCGCGACGCGATCGAGGGCATGCTGGGCCAGCGAATGGCGCCCGAGTGCCTCACGGACGATATGTATACGTATTTGCCGTATGCGATCAAGACCGAGGAACAGGCCCTGTTCATGTGGGCCGAGCTTCACCGGCTCATGTACGAAGGCGTGATCGATTTCATGGCCGACGACCTGTATTGTCCGGGCGGACACGCGCCCGGCGGGGAGAGCGTGTTCCATCGCATGCAGCAGGGCGTCTCGCGGTTCTTCATCTCCGACATCAACAACCCCGCGGCCACGTCCGCCTCGGAAAGCGAAATCCCCGTGTTGTATGATTCGATCAGCGACCTGGGCGCGCTCCAGTTGAACCACGTCGTGCCGCCCGGCGGCAACGTCCTGTATCTCGACGGCCATGTGGGGTACCGGCGGTATCCCGATGAACAGCATCGTCCGCCCTACACCGATCTTTTGGTAGAATGGACGCGACGAAATGTATACGATAACAGCGTGACCCAGGAAGTCCCGGCGTGGTGCAGCAACCGCTTGCCGGAAACCATGTTTGAACCGCGGTATCGGCATCGCCCAAACGATGCGATGTATAAGAATCTAGTGTTTTAATGCTCCGGGTGCGCATCATTCCGCGGCGCGCCCCGGGAAACGGATGACGGCAGCGGATGATTTTTCCGGTCCCCCCCGGCGGCCGGTGGCTTCTGCAACCCGAGGGAAGACGAGGTAAGACATGAAAAATCGCAGGTTCGTCGCAGTCGTGGCGGTTGCGCTCGCAGCAGCCGTGTTTTCAGGGGATGCGTTCGCGTGGGGCCCCCGCGCACAGCGAGCCATCACGGGGACGTCGATCCAGGTGGTCAGCCGTTCGGTCAAGGACGCCTACCAGACCACCAGCGCCAACTACCAGGAAGACGTCATTAAAGGCGCGCTGGCGGGCCCGTCGGCCCTGCGCGATGCCGTGGGACTCAACAGCGAAACCCGGGCCATGCACCGGATAGCGGCCGAGATGCAGCTGCTGAACTACGTGCGCAATTCCGCGACCGGCAGCTATTTCGCCTACCGCATCGGCGTGCTTTCCTCGCTGATCTCCGANNCCGACCTGTACCTGCCGTACATGTGGGACACCTCGCTCGAAAGCCGCAAACTCGCCGCCCGGGTCAACACGGAGATCGACGAACATCTCGACAACTTCACGTACGTTCCGCTGCGCGAAAAGCCGTTGATCGTGCGCGAGCTTCGCCCCTATCTCGACTCCAGCCGCCGCTACATGGCCGATGCGGCCCTCATGATCCAGGCCGATTACTCCCGCGGGGACGCGTATGAAGGGTACCTGCGCAACGGCGGCGCCCAGAACGCCTTCAACGCCGCCGTCCAGGCCGTCAGCGACATCGCCTACACCATCATGCAGACCGAGCAGAGCCTGGACTACCTGAAACCGTCCGACGAAACCCTGACGTGGTTCTTTGTCGATAACATCGAGTACCTGCTCAAAGAAAAGAAAAACGCCAAGGCGGCCGACGCCATCTACAGCCACTTTGCCAAGGTCAACAAAGGCCTCTATTCGGCCTATGAACAGATCGGCGACATGTACTACGAGTTCGGCGACAAGGACCGGGCCGTCAACGAATGGAAGCTGGCCCTGGAATCGCGCGGTGCGGATCGCCCCCGAATCGTGCGCAAAATCGCCAATTACTACATCGAAAAGGGCAAGGAGCTCGCCGCTTCGGCATCCAATCCGGACGCCCCCTCCAACGCACTCCAACAGGCCCTGGTGTTTTTCGAGCGGGCCATGGAAATTGACCGCGGCAACGAAACGGCCGCCCGGGCCATCCAGGAGACCCGCGTCGAGCAGAAACGGCGCGATGAACGGGAGCAAACCGACCGCGAAATCGTCTCCGCCGGAGAAACCGCCCTGGCGGAGGCCGACACCCTCATGGCCCAGCAGAAGTTCGGCGACGCCCTGAACGTGTACCAGAAAGCCATGGCCCTGTTCGACAATGTCAGCAGCGAATTCAAGGCCCAGCGTGAGCAGGCCGAGGCCGGAAAGAAAGACGCCCAGGGCAACATGCGCAAGGCGATCACCGAGATCATCCAGCAGGGTCAGAGCCTCATCGAAGAGGGAGATCGCATGGTGGAAGAAGCCACCAAAGAAGAGGATTTCGAGGCGGCCAAACGCGTCTTCCAGAGCGCCCAGGCGGTCCTCAAGTACATTCCCGACAGCCAGTCCTCCGCCCACGTGGCCTCCCGCGACGAAAACATCGCCCTCGCCAAGACCAAGCTCGAGCAGGTCGATGCCGAAAAGCAAAAATGGATAGAGGACCAGGAGAAGCGCAGAAAGCTGGAAGAACAGCGCCAGGCCGCGGAACGCGCCCGTGCCGCCGCCGGGGCTGCTGCGCCCGCGGCACCCACTGCGCCGGCGCCCTCCGCCACGCCCGCTCCCCAGCCTTTCCAGGCGCCCCAGCCCGCGGAGGAAGAGGAATAGCAATACGCGGCCTGTCATAGCCGTATCGTCCGAAACGGAATCCGGTCTTCAAGCCTCTCGCACGAGAGGCTTGAAGTGTTTTTGACGGGGGCGGGGGCGGGGGCGGGGTGAGCACAGGGACCCCTGACTGCGCCTTCGTTCGACACATTAGCTTCGGGGCTGCATCCGGCTCCGGTGGGGGACTCCGCGGGCCACATAGAGGTCCCAACAGCCCGACATGTTTCTTTCTTGTAGCGCAGGCGTCTCGCCTGCATCCGGATCGCCCCGAAGAGACAAGAAAGACTCTGCAAAGGAAGGTTCAGAGAAGAAGAACGGGGACATGTTCCAAGCGCCGTCCCCGGCGCGACTACGTGTCCCCGTTCGAACAGCAGGGCAGCCACAGGGGGATGCCGCGGACCGGCCGGGGGCGGCCGACGTGCTTGGTCCGGATGGGCGGCCCCGCAGACACTGGAGATGGCGCTCCGGGGACCCCGAGACGGGGTCCAATTTGAGTAGCCGCGGGCGNNGGGGGTTGAACAGAGCCTGCGCCGCCGATTGCCTCTCTCGGGGGCCCCACGCGGCTCGGACCCGCCCTACCGCTCAAACCGGCAGACGGTCTCGACGTGCCAGGTGTTGGGGAACATGTCGACGACGACCGTCCGGGCGATACGCCAACCGGCGTTGCACAGGACCGCGGCGTCGCGGGCCAGCGTGGCTGCGTCGCACGAGACGTACACGATGGCTTCCGCGCGGGTTCGGGCGAGGCGCGCTGCGACGGCCTTCGCGCCGGAGCGGGGCGGATCGAGGAGAATCGCGTCCCATTCCCGGCGGTCCAGGGCCTGCACGAACGCGTCTTCGCCGCCCACCTCGTAGGCGCCGGGTCTCAGGGCGGCCGCGCTGGTCACGGCGGCGCGGTCGCGGTCAATGCCCAGCACCTCGACGCCTTCGTGGGCCCACCCGAGCGAGAGGTTGCCGTTTCCGCAGTAGAGGTCGAGCAAGCTCGCGGGCCGGCCCACGAGGGCATGCACGACCTCGAAGAGCACCCGGTTGAGCAAGAGGCTCGACTGCGAAAATGCCCCGTTCACGATTGGCACTCCGTCGAACATGAATCCGTGCCGCGCATCGTGTTCGCGCCCGCAATCGTACTGTTCGAACGCCTCCTGCAACGACGGGCAGGGCTGCCGCGTCCACACCAGCACGTCCTCGCCTTCAGGGTTCACGGTCACGTCCACGGATTGTCCGGGCCGGGCCGCGCGTATCCGGTCGAGGGCGGCGTTGAGTTTTTCGTGGCACAGCGGGCACGACGCGATGTCTACCACGTTGTGCGAACCGCGCTCGTAGAAGCCGGCGGCGCCGTCGTGTTCATGAAACTCGGCGCGCGTGCGGTAGCCGAGGTACAGGTCCGGCGCATCGGCCCATTCGGGGTCGAGCGCGAGGCGGCCGATGCGCTGGAAGCAATCGCGTACAATCTGGCATTTCCACTCGGCCTGGGCGGGGTACTCGAAGCCCAGCCACTGGCACCCGCCGCAGCGTCCGAAGACGGGGCAGGGCGTCTCGACCCGGTGGGGCGACGGCTGAACGACCTCGGTAATCGCGGCCCACAAGACGCCCCGGCTCCGGCGGACGACGTCGATGCGCACGACATCGCCGGGCAGAGCATATTCGACAAAACAGACCTGGCCTTCAACGCGGCCCACGCCATAGCCGCCGTGGGCCATGCCGGTGATTTCTACGTTGGAATTCATGGTGTTTTCGGGACTGTCTTTCGTGGTTGGCGACGCTCGGGACGTCACACTCGGGTGGCTTTCGCGGCCTGTTCGGAGAAGTCGATGACGATGCGCGGCGTCTGTGCCTGGAACATGCGGTACCTGACCCCGGCCATGTCGAACATCCGGCGCGCGGCCTGGTTGCTGTCCGAGTCGCGGTATTTGTCTGAGAGAAAGATGATCTCGCGGATGCCGCTCTGGATGACCAGTTTCGCGCACTCGTTGCAGGGAAACAGGGTGACGTAGAGGCGGCACCCCGAGGTGTCCGCGATGTTCGTATTCAGGATGGCGTTCAATTCGGCGTGGCACACGTAGGGATACTTGGTATCGAGGGCGCTGGCGGCCTCGCGGGCCCACGGCAGCTCATCGTCGCTGCATCCGGTCGGAAACCCGTTATAGCCGATGCCGACGATCTTGTTGTGGCCGTCCACGATGCACGCGCCCACCTGCGAATTGGGGTCTTTGCTGCGCTGCGCCGATAGAATCGCCAGCCCCATGAAATAGTCGTCCCAACTCAGATAGTCCCTGCGCTTTTCCGTCATCTCCGGCTCCCCTGTGGTCCTTGTCCGCGCCGTTCCGCAGCGGCGGAAGGCGAGTATAGCACAGCCGGCGGGGCAGCCGTTTATTGACCCTCCCGGCGGCAGTATGCTAAGATCGGGCTTCAATCCGGGCGACTAGCTCAGGTGGTTAGAGCGCCGTCTTCACACGGCGGAGGTCGCTGGTTCGAGCCCAGCGTCGCCCACCATCAGACATCCGGCGCCGGGTGGCCGCGGCCCCCGGCGCCGGTTTTTTGTGTCCGGTTCCCGTTTGCGCTTTTGCGCTGTTCGGGCTTAGCGTTGCGGGGGCCACGAGGCGCGGTCGGGGCTTTCGTAGAGGCCGATCTTCTCGATGGGAATCGGCTGGAACCCGAGCGCGAACGCGGGGGAATCGTCCTTCAACCGGAAATCCCGGTTCGCGGCATCGACGAAATGCGGGTCCACCTGGATCAGGTTGTTTTCGAGCAGGACATATTTCTCCGCTTCGTCCTGCATGCCGTCCCATTCGCCGCCCCAGCAGATGTTACGGGCGATGACATTGCCTTCGGGGGCCTTGGGCTCCTGGTCGAGGATGGTGATCAGGGCGGGGTACCGTTCGCTGTAGGGCGGTTTGTTGTAGGCAATGCCGGAGAGGGTGCCTTTTTCGGCGGCCTCCTGAATCCAGCCGTCGGCGTGGCCGTGGGCCCAGCCCAGCGCCCGCGCGTCGAGGTGCATGGCCGGGTTGCAGTCCACAAAAATGTTGTTGGCTACCGTGCAGTCGCGTCCGCCGCCGATGAAGGCGGCCCGCGTCACGTTACAGAACACGTTGCCGATCAGGTCGGCCGACGAGAACATGTCGTCGAGATACATGCCCACACAGCCCCGGTTCTCGAAGCCGGTGATGTCGTGCAGATAGTTGTGGCGCAGGAGATTGCCCCGCATGGTCCAGTCGCGGCCGGTATAGATGGCGCCCGCGTCGTTGGATTCGAAGCAGACATTGTAGATTTCGTTGAATTCGATGAGGTGGTCGTTGCCTCCGAAGCCCATGGCCATGTGGGGGGCGTCGTGGATCAGGTTGTGCGCGGCGCGATTGCCTACGCCGCTGAGGTGGATGCCCGTGTGATACATGCGGTACCAGCGGGCGTAGTGGTGGATGTGGTTGTTGTCCGCGAAGTGGTTGGCGGGGGTGAGGGTGCTGCGATCGCCGCCGCTGAGCGCGATGCCCCCGCCCGCCATCTGGTAGATGTCGCAACCGAGCACGCCGTGATTCGTGCCGCCACTGATGCTCACCGCGCCCGCGCCGCCGTTGCGGAACACGCAGGCCGCCACGCGGTTGACCGCGCCATCGTGAAAGGCCAGCATGGTCGAGCGGCACGCTTCGAAGGTGAATCCGCGGAAGGTCACGAAAGAGGCCCCGTTGACGGATACGATGCTGGGGATGACCGACACCAGGGTGGTGGCGCTGTCGATGGGCGCGGGCGGCCAGAAATAGAGCATGCCGGTCTTGCGGTTGACGTGCCACTCGCCGGGGGCATCGAGTTCGCAGAGCATGTTGAACGCGTAATACCACTGGCCTTTCCGGTACCCGTAGGTGTGGGCGGGTTCGACCAGTTCGATGATGCGGTTCTGGGTATCGATGGTCTGAATGGGCTTGCGCTCATCCGACCAGTCCCAGAACCAGTAGCCGTGGAGCCAGGGGTCCTCTTCCTGGAGCCAGCGCGCGGGCCGGTCGCCGTCGTACACGAACCTGCCGGTCATGCTGCCCGGGATGCCGTGGATCTGGTGGCCGTCCTCGACCACCAGTTCCTGAATGCGGACGAATCCTTCGTTGGGCCAGCGCGAGACGGTCATGGGCGTGTTGTCATAAAACAGTTCGAGGCCCCCGCCCTTGGGGTCGCCGAAATCCGTGATGCCGAGGGCATTCAGGTCGGCCTGGAGCACCTGACCCCGTGCCGACTCGTCAAGCCGGTCGAGGATGGCCTGCTCCGTGACCGGCTGGAAGTTGTTCACCACCCGGCCGCCCACGAGCCGGACCTCGGCGCCGTCGGCCGCGCGGTACACAATGCGGTTCGCGGCGGTGCCGGAATCTTCCGCCGCCAGGTCAAAGGGCGCGTCCAGGGTGTAGATGCCGCCCGCGACCACGACCTCGATGCCGCCCACGGGCAGTTCGCCCTGGGCTTTGATAGCGCGGATGGCGTCGCGGGCCCGCTGCAGAGTTGCAAAGGGGCCGTCGGTGGTTTCGGCGTTCCGCGTGGCGAGCCACCCCGACCAGGCGTCGTTGCCGTTTGTGGCTACGTAGAACGTTTCCGCGCCGAATACGAAGCCCGTCGCCGCCAGCATCAACATGATCCCGATCGTGTATCGCATCCCGGCTCTCCTTGCGTCGTTGGTTGCGCCCCTTGGGGCCCCCGCATTATGGCGCGGATCGGAGTGCCGCTCAATAGCCCCTGCGCACCCCAATCGCCGGGTTCGCGGCGCAACCCACCCCGCCCGCCATTACAACGATTGTAGAATTCTGCAGCGCCGTCCCTCGCCAAGGGACACAAGACCCGCACAACGATTTCCGAGTTTGGCGGGCTATGGTCTGCCGTCCCTACGGGACTTGTGATTTGAGGCATGCGGAGGCTCCCTGAAGTGGTGGGCTATTATCTGTCGTCCCTACGGGACTTGGAGCACGTCGCCTTCCTTAGCGCCGTTGGCGCGCCAGCGATCTGTGCAACCGCCGACCCCCGTGCGGTACCGTCTCCACCGGCACAGGCCTTGCGGAGGTTTCCTCACCTTATCCTGCGATTCGAACAGTGGGGCTGTCTTGACAGGGCGGCGGAGCGGGTCTAGCCTGTATTCTAGGCGGCAATGGGTGCGATCCGCGGAGGTGCACGCCATGAAACCCAGCATTGACGCGACATCGTTCGGGAGCATCACGGTCGAGGGGAAGACCTACGACCACGACATCGTGATCCGGCTCACGGGCGAGGTCAAGAAACGCAAGAAGAAGCTGTCCAAAGAGGAGACCGGTTCATCGCATCTGGTTTCCCGCGAAGAGGCCAGACACATCTACCGGGAAGGCGCGGCGCGGGTCATCATCGGTTCGGGGCAGTACGGCGCGCTCACGCTGTCGCCGGAGGCGCTGGCCTGGTTTCGGCGGCATGAGTGCGTGGTGGACATCGAGCCGACGCCTCAGGCTGTGGCCGCCTGGAACGCGGCCGAGGGCGATGTCGTGGCCATGTTTCATGTGACCTGCTGATCGCCCCCGTGCGGTTGACTCGGACCGCCGCAATTCCTATCCTGTGGGCATGGAAGCCAGGAGGAATACGGTATGAAATGGTTTAGACTAACAGCGGCCACGCTTGCTTTTGTGTGTATCGTGATCAGCCTCGCCGGGTGCAATACGATTCGGGGGATGGGCCGGGATATCCAGAAGGGCGGCCAGGCCATCGAAGACGCCGCCAACTGACCCCGACACGGCTTGCGCGGGCCCGGTCCTCAGCGACCGCGCCCGCGACTGCTTTGTGGGCACGGCCCAATGTTCAGGGGGCGGCCTGGCGCCCGCGTATTCCGCACAGGCGCTTGCGCCGGATGCCACGGCGAAGTAGAGTATTTACTGATGCATTCAGCGAGAGGGAGGGTTGTCTCATGGGGAAGTGCTGTCACGGGGTTGCGATGCTGTTGGCGGCGCTCGCCGCGGTCCTGACGTGCGGCGGCTGTGCGCGGCTGGGGACGCTTCCGGAAGGCCGTCCGCTGACGCTGGCGGAGCGCGGACAAACGGATTTCATCATCGTCATCGCGGAGGATGCGTCGCCGTCGACCCGCCATGGGGCGGCGGAACTCCAGCATTACCTGCGCGAAATCACGGGGGCGGTTTTCCCGGTGCAGACCGATGCCGTGCCGATGGGGGCGCACGAGATCATCCTGGGCGACAGCAAGCACTTTCGCCAGCTCGGCATGGGGGTCGATTTCGATGCGCTGGGCGACGAAGGCTACGTTATCCGGACGGCGGGACCGCATCTGGTGATCGCGGGCGGGGCGTTGCGCGGGAACATGTACGGCGTCTACGGCCTGCTCGAAGATCACCTGGGCTGCAGACGGTTCACGACCCGGGTCCACCGCATCCCCAGGGAGTCCACGCTTAGACTCGCCGCGCTGGACGAAACCCGGGTGCCGGTGCTGGAATACCGGGAACCGTTCGTGCTGGATTGTTTTGACGGCGACTGGTGCGCGCGGAACCGGATGAACAGCAGCGCGGCCTCGCTCGAGGAGAAGCACGGCGGCAAGGTGCGCTTCGGCGCGGGGATGTTCGTGCACACGTTCAACGTGCTTGTGCCGCCCGAGACCTGGTTTGACGCACATCCGGAGTACTTCTCGGAAATCGGCGGCACGCGGATCAAGGATCGCACGCAGCTCTGCTGCACCAACCCCGACGTGGTGCGCCTGGTCACTGAGGAGTTGAAGAAGCGCATCGCCGCGGACCCGGACGCCTTCGTGTACTCGGTTTCGCAGAACGACTGGGACAACCACTGCGAGTGCGCGGTCTGCCAGGCGCTTGCCGAAGAGGAAGGCTCGCAGATGGCGCCGGTGCTGCAGCTGGTCAACCAGGTGGCCGCGGCCATCGAGCAGGAGTATCCGGACAAGGCCATCGAGACCCTCGCGTACCAATGGACGCGCAAGGCGCCCAGGACCATGCGGCCGCGGCCGAACGTGATCATCCGCCTGTGCAGCATCGAATGCTGTTTTATGCATCCGCTGGCCACCTGCGACAGCGAGGAAAACCAGGCTTTCCGGAAGGACGCCGAGGACTGGGCGAAGGTCGCCAACCGCCTCTGGGTGTGGGATTACGTGACCAGTTTCCACGATTTCCACGTGCCGTTTCCCAACCTGCGGGTGCGCGACGACAACATCCAGTTTTTCATCCGCAACAACGTGACGGGGATCTTCGAACAGGACAACTACGTGTCGCGGAGCGGTGAGTTCAGCGAACTGAGCGGCTACCTGAACGCGAAGCTTCTGTGGGACCCCGAGTATGGCGAGGACCGCGCCATCAACGAGTTTCTGGTAGGCGTCTATGGAAAGGCGGCCAAACCCATCCGCGAATACCTCGACCTGCTCCACGACAAGGTCGAGAAGGACAACATTCACTGCGACATCTGGATTGGCCCCAAGGACGCGGCCTACCTGACGGACGAGGTGATGACGAAAGGCGAGGTGTTGTGGAACCGCGCCGAGGCGGCCGTCGCGGACGAGCCGGAGGTGCTCGAACGGGTCAAGATCGCCCGGCTCTGCCACGAATACAGCTGGCTCGAACTGAACCGCTTCAGAGGCGAGGTGCTCTACGATTTCGACCACGCGCATTTCACGGTCGAGCCCCGGCCCGAGTTCCAGCGGCGTGTCCAGTCGTTTTTCGAGATGGCGCGCAAAGGCGGCGTCGTCCGCATGGACGAAAGCACCACCACCCTGGACGATTATGCCCAGAGTTTTGAGATCGCGCTCAAAGGCGGCCGTCAGGTCCTCGAACCGTGCGAGCCAGTCGCGGTGGCGAATCCCCGGCCCGGCATCGCGTACAAGGCGTACACGGGCGGGTGGGACGCCCTGCCGGACACCGCGGACCTTGCGCCCGCCGCGGAAGGCGTTGCCACGCACGTGTACGACGGCGCGTGGCCGCGGGAATCGGATTTCGCCCTGTGTTTCTCGGGGTATTTCAAGGCGCCGGCGGACGGCATTTACACCTTCACCATCGGCTCGAATGACGGCAGCCGCCTGACCCTGAGCGGCAAGGTCCTCGACAACGACGGCCTCCATTCGCTCCGGGAACAGTTCATGCAGGTGGCGTTGCGGAAGGGCTACCATCCCATTCGCGTGGAGTATTTCCAGGCGGGCGGGTCAAAAGGGCTGTATCTGCGTTATGACGGCCCGGGCATCACCAACCGTCCCATCCCGCCCTCGGCGTTTTACCACGACGCGCCGTGACCCGGGCCTGCGCGTGCCGAACGCCGGGCGGGCGCGGCCGCCGTTGGCCCGGCCTCGGCGCCGCTGTTATGATACCGCCCGGACACAGAGCGAAGGGAAACCGGCATGATGTACTTCGGCGCTTGTTACTATCCCGAGCATTGGACGCCCAAACAGGCGAAAGACCACATCCCCCTGATGAAACAGGCGCGGATCAACGTGGTGCGCATGGGCGAATTCGCCTGGAACCGGTTTGAGCCCGAACAGGGGCGGTACCGCTTCGAATGGATGGACGCGGTCATCCAGGCGCTCCACAAAGAGGGCATTTCGAGCGTCCTGTGCACGCCCACGTGCATTCCGCCGCAGTGGGCGGTTCAGAAACACCCGGGGATGCTCCAGCGCGACGCGGAAGGCCGCGTGCGCAACCCGGGTTCCCGGTGCCACTGCTGCAAGAACGCGCCCGAATACCAGATGCTGGCCGACCGCATTGTCGACCAGATGGGACGCCACTACGCGGGCATGCCCGGGGTCATCGGGTGGCAGACCGACAACGAGTTCGGGTGCCACAGGACGACCCGGTGCTATTGCGACCATTGCCAGAGCGCGTTTCGGGACTGGTTGCTCGAGAAGTACAAGGATACCGACAGCATCAACCAGGCGTGGGGCGCCGCGTTCTGGGGCTTTGAATTTCAGCAGTGGAACGAGATTTCCCTGCCGCGGCACATGCCGGCCGGCCCGAATCCCAGTCACTGGCTCGATTTCGCCCGGTTCTCATCGGACACCCAGGTGAAATTCCAGCGGGCCCAGTACGAGCTCCTCAAGCAACTGTGCCCCAACCATTTCGTCACCCACAATTTGATGGGCGGGTTCCCGGAGATCGACTACTGGAAACTGGCCGAATACACCGATTTCCCGTCGTGGGACAACTACCCCGAGAGCGGCGAAGACCCGTTCCTGCCCGCGTACCAGCACGAGATCACGCGTTCGTTCAGGGGCCGGTTCTGGGTCATGGAGCAGAAGAGCGGGCCCACGGGCGACGCCAATACGGGCCTGATGGGCGAGCAGCCCGAACCCGGCGATATCCGCCGGTGGACGTGGCAGGCGGTGGCGAACGGCGCCGACGGCGTGTGCTATTTCCGCTGGCGGGCGTGTCTGTCTGGCGCGGAACAGTATTGGCACGGCATTCTGGACCACGATGGTGTGGCGCGCCGCCGGTACCGTGAAGTGGCCGAAACGGGCGCGGAACTGGCAAAACTCGGCGACGCACTCGCGGGAACGGTGGTCCAGACGCCGGTCGCCATCCTGCGCAACTACGCCATGCTGTGGAGCGCCGAGCGGCAGCCGGGCGCCCCGGGCTTCCATTACGACAACCACTGCTATGAGATTTACCGCGCGGTCAAGCGCAGCGGCCACGGATGCGATTTCGTGGATATCGCCAGCGACCTCGGCAAGTACGCGGTGGTGTTTGCCCCCTGCGCGTGCCTGGTCGACAAGGCCCTCGCCGACCGGCTCGACGCGTTCGCCCAGGCGGGCGGCACGGTCGTGCTGACGCCGCAATCGGGCGCGCGCACGCCCGCCAACACGATGTGGGCCTATCCGCGCCCCGGCGCGTTTGTCGCGATGGCGGGACTTACGGTCGAGGAGGTCCGCCCGTATCATCACGGTCAGACTGAAGCGATCGCGCCCGCGGGCGGCTCGTCGCCCGTGCCCGCGGCGGCGGTCGAGAACTGGGTTGAAGTGCTCACCTGCCGGGAAGCGCAGCCGGTCGCGCAGTTTGCCGGCGGCAGGTTGAAGGGCGCCTGCGCGGCGACGCGCAACGTTCGCGGCAAGGGCACGGTCTACTATCTCGGGGTCTACCTGCCGCCGGCGGCTATGGAAACGTTCGCGGCGGCCGTGCTTCCGCCATTCCCGGTCGCCGACATCCCGCCGGACGTAGAGATCACCCGCCGTACCGGCAAACAGGGATCGCTTCTCTTTGTCATCAATCACGGCCGCCAGCCGCAAACCGTCGTGCTACCGAAGGCCTGCCCGGAACTGCTCAGCGGCGGCACACCGGGCCCCGAAATCAAGCTCGAGGGCAACCAGGTGCTGGTCTTCAAGCTCTGACCAGATCCGCGCATGGAGACGCCCGCACGGTGCGCGGGGCATCCGTGATACAATCCCACGGGGGAAGGAGGGCGTAGCCTGCATGAAGTTGAGTTTCGTCATTCCCGCCTGCAACGAGCGCGAATCGGTGCGGGAACTCGTCGAAGGCATTCTGCACCACACCGCCGGGCAGGAGGTGCAGATTCTCTTCATTGATGACGGCAGCACCGACGGCACCTACGAAGCGTTGGCGGCCCTGCGTTCCGAGCACCCCGAAGTCGAGATCTGCCGGTTTCGCCGCAATCTCGGCAAATCGACCGCGCTCGCCGCGGGATTCGACCGGGTTTCAGGCGATCTGGTGTTCACCATGGACGGGGACCTGCAGGATGATCCGCGCGAGATCCCGTCCTTCCTCGCAAAACTCGACGAAGGGTTCGATGTGGTCGTGGGATGGAAGAAGGTCCGCCACGATCCCTGGCACAAGGTTCTGCCATCCCGCCTGTACAACGGGATCGTCTCGCGGGTGCTGGGGCTCAAACTGCACGACATCAACTGCGGATACAAGCTGTTTCGGCGGGAGGTGGTCGAGCGGCTCTCGGTCTATGGCGAGCGGCACCGCCTGCTGCCCGCGCTGGCGCGGGACCTGGGGTACCGCATTGCCGAAGTGCCCGTCCACCACAACCCGCGGCGCTACGGCCGTTCGAAATACGGCATCGAGCGTTTCGTGCGCGGCGCTATCGACGTTGGCACCATGGTGTTTCTGTACCGGTACGTCAACCGGCCCATCCATTTCTTCGGTTTCCTGAGCCTCCTGATGATGTTTCTCGGCGCCTGCGGCATCGTGGCGGGATTCGTGTTGCTCTTTGTCGCGGAATCCCCGGTATGGACTGCAACGCTCCTGGTCGACGGCGTCACGCTGTTTGTCGGCGGCGGGCTGGTACTGGGGATCGGCCTGTTGTGGGAGCTGGTGCTGCACTTCTTCGTCCCGGTCAACGTGGGCATCTACATCACCGAGGAACCGGCGCGGAAACCGGCCGCCAAATCCGAAGACGCCGAGTAATCCCGTTCGCCCCGGATTCGCCCGTCCGGGATTTCCGGGCGCTCGCCCGGCATACAGGCTCGGAACGCCTTGTGGCCCTTCCCTGGCCGAGGATCAGCTCAGCATGCCCTCGATGATGAGATCGACCGCTTCGTCCTCGGTGAGTCCGCGCGACAAGAGGGTCTGCAACTGTTTGGAATCGACGCTGCCGATGGCCGCCTCGTGGGTGACGTGGGCCGTGGGGTCGTTCACTTCGACAATCGGGACCGCCTTAGCCACGGCGCGGCCCTGAACGATCTCCTTGCAGTCGACGTGGCCGCGGGCGCGGGGGGCGTCCGCGATGATGGTATTGAACACTTCGGCGCGGGCGTCGTCGCGCAGGGCGATAGTGGTCGTAAGCACGGCGCGGGCCGCCTCGCCGGCGAGGCGGGCCTTCTCGTGAATGCGGATCTTATCGGTGCCGCTGCCGCTCACGCGGGCCAGCATCTCGAGCACGCTGTGGGCCTGGCCGACCGCGTCGTAGGCAATATCCATCTCGCCGACGCGTCCCTTGATGAGGTCGAACTCGGTCTTGAACCGCGCTCCCTCGCCGAGTTCGACGGTCGCGTGCGGAATCACTTCCACGCCGCCGCCGGGACCGTGGACATGCCGCTCGTAGTAGGAATAGTTGGCGCCGGGGGCGATGCGGATCCGTGCGTCCATCCGGTGTTTGACCTCGACCGCGTTGGGGAAGGTGCAATGGGCCAGAACCTGTGCCGATGCGTCTTCTTCCACGTCGATTTCCAGTACGATGTGTTGCAGGCCCTTTTCGGGCAGCATCCCGAAACACAGGTGGATTGGGCGCTCGAACCGGGCCCCGGGCAACAGCCGCAGATGCGCCTCGATGCCGTCGTCCCGCTCGGTGGTGTCGACTTCGAGGCCGGGCAGCAGGTGCGCGCCGACCACGTGGTTCTGATGGACTTCAAGACGGGCGACGTCGTCGCTCAGCACATGGCTAGGTTTGATGCCCACCGATTCCAGCAGGCGCTGGACGAGTTCGGCGTCGCTCATAGCGCCTCCTGCGGGCCGGGTTCGTTGGTGTGGTCGCACAGGGCGCACCGGTTTTCAAAATACTGGCCGATCCGGTTGACCGGCCCTTCGTCGATCACGCGGCCGTCGCACAGGAGGTAGGCATGCTCGGCCTGACGCAACACGGTCCGGCTGTGCGTGATGAGGATCACCGTGCTGCCTTTTTCCTTGAGCCGGTGAATGGCCTCGAACATCTGGTCGAGGGCCTCGACGTCAATGCCCGAGTCGGGCTCGTCCATCAACACCAGCGCGGGTTCGATGGCGAGGATCGATGCCAGTTCGATGCGTTTGCGTTCGCCGCCGCTGAGGGTTTTGTCGACGGCGCGATTGAGGTAGCGGGCAGGCTCCAGGCCCACCTGGCGCAACGCCGCGGCGGCCAGGTCGCGGCCATTGGTCGTCTTTGCGCCCGCCGTCACGAACTTGTGCACCGACAGGCCTTCAAACCGCGCGGGTTCCTGCCAGGCGAGCGTGACGCCTTTCCGCGCCCGCTCGTCCACCGCCAGGCCTTTCAACGACTCGCCCCGGTACAGGATGTCGCCCTGGAAATTCGTATACCCCGGCAGGCCCATGATCACGTTGGCCAGGGTCGATTTGCCCGCGCCGTTGGGCCCGACGATCGCGTAGACCCGCCCCTGCTTGAAATCGGCCGACACGCCGCCCAGGACCTGCTTGTCGTCAAGCTGGATGGCCAGGTCCCGCACTTCCAGAAGCGTCATCGGAGATCCTTTCCCGCACCCGCGGGCGCGATTTGGAGAAACCGGGTTATTGTAGCGCGTTTCGGGGGTCACCATAAAGCCCGGAAACCACGGCCGCGCCCCGGGCCGCAACGCTACGGTCGCGTCCCGAGTTCGCCTTCGAGCACGTCGAGGGGGATCGGGCCCGAGACATTTTTGACCCAGATCGCGTGGAAACCGGGCTCGAGGTCTCCGGCGCGGAAGACCACATGCGACGCCTGTGGCCCGGCTGACGCAAAACTCACCTCGCCCAGGCGCCTATCGTCGACCCACACTTCGGCCGTGCCGTACCCGGGTCCGGTGGGACTCCACAACGCGAATCCCGAACAGGCGATGTTCCATTTCGCGGCCACGCCCTCCTGACGGGACACCGTGCCTGTGCCATACAGAAACGCGGGGTCGCGGGTCTCTTCCCAGTGGTCGCGGTGCTGCGCGACGCCGACCAGGCCTTCGGAGTACAGATACCGGAACCTTCCGGGGCCGAAATCGCCCGCAACCTCGAATTGCGTGACGTCGGCATGGCTGAACGTGCTGGCCAGGAGGCCGAGCGCCCCGGCTTTCCGGGCAAAAGGTCCCGCCCAGACGGGCTGGCCGTTGAGCGCCAGTCCGAGCACGCCCGGCGCGGTCCACGCGATCGAACACGTCTCCGGCGCCGATTCGAGCGCGCCTTCGGCTGCCGTATGCCGTTCGCCCGCATCGTCGCAGGAAAACAGGGTCCAGCCGTCGCGGCGCAATTCCAGGCCGTCGTACCGGGACAGCGTGACGGGATGCGGCATGGCGTCCGAAGCGGGCCGGTCGGGTCCGAGCGGCGCGGTATGGCCCCAGACGACGGCCACGGAACCCTGGATTTCGGCGCGCATCGTGAGATGTTCCAGCGTGCCGGTCTCGCGGAGCAAGGTAAGGCTGGGGCCCGCGTGCCCGCTGAAATGAAACCCGCGGGCGCGGTAGGGCCGGGCCCACGGGCGGCGCGCGAGGTTAATGGTGCCGCGCCCCGCGCTGTCCCGCGCGGGAAACATCACGTGGAAGGCGCCGTCTGCCCCGACGAATCCTGAGAAGGTCTGCCCCCAGATGCCGTGATGTTCGTGTTCGACGGGTTCCGCGTGCCAGACGGAGCCGTGCTGCCAGAGGCGCCAGGCGCTGGGATTCATGGCGTCCTCGATGGGAACCCGCCAGATGCATTGGAAGTTGCGGTTGCGCGCAACCGATGTGGCGGGCGCGTAGAGGAAACCGTCGTGCACAAATGCCGGAAAAAACTCCATCAACGGCGGATGATACCCCGCCTGCTCGGGATGGAGCAGCAGCGTTTCGTTGCCGTAGGGCCCTTCCGGCTGTTTCGCCGTTCGGCCCACCAGCGCCCACCCGAAATACGGACCGGAATCGGTCAGGGTCAGCACCAGCCAGTCCTGTTCGCGGGGGATGATCGTCGAAGCGTACATCCGGCGGTACTTTCCGGCCAACGGGACTTGCTGGCGGGTGCCCGCGATGGCCCGGGGCGCCGGGTGAAACGGGCCTTCGGGCCGCTCCGCCCACGCGTAGGCCGCCCCGCCGTTGGCATCGCGAGGCGGGTCGGCCGCGACATCCCAGGTCAGATTGGGCGTCCCCCAGTCGAAGGCCATGTGATAGCGCCCGTCGCGGTACACCACGGACACATCGGGCGCGCCGGAGAAGGGCGTGATCTCGTCCTCGAACGTGTGCGGCTCGCCCGTAAACACGGGGCCAAGCTCTTCCCAGGTTGCAGCGGCATCGGTCGAGCGGAACACCGTGCACCGGCTGGGGTTCTCCGCCGCGTGCGCGTATCCCTCCAGATAGTGCCCGACATAGACGTACCAATGGCCGCTTACGGGATCCTCGAACAGGAAGCCGTTGACCGGCCAGAGATAGGGCGGGGAACCCCGGTGGAGCGGATTGCCCGGAATCCGCTCAAACGCGTCAAACGACGGATCGCCCAAGACCGGATGCCGCAGCCACGCCTCCCGCAGCCCCGGCTCGGCAAAGTCGCGTCCCGCTGACGCGTCATTCCCTCCCATACACGACAGAACCATCAGAAAACACGGATACCATCCCATGAAACGCCCCTTTCCTCGTTCGCGGCCCACGGAACCCTCCTCCATAAGCGAGCCGGACGGCTTATGGTACGCTGTCGCTGTTGATGCCGCGAAACGCGCGGGACAACCAAAGGAGGCCAATGGCGCCCACCGTGAAATCGGTGGCCAGCCGGCCCCAGAACACGCCTTCCAGCCCCCAGACATGCGCGCCAAGCCAGGAAAGCGGGATCAGCAGCACAAGGACCCGGATCGCGTTAAGCAGGGTCGCGGAGAGGGGTCTGTGCAGGCCCGTCAAAAAGAACCCGCAATAGCGGTGGACTTCCATCATTCCGTAACCGAACGAGATGATGCGCGTGTAGGCCACAAACGTGCGGGCAACCTCGGGGTCGTCCGTGAACAGGGACGCGAACCACGGCGCGCCCAGGAAGAAGACGGCCGTGGAGAATCCGCCGTATCCCAGGGCGAAGCCGACGGCCAGGGTCTTGGCCTGCCTGACCCGGTCGAGACGGGCCGCGCCGACGTTCTGGCTCACAAACGGCGTAAGCGAAATGCCGAGCGCCATCGGGATGATGAACGCGAACATCTCGACGCGGCCGGCCGCCCCGGCCGCCGCCACGGCCCCGTTCCCAAAATGGCTCAGGAGCCGCGTAATGACGCTTGCGGACACCGGCATCAGGATCATGCTCAGCACGCTCGGCACCGCGAATTGCATGATCTGCCGCAACGAGAGGCGATACTCCGACAGGCTCCAGGCCCGCCAGGCCAGCAGGCGGTGTCTGCGGTGAAGCAGGTGAACCAGCCACACGGTCGAGACCCCCTGCGAGATTATCGTGGCCAGAGCGGCGCCCCGGATGCCCATGGCCGGGAAGCCAAGGAACCCGAAGATCATGATAGGGTCCAGGATCGTGTTGAGGACCGTCCCCGCAATCATGAGCATGCTGGCCGCTTTCGAATCGCCCGCGGAGATGAGGACGCCGCTGCCCGCCATCGGCAGCGTCATGAACAGGGCGCCCAGAAACCAGGTCCGCATGTACTCCCCGATGAGCGGCAACGTGGCGTCATCCGCACCCAGACGCCGGAACACCGGCCCAATGCTGAGGTATCCGCCAATGGACATCACGGCCGTGACGCCCAACGTGAGCATAAACCCGTGCGTGACCAGCCGGACCGCGCGGTCGTGGTCGTTACTGCCGATCGCATGGGATGTCAGGGTGGTCACGCCCGAACCAATGCCGCGCGCAACGCAGGTCAACAACATCACGACCGGAAACGTGAAGCCCATCGCCGCCAGAGAAAGCGTGCCCAGCCGCGACACAAACCAGGTGTCGGTCAGGTTGTACGCGTTCATGGCGAAGGTGCCGGCCAGCATCGGAAACGCCATCGAAAACAGCGTGCGGCCCACGCTTTTATTGACCAGTACAGACATGCATTCCTCGTTATACTGGCGCGGCCTCCCAGAGTTTTCCCCCGCGCAACGTGTGTGAATCACCGGCGCGCGCCGATCCAGATAGTATCCACGCGGGCCCGGCCCAAAGCAAGGCGCCCGTCGGTTTACGAAGAAGAATGCCGAGCTGGCGCTCGGCCTTCTTTTCCGTGGAAGAATGGCCACAGAGCTTTAGGCCCCGGGTTTTCGTTTTTGTCCGGTGTGCGGTCACGCGGGCCCGCGTGATCATTCCGCAGGCCCTTGCATTCAACCCGGGGATTCGTGTCACGCATACATCGAGTCCCGTAGGGACGAGACAAAGCGGATTCGTATCGTGCGCGGATTACGTCCCGCAGGCCCTTGCATTCAACGCAGGGATTCGTGTCACGCATATATCGAGTCCCGTCAGGGACGAAAGAAGAGGGGATTCGCATCGCGTACGGATTGATTCCCGCAGGGCGGAAAAAACGCGGATTCGCATCGTGCGCAGATGACGTCCCGCAGGGACGAAAGATAATAGCCCCGGGTTTCAACCCGGGGATCACCTCGCGCCCAAATCAAGTCCCGTAGGGACGGCAGAATCCGCATATCACCCCAAATGTGTCTGGGATCATGTTCAATCTTGTTCCGTTTGAGAAACGCCAGGAATTCCTCTTTGAGCGTCTTGTGATGATGGTGCGCAATCTGACCGTTCATCTATCGGGCAGTGTCTTCGCCTCTGCCGTTCCTATGGGACTTGGTCCTTTGGGGATGCGTGAACCCCGGGTTGAAACCCGGGGCAATTTTCGGTTGCCCCTTCGGGGCGGCAAGAACGGAGATATGTTCCAAACGCCGTTCGCGGCGCGATTCCGTGTCCCCGTTCAAACCGGATGGGCAGCCACGGGGGGCTGCCCCTACAAGGCACGGATCGCGCTCACGCCCGAACGCGCGGACGCCAACGAGACTCGGCCGCTTAGGTGCCGCGCTTCATCTCGCCGACCGACTCGATCACGGCGTCCGCGAGATAAGTCAATTGCTCTTTGGTGAAATCGTAGAGCGGGAGATGGGTGAACCGGTGCTGGAACGCCTCCTCGGCGACGGGGCACGTCTTCTCGATGGCCGCGGTGTCGTAGCCGAGCTGTTTCATGACGCTGAACTTGTAGAGCGGCGCGAAATGGGGGATTTGGACGATGCCGCGGGCGTCGAGCTTCTTTTTGAGGGTCTGGATGTCCCCGCCCACCTTGTCCGGGTCAATCTGCAGCAGATAGAGATGGTAGGTGCTCTTGATCCGGGCGTCGTCGCCGGGCGGGGTCAGGAGGCCGTCGACCCTGGCGAATCGTTTGTCGAGGTACTGGGCCGCCTTCTTGCGTTTCGCGATGATGCGCGGCAGGCGCTTCATCTGGGACAGGAGCCCGAGGGCCTGAATCTCGGTGGTGGAGTAGTTGCCGGTGAAGAAGCAGCCGTCTTTTCCCTCGAACGCGGGCACGTCGTACAGCCAGTTGGGGATCTGGCGCGTCAGGTCGAGGCCGAGGAAGCGTGCCCGGCGCAACTCCCGGCCAAATGCGGTGGTCGACGCCAGAATCCCGCCTTCGCCCAGCGAGGTGATGTTCTTGACCTCATGGAAACTGAACGACCCGAAATGCCCGATGGTGCCGATCATCTTGCCGCGGTACGACGCTCCGAACGCGTGGGCCGCGTCCTCGATCACCGTGATGTCGTGTTGGCGCGCCAGCTTCATGATCGGCGCCATGTCCACGGGGTAACCGCCGAGATGGACCGGGATGATCGCCTTGGTCCGGGGCGTGATTTTGCGGGCGACGTCTTTCGGATCCATGTTGAGGCTGCGCGGATCGACGTCGGACAACACAACCTTCGCCCCGAGGGCGAGCGGGTAGGCGATGGTGGCGATGAAGGTGATGGCGGGAGCGATGACTTCATCGCCGGGTTTGAGGCCGGCATATTTGAACGCGATCTCGAAGCCCGCCGTGGCGTTGGTGAGAAACACGGTGTGTTTCGCGCCCAGGAACCGGGCGGTGGCTTCTTCGAGGGCCTGCACGTTCCCCGCCAGGCTGAGTTTGCCGGCCGGCGTGGACACCGCGCCCAGGTTCCGGAGTTCCGCCGCCACCTTGTTCAAACGCGCGTCGTAGTGCTTCTGTTCCCCCCTGGCCGGACGCAGCAGGAATTTGATCAATGCCAGGATGTCGTCCTCGCGGACGTGTTCGCCGACGGCGGCCCAGGGCACCCGGGCTTCCCCCGTGTCGTATCGGAAATCCGAGACCTTTTCCTTCTTCTTGTCCGGCATGATGACGCATCTCCTTCGCGGTTTGTGGAGCATTCGCGCGATTATAGCACCCGCGCCGGGGCATTCCGAACCCGCAGCGTTACGGGAGAGGCTCAGGCCTTTCCGATGACCGTGCCGTCGGGGATTTCGGCGCCTTTAAGGATCACGACGATCCCGTCGCGGATCGCCCAGCCGTCGCCCGTCTGGTCGGGCAGGGCGTCGGCGGCATGAATCCGGACGTTCCTGCCGATGCGGGTGTTCTTGTCTACGATGGCCCCCTCGATGTGGGTGCCCTCGCCGATGCCGATGGGGATCTGGCCGGGCGCGCGCTCCTCCTCAAAATAGTCTTCGCCCATGATGATGCTTCGGTTGATGGTGACGCCGCGGCCCACAATGGTGCGGATGCCGACGATCGAGTCCGTGATCGTCGCGTCTTCGATGCGGCATCCTTCGCAGATCATCGAATTGCGCACGGTGGCATTGGACACCCGGGCGCCGGGCAGAAACCGCGCGCGGCTGTACACCACCTGCCCGGGGCGGTGAAACTCGAACGGCGGATTGGGCTGCACCATCCGGATGCTGACTTCGTAATACGACCGCACCGTACCGATGTCTTCCCAGAACCCCGAGAAGAGGTGGGCGAAAATGGGCCGCTGCTGAAGCGACCTCGGCAGCACATGGTGGCCGAAATCGTTCCAGTCGAGGTGCTCCAGCAAGAGGCCGGGCAGCAGGTCGGCGTTGAACACGTAGATACCCATCGACCCGAGGAAGCTGCGCCCTTCCGATTCAAGACCAAAGTCGTCGAACACTGCCTTGGGGGTGACGAGCTTCTGGAACTGCGCCTCGTCCGAGGGCTTCTCGACGAAATTCACGAGCCGCCCGTTGGGGTCGACCTGCAGCACGCCAAACCCGCGCGCGGCGTCTTTGGCGACCGGTAGCGCCGCAACGGTTATCTCCGCACCTTTGTCGATGTGCGTCCGCAGGATCGCCCCATAGTCCATACTGTAAAGCTGATCGCCCGACAGAATGAGAAAGTACTTGGCGTTGAGATTGCGGAAATGGCGCAACTGTTTGCGGACCGCGTCCGCCGTGCCCTGGTACCAGTCGCCGCTCTGATACGTCTGTTCGGCGGCCAGGATTTCAACAAATCCCTCGGAAAACGCATCGAACTTGTAGGTGTGGCTGACGTGGCGGTGCAGCGACGCGCTGTTAAACTGGGTGAGCAGGAAAACACGGTTGATCTTCGAGTGAATGCAGTTGCTGATCGGGATGTCCACCAGACGGTAGCGTCCGCATAACGGCACGGCGGGTTTCGCCCGCTCAGAGGTCAACGGCCGCAAACGGCTGCCTCGTCCCCCCCCGAGAACTATCGCCGTTACATCCCTGGTGATGTCAAAGGATTTCGAGGAAAGGCCGGTGACGGAATCAGGCATGGTCAGACCTCATCGTGTGCGGTTGCCGTCGCCCACGGCAAACCCGGTATGAAAACGACCCGGAAGCTCGCCCGCTGGGTGCGGCACGAATCGCACCCCGGGGCCCGTGCCGGCGGACTTCCTGCATTGACGCTATCATGAACCAACCAGCGGCTTGGGTACAAGCGATTTGGGTATTCCGGCCCCGGCTCTCTCCGCGGAACCGGTATTTCGAGAATTGGAGGGCCCGCAAACTCACCATTGAGTATTGTGTCCCCAAAACTCTACACTGCGCGCATGGCTGATTTCCTGGTCAGAATGCTGGACCGGCTGGAAGCGCTCGGGTTCCGCACGCAGAAGCTCCGCTGGAAGCTGTACCAGTGGGAGAAGAAGCGTGAAGCGGTGCGCGAGCGGAGCACCGCCCTGCCCAGCCGTCTGCAATGGCTGACCTACCCGCACAAGTTCTGCCTCAAATGCAGCGCGCTCAACGACCGGAACGCCCGGCGCTGCGAGAAGTGCGGGGCGCGGCTGCCGTCGGCCCTGGGGTACAAGCTGTTTCGCCTGTTCGGAATCGTCACGCCGCAGGGCGGGGCGCCGACCGTGGTGATTTTCATGGCGGTCATGATCGGTCTGTTCGGACTGAGCGTTCTGCTGGGAGGCGTGTCGACCCTCGTGGGACCGGACTTTGAGACGCTGCTCCGGTTTGGCGGATGGATGCCTCTGATGATGCGGGACCCCCTGCAGTACTGGCGGGCCCTGGCGTTCGGCCTGTATCACGCGGGCCTGATTCACATCGCGTTCAATTTGTTTGCCCTGAGCCAGATCGGGCCCATTATGGAGAACCAGGTCGGCCGCTCGCGCATGCTGGTGTTGATCACCACGTGCCAGCTCACGGCCGCGGCCGGGTCGTATGCGTGGTACGGTCTTGCGCAGGGGACCCCGGAGGTGCCCACCCTGGGCGCCTCGGGCTGGATTTTCGGGCTGATCGGTTTCGGGATCGCGTATTTTCACACGGGTGGGCCGGGCATGCGCATCTACCGCGACGCGCTGGTCCGCTGGGTGGTCTACATGCTGGTCTTCGGGTTCATCGTCCCGCGGGTCAACAACGCGGCCCATATCGGGGGTCTGGTGGGGGGCCTGCTGCTCGGCATACTTCCGGAAGCGCACCCGCTCCGGAACGCCGTGCTGCGTCATTTCTGGACCGTGGCCTTCTGGGTCTGCCTTCTCCTGTGGCTCGTCACGGCGGTGTTCCTGGCGCACTCCATCGCCGTCCATCCCTTCAAAGAGCTTTTTCAATAACGCCGGACGCGGCGCGCGCGATTTTGTTTGCATTCGGGTAGTGCCGCCTCTACGATCGTAGCGCTTGCGCGTGACGCGCGGAATCACAGGGGATTTCGGAAAACGATGGCGAGAAGATTGCTCGGCGATTACGGGATGGTCCTGGTCTTGCTCGGGCTGTGCGTACTGTTCAGCGTGCTCACGCTGAAGGTCCAGTCTCCGACCGGCGAGGAGGCCATCGCCGAGCTGGCGGGGGAGATCAGTACATCCTTCGGCCCCGCGTCCGTCATCCTTGTGGCGGGAGCGCAAAACACCGATTCCGCGCCGTTTGCCGAATCGCTCGGGGCGCGTCTTCAGGCGGCGGGATTCACGAATACGCGGGTGGTGGTGGGCACGCCGCGCGATCTCCGGACGGCCGTCGACGCGGTCCACACGGAAGGCGGTACGCTGGCGGCCATCGCGACCACGGGCGACGTCGTGAAATGGAACGTGCTGGCGTTGATCCCCGAGCAGTACCCCGCGTTCGCGGGTTTCCGCGTGCTGACGCCCTCCTCGCGCCTGTGGCCGGATTTCCTGAAACGCGGGAACCTGCTCGCGATCGTGGACCGGATAGTGGTGATTGCCGTGATTGCCATTGGGATGACCATGGTGATTTTGACGGCGGGGATCGACCTGTCGGTAGGCAGCCTCATCGCGCTGTCGGCGGTGATCGGCACGCTGGTGATGAAAGGGCTCGGCGGCGAGGACGCGCCGGCCTGGGCGGTGCCGGCGGGGTTTCTGGCGGGCACGCTGAGCTGCGGCGTGGTGGGCGGTCTGGGCGGGCTGCTCGTGGCACGGTTCCGGGTGCCGCCCTTCATCACCACGCTGGGCATCATGATGATGGCGCGGGGGCTGGCGTTCATGCTCACGGGCGGATTCTCGATCTACCAGGTGCCCGGGGCGCTGCCCTGGCTCGGCCAGGGGCGCACTCTCGGCGTGCCGAATACGGTCATTCTGCTCGCGGCGCTGTATTCCGCGGCGCATGTGTTCATGTCGCACACCCGCCTGGGACGCCATATCTACGCCGTGGGCGGCAGCGAGGAGGCGGCGCGGCTTTCCGGCGTGCCGGTTGGACGCGTCATCGTTTTCGTATATGTTGTCAGCGCCCTGGCCGCGGGTCTGGGCGGATGCATTCAGGCGTCGCAGATCGACACCGGCACGCCCAACATGGGCACGATGTACGAGCTCTATGTCATCGCGGCGGTGGTGGTGGGGGGCACGAGCCTGTCCGGCGGTTCGGGCCATATTCTGGGCACTTTGATCGGCGCCTTCGTCATCTCGGTGATTCAGAACGGTATGAACCTGGTGGGGCTCGAAAGCTACACACAGCAGGTCGTGCTGGGCGGCGTCATTCTCGGCGCGGTGCTGCTCGACAAGGCGCGGGGCGACGGCGGGTTTGACGCGCTGCTGCGCAAACAACTGCGCGGCGCCCCCGGCGAACCGGGCAGGAAGGAGACGGAAGCATGAACACGACTCGATGGGCCGCGCGTCTGGTGCTGGCGGGCGCTTTCGCGGCACTGGCTGTCTCGTGCGGCTCGAAGCAGGAAGCGGCTCCGGCCGCGGCGAAGCCGGCGGTCAAGGGCAAGATCGGCGTCACCTGCATGGACCTTACCAACCCGTTTTTCAAGCTCATCGGCAACGTCATGCAGGAAGAGGCGGCGAAACACGGCTACGAGGTGGTGGTTTTGAGCGGTGAAATGGATCCCGCGAAACAGAACAGCCAGCTTGCCGATTTCGCGGCCCAAGGCTATGACGCGATCTTCCTCAACCCCGTCGACTCCGAATCCGCGGGGGAAGGGGTCAAAAAGGCGGGCGCGGCGGGCGTGCCCGTGTTTACGTACGACGTGCAGGTGACCGACGCGGAGGCCCGCCCTTACATCGTGTCACACATCGGCAGCGACAACTACCAGGGGGGACGCCTCGCCGGCGAAAGCATGATGAAGGTCACGGGCGACCAGGGCAAGATCGCCATCATCAACTATCCCGAGGTCACCTCATGCATTTACCGCGTCAAGGGGTTCCGGGACTATCTCAGTGAAAACAACAGCAAGCTCGAGATCGTCACCGATCTGAGCGGCAAGGGCAACCGCAACGACGCCTATGCCGTCGCGACGGATATCCTTCAGGCGCATCCCGATATCGTGGGTATTTTCGCCATCAACGACCCGACCGGGCTAGGGGCCTACGCGGCGGTCGCCAAGGCGGGCAGGGCCGAACAGATCACCATCATCGCCTTCGACGCCTCCCCCGCGGGCAAACAGGCCGTGTTCGAGAAGAAGCTCTACGATTCCCCGCAGCAGTTTCCCCGCCAGATGGCCGTGGGCACCGTCGAGGCCTTCATCAAATACCTCAACGGCGAGGAGGTCCCGAAAGAGATCTTCATCCCCTGTGCACATTATTACTACGAGGATGCCGTCAACGACGAGAGCCGCATCGCCGAACAGTGGTAGAGACGGCGCCGGCGTGGCGGTTTCGTTGGCCCTCGCCGTTGGACCGGAACGCAGGAGACGACGTATGTTTTCCCTCGCCGTGATTGCCGCATTCGCACTGGGCGCTGCCGAACCCGAACTGGCCGTCGAGCGCGCCGACCGGACCGTTACGGTGACCGGCGCGCATTTTGCCGTGACCATCGATGCGTCGAAGGGCGGGGAGATGACGTCGCCGGTCCGTATGCGCAGCGGTTCCGTGATTTCGTAGCGCCCGGGCGGAATGGTGATAACTCCCCCCGCGGCGGGCAGGGCCTGGAAGGCCGCCTGGAGTGATTCGAACGCGGCTGCGTCGATGAGTTTGGCGCCTTCGGCCCCAGGCTGGAATTGCTCGTTCTTGGTCGGGTCGCCCGCCCAGGAGGCCGGGCACAGCGCGATGGCCATGCAGGCCGCAAGCGCCGCTGTCACCAACGAACTTATGATCCGCCTCATGTCGCGTCTCCTTCCCCGTCAACCCCTGTTTCTCAGACACCGGACCGTTCCAGCATAGGCGTGCGGGGTCAAAAGGGCAACGGGAGCACGCGCTTTAACTCTTGGGGGGGTTCGTGGCACAATTTGCGGATATTGTCAGCATCTCCGCGTGCGCGACCAGGCGGAACCGGTGCGCATGCCCGCGCGTTATTCTATAGGGCACGGCCGCATCAACCGCTTGAACCATTGGGATTCAGGAGTTCTCATGAGCACAATACGCGTGAACCTGCCGGACGGGTCGCAAAAAGAACTGGAAGCGGGCCAAAACGCCCTCGACCTGGCGAAGGGCCTCGGGCCCCGGCTCGCCAAAGCCGCGATGGGCGCCGAAATCAACGGCGAGGTCAAAGGCCTGACCACGCCCCTGTCCGACGGCGACACGGTGGCGATCCTCACGTTCGACACCGAAGGCGGCAAAGACGTGTTCCGGCACAGCGCGTCGCACGTGATGGCTTCGGCCATTCTTCGAGTGCGCCCGGACGCGAAACTGGCCATCGGCCCGCCCATCGAGGACGGGTTTTACTACGACATCGACGCCGACCCGCCCTTGACCGCGGACGATTTCGCGGCCATCGAAGCGGAGATGGAGAAGACCGTTCGGGCCGACTACCCGTTCGAACGGGGCGAATGGAGCAAGAACGAGGCTCTGGCGCACTACGAGCGCGTGGGCAATCCCTACAAGGTGGAGCTGATCCGGGATCTCGACGACGGTACGATCACGTATTACCGGCATGACGATTTCGTGGACCTCTGCCGCGGGCCGCATCTGCCGTCGACGGGGAAGATCAAAGCGTTCAAACTGCTCAGCGTGGCCGGCGCGTACTGGCGGGGCGATGAGCGGCGGCCCATGCTGCAGCGCATCTACGGGACCGCCTTCCCGAGCCAGAAAGAGCTCGACGAACACGTGAGACTCCTGGCGGAAGCCGAACGGCGCGACCATCGCAAGCTGGGCAAACAGCTCGACCTGTTTAGTTTCCATCCCGAGGGGCCCGGGTTCCCGTTCTTCCACGCCAAGGGCATGATCGTGCTGAACCAGTTGATGGAGTTCTGGCGCGAAGAACACCGCAAACGGCAGTACGGCGAAGTGCGCACGCCCATCATCCTCGAACGCAAGCTGTGGGAACAGTCCGGCCACTGGGACCACTACAAAGAGAACATGTATTTCACCCAGATCGACGAGCGGGACTTCGCCGTGAAACCCATGAATTGTCCCGGCGGCATGCTGATTTACAAGGCCACCCTCCACAGCTACCGCGACTTCCCGTTGCGGCTCGCCGAGGTGGGAACGGTCCACCGGCACGAGAAATCGGGGGTTTTGCACGGCCTGTTCCGCGTGCGCGTCTTCACACAGGACGACGCCCACATTTTCATGACGCCCGATCAGATTCAGGGCGAGGTGATCGGCATCATCGATTTCGTGGACGCCGTGTACAAGGTCTTCGGGCTGGAGTATGCGGTCGAGCTGAGCACCCGGCCCGAGAAGTCCATCGGTACGGACGAGATGTGGGACCTCGCCACCAGCGCGCTGCGTAATGCGCTCGACACCAAGGGCATCGCATACAAGCTGAACGAGGGCGACGGCGCGTTTTACGGTCCCAAGATCGATTTCCACGTGCGCGACTGCCTGAAACGGAGCTGGCAGTGCGCGACCATCCAGCTCGATTTCGCCATGCCCGAGAAGTTCGACCTGGAGTACGTCGGACCCGACGGCAACCTCCATCGCCCCGCGGTGATTCACCGCGTGATTTACGGAGCGATTGAACGGTTTCTGGCCGTGTTGATTGAACATTTCGGCGGCGCATTTCCGGCGTGGCTGGCGCCCGTCCAGTGCGTCGTCATCCCCATTTCCGACGGCCAGAACGCCTATGCCTGCCAGGTCCGCGACCGGCTTTTCGAGGCGGGCTTGCGCGTGGAAGCCGACCTGAGCGATGATACGATGAAGTACAAGATCCGCGCTGCCCAGACGCAGCAGGTCCCCTACATGCTCGTCGTGGGCGACCGGGAACGCGAGTCGGGGGCGGTCTCGGTCCGGCACCGCCGGAAAGGCGATCTGGGCGCAATGCCGCTGGATGCGTTTGTGTCGCGCATTCACGAGGAAATCGCTCTCAAAGCGCTGGACGACGCCGTCGAGACGCGGTAGAGCTACCCGGGAGGATACGGTCATGGGAGGTTCCGGCAAGCGCATGGGGATCGACATGGGGATGCGCTGCAAACAGTGCAATCAGCCGATTACCAGCGCCAACATCGCCGAGTCGGCGTTCGGGACGTTCTGCAGCGACGCCTGCAAAGAGAAGTACGAGGCCTTCGTGCAGCGCGCTCACCAGCTTGAGAGCATGCGGAAACCCCGGGCCTTCGCGCGCGTGCTCAAATCGTTTATCGGCAAACTCATCGTGATCCTCATCCTGCTCGTGGCGCTGGGAGTGCTCGGCGCGGTCATGCCGGACATCCCCGTCCTCGGCGACGCGGTCCGCGTGCTCCGCGAGAAGCTTGGGGTCTAGGCCGGTTTTCCTCCGCGTCACAAAGGCGCTGTCCGGGCGCCCGGGGATCCCAGGGGGAGCGGGCCCGGCGGGAATCGGCGTCACCCGGAACCGATGTCAATGCCGGCCAGGGGCGTTCCACATGCGGGGCAAGCGCCCGCTTTCGCGTGGTTGATGAGAGCGCTGTAGCCCCGCCGCTCGATGACCACCTCGCCGCATTGGCTGCAGCGCGTGTTCTGACGCTGGCCGCCGATATTGCCCAGGTAAATGTAGTGCAGCCCCTCGCCTTCGCCAATTCGGAGGGCGCGTTCGAGGGCGTCGGGCGGGGTCGGCCGCCGATCGGTCATCTTGTAGGCGGGAAAGAAGCGGCTGATGTGCCAGGGGGTTTCGCGGCCGAGTTCCCGGGCGATGAACGCCGCGAGCCCGCGCAACTCGTCCTCGCTGTCATTCAGTTCCGGAATCACCAGTGTGGTGACCTCCACCCAGATGCCGTAGTCTTTCATGCGTTTCAATGTATCCAGCACGGGCTGGAGACGCCCCCCGATGTGTTCCCGGTAGGTCGCGTCGGTAAAGGCCTTCAGATCCACGTTGGCCGCGTCTACCAGCGGATGCCACGCTTCGAGCGTCTCCGCGCTCATGAACCCGTTCGTGACCAGCACGTTGAGCAGGCCCTGGTCTTTGGCGCCCTTCGCCACGTCATAGGCGTACTCGAAGTAGATCGTGGGCTCAGTGTAGGTATAGGCGATGCTGCGGCAGCGGGCCTCGCATGCGTGTTCGACAATGCGGCCGGGCGGGACCCGCACCCCGCGGATGATGCGCTGGTCGCGCGGCATGGCCGAGATGTCGGCATTCTGGCACCAGCCGCAGCGAAAATTGCAGCCGGCCGTCGCGATGGAATACGACAGCGAGCCGGGCGCGACGTGGTACAGGGGCTTTTTCTCAATCGGGTCGAGATGTTCCGCCAGAACCTGTTCGTACACCAGCGTGTAGAGGGTGCCGCCGCGGTTTTCCCGCACGTGGCAGATCCCGCGCCCGCCATCCTCGATGAGGCATCCATGGGCGCAGAGATGACATTTCACCTGGTGGCCGTCGCGTTTTTCGTAGAGTCTGGCTTCGTGCATGGGCGTCCTTTCCGGTAGGGGCCATCGCCGGCGTGCCGCCGTTGCCGTTCGCAGCGCCGGCCTCAGTATACGAAAGAACGCGCCCCCATGCAGCTATCTTCGCCCCTTCTTCGCCCTGCGCCCCAGACGTTGCATCTCCGCCCTCTCGGGCGTATAAGAGTGGATGCGGTCCTTTTCGCGGAGAGGTGCGTTTGCCATGACCAGGGAGCGTGTCCTGTTCTATCCCGGCGCTGTCCGGCCGCCGGCACACCCTGCCCTTCTCCGGACATCAGCAGCCAGTCCAACCAAAAAGGAGTGGAAAAATGGGCGTAGCCAAGGTCATCGAGATCATCGCGTCTTCCCCCCGCAGTTTTGAAGACGCCATCAAAACCGGCATCGAACGCGCAACCAACACGGTCGAACAGGTCCAGGGCGCCTGGGTCAAAGAGCAGAAGGTCGTCGTGGAAAAGGGGAAGATCGTCGAATACCGTGTCGATATGATGGTGACGTTCCTTCTGAACGAATAGACCGCCCGCGCGGCGCTCTCGATCAGCGCGTCGTCACCCCGTCACCCGCGGCGAACGCGAAGAGCTCGGCGTTCTGCAGGACGAAGCGCAGGCGCACCGGGGTGTCGGGCAAGGCGCTGTTGTTGCTCCAGGTCACCGCGAGGTCCGTGTGATCGCCCGTGAGGGCGTCGCACGCGGTTTCGCTGTAGCCGGGGATGACGCTGCCGGTCGCATCGAGCACTTCGACGCGAAGCCAGCCGTCCGGGCTTGCGGCGAAATTGACGCGCAGGGGGCCGGATACGTTCTCCAGGAGCGGCGTCGTGAGCGCTCCCGCCTGCTCGCCGGCGCGCATCGAGACAAACCCGTCCTTGCGCAGGGTAGCCAGGCCGATCGCGGCGTTGGCGTCGCCGCCGTGCGTACCGTCGAAACCGCCGTAATACAGTTTGATCGCGCCGCCTTCGACCAGAGGATGGTTCGGCGTGAAGAGCATGCCGTCGTCCCACGCGCCGTCGGGCCCCAGAGGCAGAATCGGCGTGCGCGGCTCGTCCTGCCGCCGCCAATGGACGCCGTCGCGGCTGCTGACCAGCTCGACGAAGATCGGGCCGTCGTTCGTGCCGTCGGTGATCGGGAACATCCAGAGGAATCCCAGGTACATGGATTCGTAGGCGAACCCGCACAGCCCGTAGAAATCGGTGTGGGCGCCGGCAGCGTCCGCATCGGCAACCAGGCGGTCGTCGTATTCGTCCGGCGTCAGGATCAGCGTGCTCTCGGGCCAGGATTCGAACGCGGCCGTCGACGAAACCGCGACGCAGCGCCGGCGGAATCCGCGCACGTCGGTGAATTTCTTGGGATACCCGAGGTAGCGCTTGCCGAGAGGATCCCACACGAAATTGCCCACATCGCCCGGGCTGTCCACCAGCACCGGATTGTCCGCGCACTCGGTCCAGTGGATCCCGTCGGGCGAATACGCGCCGCGATAGCCCGTAACCGTGCTCACGGGCGGCGTGCGGCCGTATTCGAAATAGAGCATCTTGTAGCGGCGCGCGGGATCGGACTCCCACGGCGTGTGAATGACCTGCGGATTGTGGTTTTCGCGCGTGAGCTGAAACAGGATGTTGTTTTCGGCCGAACCGTTGAATTCGGTGAGGCCCAGCGCGGGCTTGGTCCACTGGAGGCCGTCGTCACTGGTGGCGTAGAGCATGCGGTAGTCGCCGTCGTACGCGTGGTACCACATGCGGTACCCCGTCCTGTCCTCACGGGGCAGCACGGTCCCGTAGAGATACACCGCCGCGCCTTCCCAGGGCTGGTCGGCGCGCACCAGAGGATTGCCCGCATGCTTCTCGAACGCGTGCCAGACCCGGCTGAGGTTGCTGCTCTCCGCGACCAGATGATCGTCGACAAACAACTGCCACGGTCCCGTCAAATCACCGAGCTGCTCCCCCGCGTGCGCCGTCCCGAAGGCAAATGCGCTCAACAGCAGTGCCAGG